>DATAJS010000023.1 GCA_036262035.1 Burkholderiales bacterium | reverse complement strand
ATCGATCCCGGCAAACCGTGGCAGAACGGCATGGATGAGAGCTTCAATGGCCGATTCCGCGACGAATGCCTGAGTGTCGAGTGGTTCCGCAGTCGACGCGAAGCGAAGGTCATCGTTGAAACGTGGCGTCGGCACTACAATGCAGTCCGGCCGCATTCGAGCCTCGACTACCTCACGCCGATCGAGTTCAAGCAGCAACACCAGTTCATCAACCAGGGCGCCGTTCTAAAGTAGCGATTGGTCCGAAGATCCCTGGGCAGGTCAAAGCTGCCGTTCGAATCGATTTACGACTGAAGGGCAGCTAACCAATTCATTGCAGACCGGAACGACGCCACGGTGCAATGGCCGCACTGGCCGAGGAGCAGTCATTGCCGAAAGCGACCTTGACCGTCCGGAGTTGGCCGTTTGCTGCCCGGCGTCACTCCCCGTCATGAGTTCCGCACTGGCCAATCGCCGCAACGGCAGCTTACGAAGCTTTCCTGATCGCCTCTTGTGGTAGGCCCGCGTTCCGCCGATCATCCAAGGACTAAGGACGAGGCGCTCACCGCAGGAGGACGACGATGCCCGACGACGGACCCAAGTTCCAGACCATCCAGGTCAGGCCGCTCACCCCGACCATCGGTGCGGAGATCCTCGGTGTGGACCTGAGGCAACCGCTGACCGACCAGCAGTTCGACGAGATACACACTGCGTGGATGCATCATTTGGTCATCTTTTTTCGCGACCAGCATCTGAGCATCGAGCAGCACAAGGCCTTCGGACGTCGATTCGGCGATCTGGACATCCACCCGACCACGCGCATGGAAGGACACCCCGAGATCATCGAGATCAAGGCGGACGAGAATTCGAAGTACGTAGCGGGCGAGGTCTGGCATTCCGACGTCACCTGCAACCCGATTCCGCCCATGGGCTCGATCCTGTATCTGCACAAGATTCCCGAGAATGGCGGCGGAGACACTCTGTTCGCCAGCATGTACCGGGCATACGAGACCCTGTCGGCCCCGGTACGCAGCATGATCGACGGTCTGACAGCGGTGCATGACGGAGACAAGGTGTTTCGGATCCGGCAAGGCAAAACGCTGACCGAAGCACCACCCTGCGCCGAGCATCCGGTAGTGCGCACCCACCCGGTTACCGGACGGAAGGCGCTATTCGTCAATCGCAATTTCACGTCGCACATCGTCGGCATGTCACGCCTGGAAAGCGATGCGCTGCTGGAGATGCTCTACCGGCATTCGGAGCGAGACGATTTCAAGTGCCGTTTCAAATGGCAGCCCAATTCGATCGCCTGCTGGGACAACCGCTGCGCCATGCACCTGGCGATGTGGGATTACTATCCGCAGAAGCGCTACGGACATCGCGTGACGATCGCCGGCACGAAGCCCTTTTAGGTAGGCCGCTCCTGGCCGCTGGCAGCACTAGCCGATCGGGAGTGTCGCCGTATCCCCCATACCCTGCCCGCCCAATCCAGACGAGCGCCCTGCGACGCACGGCAAGGACGGGGTTTCGCGAGGACTGTCGAAAAATCAAAATGGATCCTGGATCGCGTGCGCTTCCGCGCACTGGTCCAGGACGACGCGACGGCGTCGCGTCGGTTCGCAGCGCCGTCCTTGTCGGGCGTCGCAGGGTTCCGATGCCGCAGCGGTAGCGCAGGCAGCGGCGCGAGGAGGGCGGGAAGGGTGTGGGGGATGCGGCGACGGGCGTGGGGATGAGGCGAAAGTTTGGAAAGGCGGTCCTTCGACTTCGCTACCGCTACGCTCAGGACGAACGGAGGGCGTTACTGATCCACCCGCACGCCGGCGGCTTTCACCACCTTCGCGTACTTGACGATGTCCTCGCCGATCTGCCGCGCGTACGCTTCGGGCGTGCTCCCGACCGGATCGATGCCGAGCGTATTGAAGCGGCTGCGCACCTCCGCGTGCTGCACGGCCGCCGAGATCGCGCGCGATACGCGTGTGACCAACGGCGGAGGCGTTCGCGACGGCGCGAGCACGCCGATCACCGGCGGGTAATCGAAATCGCGCAGCCCCGTCACCTCGGCGACGGTCGGCACGTCGGGCGCGTAGGGCGAGCGCTTCAGCGTGTTCACCGCGAGCAATCGCACGCGTCCTGCCTTGACGAACTGAAGGATCGAAGGAAACGCGGAGAACACGAGCGTGACCTCGCCCGCCAGCATGGCGGGAACCGCCTGCGCGGTGCCTTTGTACGGCACGTGCACGATGTCGAGCGCAAGGCCCGATTTGAGCGCTTCGAGCCCGAGGTGCTGGAGGCTGCCGACGCCGGACGAGCCGAACCGAAGCTGCCCCGGTTTCGCGCGCGCGAGCGCGATCAGCTCGGTCAGGGACGAGGCGGGCAGCGCTGCGCTCGCGACGAGGAACTGCGTGGAGGTGCCGATGATGGCGACCGGCGCGAAATCGCGCAGCGTGTCGTACGGCAGCTTCGCATACAGCGCGAGATTGACGGCGGTTTGCGGCGTATCCGCGACGAGCAGCGTATAGCCGTCCGGCGCGCCGTTCGCGACGAGCTCACAGGCCGTAATGCCGCCGGCGCCCGGCCGATTGTCGACGACGAACGTCTGGCCGAGCGTCTCGGACACGCGATGGAAGGCGACTCTCGCCATGGTGTCCGGCAGTCCGCCCGCGGGGTAGGACACGATCGCGCGCACCGGTCTCGCCGGGTAGCCTTGCGCGCACGCGAGCGGCGCCCACATCGCGAGCAGCGGCAGCAGGACGAGCCGTATGCGTGACATCGCCATCGCGTTCATATAATAGCCGCATGGACACGGACGAGCTGGTCGACGACCTCGTCGTCGCGAACCACATCCTCTGCAACGAAGGCGTCGTCGACGGCTTCGGCCATATCAGCGTGCGCCATCCCGATCGTCCCGATCGCTTCCTCTTGTCGCGCAGCCTCGCGCCGGCGGTGGTCGGGCACGGCGACATCATGGAGCACGATCTCGACGGCGAGCCGATCGACGCGCAGGGACGCCGGCCGTATCTCGAGCGCTTCATCCACGGCGAGATCTACCGCGTGCGTCCCGACGTGCAGGCGATCGTCCACAGCCATTCGCCCTCGATCATTCCCTATACGGTCACCGGCGCGGCGCTCAAGCCCCTCTACCACATGAGCGGCTTTCTCGGCATGAACGTGCCGACGTTCGAGATCCGCGACGCGGGCGGGCCGAACACCGACATGCTCATACGCACGCGCGGCCTCGGTGCGGCGCTGGCGACGACGCTCGGAAGCGCGGCCTACGCGCTCATGCGCGGCCACGGGTCGGTCGCCGTGGGCACGTCGATCAAACAGGTCGTGTATCGCGCGATCTACGCCGAGCTCAACGCGAACCTTCAGGCGACTGCTTCGCGCATGGGCGAGATCACGTTCCTCAACGCAGCCGAGGCCGCGAACGCCGCCGCGACCAACGACGACGTGCTCGAGCGGCCGTGGGCGTTGTGGAAGCAGCGAGCGCAACGGTAGCGGTCGACGAAGACCGTATCCATTTCGACTTGCAAGCCCTGACAATGGATTCCCGATAGCCCCGGCTATCGCCGTTCGGGAATGACGACCCACTGTCATTCCCGCGAACGCGGGAATCCATTTCGGCTCGCAAGCCCTGACAATGGATTCCCGACAGCTCCGGCTATCGCCGGTCGGGAATGACGACCCACCGTCATTCCCGCGAAAGCGGAAATCCACTTCGACTCGCAAGGTCTGAATGGATTCCCGACAGCTCCGGCTGCCGCCGTTCGGGAATGACGACCCACCGTCATTCCCGCGAAAGCGGGAATCCATTTCGGCTCGCAAGGTCTGACAATGGATTCCCGACAACTCCGGCTGCCGCCGTTCGGGAATGACGATCGTTCACCGCGTCCGCAGCGTCTCCTGGTCGAACCCCGCGATGCGCTTGTAGCTCTCGGACAGCGCGGCGACCTCTTCGCGGCTGATGACCTCGTCGATGTTGCCGAACGGCTTGTCGCCGGTGCGCCGGTAGACTTCCTGCAGGATCCTGTCGGGCGGCGCGCGGCGGTTGGCGAGCACGACCTCGCTCGTCTTCGGCAGGCGCTCGGCTTCGTAGACTTTCAGCGCTTCGATCGGATCGTCGTGCGTCGCCAGCGCATCGCTCAGGCAGCGCGCATCGAGGATCGCCTGCGCCGCGCCGTTCGCGCCGCGCGGGTACATCGGATGTGCCGCATCGCCGAGCAGCGTGAGGCGCCCGAAGCTCCAGCGCGGCAGCGGGTCCCGGTCGACCATCGGGTATTCGAGAATGGTGTCGGCGCTCGACAGGAAGCGCGGCACGTCGAGCCAGTCGAAATGCCAGTCGGCGAGCGCGCCGATGAAGTCTTCGAGCCTGCCCGGCCGGTTCCAGTCGTTCTTCTGGTATTCGGGCGTCTCGATGTCGACGACCCAGTTGACGAGCTGATGACCGTCGGCATCGACGTTGTTGCGTATGGGGTAGAGCAGGAGCTTGGCGGGCTTGTGCCAGCCGATGCGGCACATGCTCGCGCCGGTGAGGATCGGCGTCCAGCGCGTCACGCCGCGCCACATGTTGATGCCCGAATACCTGGGCTCGCCTTCGTCCGGATAGAGCTGCTGGCGCACGGCGGAGTGAATGCCTTCGCAGCTCACCACGGCACGCGCCTGCACCGGCGCGAGCGGCGCGCCCGTCGCGGCGTCTTCGAAGTGCGCGACGCCGGCCTCGGCGTCGACGTGCGTGCAGCGCCGTCCGAGCACGACGCGGTCCGCGCCGGCGCGCGCGACGAACGCTTCGAGCAGCGCCCGCTGCAAGTCGCCGCGGTGTATCGAGAACTGCGGGTATTGGTAGCCGCCGAAACGGCCGGCCGGCTCGCTGTAGATGTACTGGCCGAAGCGGTTGAAGTAACGGAACTCGCGGGTGATCACGCACAGCCGCGTCAGGGCTTCCTCGAGCCCGAGCTCGCACAGCTCGCGCGAGGCGTGCGGCAGGATGTTGATGCCGACGCCGATCGGCTTCAATTCCCGGGCGGTCTCGTAGATGCGGCAGGGGATGCCCGCACGATGGAGCATGAGGCCGAGCGTGAGGCCCCCGATGCCTGCGCCGATGACCGCGACTTCCATGTCGACTCTCCCTGTCGGCAGAAGCCGTTAATGTCGCGGGTCCCGGGGCCTTTGGAAAGCGCCGCCAGGCGTGTGTTGACATTGTCACACCGGCGTTATAACGTTGATGCGTAGGCGCCCAGCCTAGCCGGGTCCATCGCAGACACCCGGTCCCGAAAGGCGATGACCGTCCAAGCGCTGCTCCGATCCCTCGCGGGAGGAGGCTGCGATGCGTTATCACCTGACCCCCATACACTGCCGTCCCTGGCTCGCCGCCCGCCTGTCGGTCAAGCCGATCGAGAGTCGCGTGATCTTCAGTGGAGGCTCATCATGAGCATCGCACCCGACGATCGTCCGGTCCGTGTCGCGATACTCGACCGGGGAGATGGCGAAGCGCGGCGCAGGTCCGCTCCGGAGGACAGCCGCTTCGTGCCGCTCTTTCGCGCGCTCGCCGATCTGGGCGCGCACGCCGAACGAGCGGTCTTCGACGAAACGTTCGCCGACGCGGTGCGCGAGCAGCTCATGAGCGTGGACGCCGTGCTGGTCTGGGTGAATCCGCTGCAGGACGGGCGCGACCGTTCGGTGCTCGACGCGATGCTGCGCGAAGTCGCCGCCGCGGGCGTGTTCGTCAGCGGCCATCCCGACGTCATCGCCAGGCTCGGGACCAAAGAAGTCCTCCACACGACGCGCGATCTCGGGTGGGGCTCCGATACCCATCTGTACCGCAGCGCGGGCGAGATGCGGGAGGCGCTGCCCGCGCGCCTCGCCGGCGGCGCGCGCGTGTTGAAGCAGCTTCGCGGCAACGGCGGCATCGGCGTGTGGAAGGTCGAGCGCGACGGCGACAGCGCGACCGCCGTTCGCGTGCGGGCGGCCGAGCGCGGCGGCGTCGAGGAGCGCATGACCGTCGATGATCTCGTGAGGCGCTGCGAGGCGTACTTCGACAACGGCGGCGGCCTGATCGACCAGGCCTACCAGGCGCGGCTGACCGAGGGCATGGTCCGCTGCTATCTCGTGCACGGCCGCGTCGAAGGATACGGACTCCAGTCGATCAACGCGCTGTACCCGCCGCCGCCCGGCGCGTCGGTGGAGACCGCGCCTCGACCCACCCCCCGAACCTATCACCCGCCGACTTTGCCGGCCTGGCAGTCGCTCAGGCGGCAGCTCGAAGAGGAGTGGGTGCCGGCGATGCAGCGGCGCTTCGGCATCGAGACCCACGCGCTGCCCGCGTTGTGGGATTGCGATTTTCTGCTCGGGCCGAAGACCGCGTCCGGCGCCGACACCTACGTGCTGTGCGAGATCAACGCGAGCAGCGTATCGCCGTTCCCGGAATCGGCGATCGTTCCGCTGGCCCGTGCGGCGGTGGAAGGCGCGCGATCGCTACCCCGCGCCCGATGACGCGCGGCAGACCTCGATGAAGGACTGCGTCAGCGGATTCTGACGCTCGGCGTGGCCGTTCCAGATCACGCCGGTCTGAATCTCGATGGCCGGCAGGATCTTGCGAAACACCACGTCGGGATGACGGATCTTCGCGCACACTCCGGGCAGGATCGCGATGCCCATGCGCGCGGCCACCATGCCGATCACGGTGACGATCATCTTCGCGCCGTTCACCACGTTGGGGGAGAAACCCGCCGCGTTGCAGGAGGCGATGATGCGGTCGTGCAGACCGGAGCTGTCGGTGCGCGGGAACATGATGAAGGTCTCGGCCTGCAGGTCGGGCAGCCGCAGCGTCGGCTTCTTCGCCAGAGCGTGAGTCGAGGGCAGGACGGCGACCATGGCTTCGCGCTCGATCGGTTCGACCGACAGGGCTTTCACTGTCGACGGCTCGTGAACGATGCCGACGTCGATCGTGCCTTTGAGCACTTCCGCGACCTGCCATCGGCTCGGCAGCTCGCGCAATTCGAGCGACACGTTCGGATGGCGCAGCCTGAACTCGCGCAGCACCGGCGGCAGGATGCCGAGCCCCGCGATGTAGTAGAACGCAACGCTCAGCCGGCCCGATTCACCGCGCTCCGCGCGCCGCGCTGATTCGGCCGCGTTGTTCACGCCCCGCAGGATCTCGCGCACCTGCTCGAGATATTCGCGGCCGGCGCTCGTCAGGGCGACGCGGCGCGTGTCGCGCACGAGCAGCGGAACGCCGATCTCTTCTTCGAGCAGTGTGATCTGGCGGCTCAGCGACGGTTGAGTGACCATCAAGCGCTTTGCGGCGCGGCCGAAATGAAGCTCTTCGGCGACCGCGATGAAGTAGCGAAGCCTGAGAAATGTCATGCCTTCCGGGGAGAACGGGCTCGTGCCGAGCCTAGGTCGCCGACGTCTCGAAAGTGTCTCGACGACCATGCTTATTGCGTATCAATCGATGGAACAAAAAGCATTGGACACGGCGATGTGCGCTCCCTACGCTCGCGCATCTTTTCGTACGGACACGATCTGCCGCGATGCGGTTGTGCGGCAGGGAAGTGCGGGTGGAAGTGAAGCCATTCATCTTCGACGAGCTGTTCCGACTCAACCTGACACTGGCGCCGCCGCAAGGCACGATGGTGGGCGAGGTGCCGGTGCTCACCATCGAAGACGTGCTGCAGGATCCGCAAGCCGTGCGCGAGACCGTCGGCAAGGCGCCCGCGACGAACTGGAGGCTGCTCGAAGGCGGGCGCAACTTCGTCGACTATTACGATTGTCGATTGCGCTTTCCGGTGTTTCCGCCGGTGGGAATCATCGCGCTCGCCCAACACGCGATCGAGCGCGCGTACGGCGTATCGGTGGAACCGCAGTTGAACAGCATCGACGTCAACTGGTTCATGCAGATCGGCGTGCGACCCGCGAACTATGCGGTCCCTCATCACGACGTGATGACTCCGGGCCAGCGGACCTTTACCTGCATGGTGTACCTGAACAGCCCCGACGAATGCTCCGGCGGGACCGCGTTCTTCAGGTTCAGGAAAACGCAGTCGCTGACCGCGGACGAGCGTTTTCAAAAGGTCGTCGATGCCGACGAGCGCCTCAAGGGCAGCAAGGAAGGCGAGTACTGGCCGCCCGATGCGGATGCGTACTGGGAAAAGCTCGGCGCGATCTCGATGGCGACCGGTCGCATGGTGATCTTTCCCGCACAATACTTCCATGCCGCCTGGCATCCGGAAGATTCGTTCTTCGACTTCCCCCGCCTCACGCTGGTTTTCTGGATGGTCGCGTGACGATCCGATAGCAGCCTCGACTGTCGGGCGGCGACGACAGCGCCGTCGATAAATCCCTACGGCATCCGCGCGCGCGGGCGTGCGCCTGTTTGATAAATAATCGACAGACGCCGATGCATGTCCGGGCTTACCCTACATTGGCGCAGAGTGCTGCGCAAACCGCACAAACGTTCTAGCCAATAGCGTTCGCCGCGGGCTATCAATCATCGGCCTTCAATAACGACTAAAAATAATTCGAAGGATCAATGAGTGGCAGTTTCAGGAGTTGGTAGAGGGATCGTCCGATTCGATCGCGATCCCGAGATTGTCGGCGTAGAGAGCGAAAACATCGAAAGCTCCCCTCAGCTATGGCGCCGGTTCCACGATACGTACACCGTTACGGCGGTGGTCGATTCGGCGCGCCTCGCGTGGCGCCGGGGCCGTGATCGCTGCGTCGCCAAGTCCGGCGACGTGTGCCTCGCCGGTCCGGGCGATCTCACCGTCATGACCGCGGTGGCGGCGCCGCAAACCCTCACGTCGGTCCTGATCTCCGCGCGGCTGATGGAGCAGTTCGCAGACGGCTTCGGCGTGTCGCGCCGTCCCGTCACGTGGCGGAGCGCACAGATCGCGGACCACGCACTGTGCTCCAAGGTGGCCGAGCTCGGCGCGAACGTGCGCGATCCCGGCGCGACGCTGCGCGCGCGCGTGGTGCTCGCGGAGATGCTGCGGATGTTGTTCATGCGCTGCGTGGAACGCCGCGGCATGCAGGCCGCGGCGGCGCTGCGCGCGAGCGTGTGGCGCGCGCGCGATTACATCGAGGAGAGCTATCAGCAGCAGCTCACGCTCGAAGATGTCGCGACGGTGGCGGGCGTCACGCGCTTTCATCTCACGCGCATCTTCGCCGCGGAGTTCGGCGTGACCCCGCGCACGTATCTGCTGCACGTGCGGCTGGCGCGCGCGAAGGCGCTGCTCGCGGACGGCGTGCCGGTGCAGCAGGCCGCGGCGGATACCGGCTTCTCGGACCAGAGCCACTTCACGCGGCATTTCCGCAAGACGTACGGAATCACGCCTGTCGCCTATGCGAGCGGGGTGCGCCGTGGCTGACGAGCTCCTGATCCTGTTCATCGAGGACCAGGCGCTCGACGCCGAGCTGTGCGCGCACGAGCTGCGCCGCAGCGGTCTCGACTTCAGCTCGGAGCGCGTCTGCACGCGCGCCGCGCTCATCACCGCGCTGCAGGACGCCAAGCCGGACGTCGTCCTCTCCGATTTCAGCATGCCCACCGACCTCGACGGCTTCGCCGCGCTGGAGCTCACGCGGCTGCACGCGCCGGACGTGCCGTTCATCTTCGTCTCCGGAACGATCGGAGAGGAGCGTGCGGTGGCGGCGCTGCGGGCGGGTGCGACCGACTACGTGCTGAAGGACAGGCTCGAGCGGCTCCCGCCGGTGGTGCAGCGCGCGCTCGAGGAAGCGCGCGCCAAGCGCGCCGCGACCCTCGCGCAGGAAGCGTTGCGCGAGAGCGAAGCGCGCTTTCGCTCCTTCATGGAGCACCTGCCCGGCAACGCCTCGATCTGCGATGCGGACGGCCGCTATACCTACGTGAACGAAGTGTGGGAGCAGACCTTCGGCGTCAGGGCGGCCGACGCGATCGGCCGCCACTGCGACGAGCTGCCGGCGCGAGAAGCGGCCGAGCTCATGAGCGCCTACCGCGAGGTGCTGCGCACGAGCGCGCCCGTCGTGCACGTCACGCGCAGCGGCGGCGACGGCGAAGCCGAAGCGCGCTGGTGGCTGTCGCACCATTTCCCGATTCCGTCGCGCGATGCCGGCACGCCGCTGGTGGGCACGATCGCCGTCGACGTCACCGAGCGCACGCTGCAGGAAGAGAAGATCGCGCGGCTCTCGCGCATACACGCGGTGCTCGGCGGCATCAACTCCGCGATCGTGCGCCTGCGCGACACGCGCGAGCTCCTCGCCGAGGCGTGCCGCATCGCCAAGGAGCACGGCGGTTTCGGGCTGGCGTGGATCGGCAGCGTGGACGAGACGACGGGCGTCGTCACGCCGCTCGCGAGCGCGGGCCTGGCGCGGGACGAGGACATGGCGGCGAGCGGCCTCGTCATCTTCGGCACGCCGCAGGCGGGCGGCGTGGTGCAGTCGATGCTCGACACCCGGCAGCCGGCGATGTGCAACGACATCGTGGCCGAGCTCGACGGCAGGAGCGAGCGGCGCAGGGAAGCGGCGCGGCGCGGCTTCCGGTCGCTCATCGCGCTGCCGCTCGTCGTCGGCGGCCGCGTGACCGCCACGTTCTGCCTGTACTCGAAGGAAGCGCACGCGTTCAACGCCGAGGAAGTCCGGCTGCTGATGCAGCTCGCGACCGACGTGGCGTTCGCGCTGGAGTACATCGAGAACGAGCGCAGGCTCACGTATCTCGCGCAGCACGATCCGGTGACCGGGCTCGCCAACCGGGAGAGGCTCTGCGAGCAGCTCCAGTACGCGCTCGACGCCGCCGAGCCCGACGCCTCCCCGGTGGCGGTGATCGTCTGGGACATCAAGCGCTTTCGCGTCATCAACAACACCTTCGGCCGCGCCGCCGGCGACGAGCTCCTGCGCATCATCGCGGACAAGCTCGCGGCCGCGTGGCCGCGCGTGGAGCACATGGCGCGGCTGTCGGCCGACGGCTTCGCCGGGTTCGTGACCAAGGTCAGCCGCGCGTCCGTGATCGCCCAGTGGATGGAGGAGGCGAGGAGCGCGCTCGCCGAGCCCATCCTGCTCAGCGGCACCGAGCTGCTGATCGCGGTGACGGCAGGCATCGCCCTGTATCCCGCCGACGGAGCGGACGCCGATACGCTGATCGCGAACGCCGAGGCGGCGCTGAAGCAGGCGAAGGTGCGCGCCGACCCGTATGCGTTCTACGAGGCGGCGATGAACGCGAAGGTCGCCGAGAAGCTCACGCTCGAAAGCAGGCTGCGTCGCGCGCTCGACCGCGACGAGTTCGTGCTCCATTACCAGCCGAAGATCGACGTCGCGAGCGGCGGGCTCAAGGGCCTGGAAGCGCTGATCCGCTGGAACGATCCGGAGAGCGGGCTCGTGCCGCCGGGACAGTTCATCGGGCTGCTCGAGGAGACCGGCCTCATCCTCGACGTGGGCATGTGGGCGATCCGGCGCGCGCTCGACGACTGGCGCCACCGGACGCGGCAGGGCCTGCCGACACCGCGCGTGGCGGTGAATGTCTCGGCGATCCAGCTTCGCCGTCCCGAGTTCGTCGAAGTGGTGAAGGACGCGCTCGGCGGCGGCTCGCTGCCGCACGGTCTCGACCTCGAGATCACCGAGAGCATGCTGATGGAGGACATCGAGGGGAACATCTGGAAGCTGCGGGCGTTGAAGCAGCTCGGCATCAATCTCGCCATCGATGACTTCGGCACCGGTTACTCCTCGCTCGCCTACCTCGCGCAGCTTCCCGCCGACGCGCTCAAGATCGACCGCTCGTTTGTCACGACGATGATCGACCGGCCCGAGAGCACGACGATCATCTCCTCGATCATCTCGCTCGCGCACGCGCTGCGCATGCGCGTCATCGCCGAAGGCGTCGAGACCGACGAGCAGGCGCGCCTGTTACGCCTGCTGCAGTGCGACGAGGTGCAGGGCTACGCGTTCGGCCGCCCGGTGCCCTGGGACGAATGTTTCGCATCCGCGCGGTGAGCGCGGAGCCGCTCGCGCGCGCCGCCGCGAACCGCGCGCCGGCGGAAGAACGCTTGTCGATCCGGCGCCGCATCGTGCTCGTGGTGATGGCGACGGCCGGTGTCGCGCTCATGGCGGCCTGCGTCGCGCTGCTGCTTCTCGACCTGCGCTCGTACCACGCCGCGCTGGTCGCGGACGCCGAAACCCAGGCGCAGATCGTCGGCAGGGCGAGCGTGGCCGCGCTCGGTTTCGACGATCCGATGGCGGCCACCGAGAACCTTTCACTGCTCAAGACCCGCCCCGGTATCAGCGCGGGCGCGCTGTACAACACCAAAGGCGTGCTCTTTGCGACTTACGCGAGATCGCCCGCCAGCGCGACCGGTTTCCCGCCACTGCCCGAGGCCGACGGCAACCGCGTGCAGGACGGCGAGCTCGTCCTGTGGAAGCGCGTCGTCAGCGACGGCGAGATCCTCGGCACGGTGTATCTGCGCGCCGATTACGGCGCGTTGTCGCACGTGGCGAGCTACGCGCTCGTCGCGGTCGTGGTGCTGGCGGGCGCGATGCTGCTCGCGCTCGCGGTGTCCGCGTGGCTGCAGCGCTCGATCTCGGCGCCTTTGATGGCGGTGCGCGACGTGGCGCGGCAGGTCGTCGAGACGCGCGACTTCTCGCTGCGCGCGCCCAAGGAAAGGGATGACGAGCTCGGCTATCTCGCCGACGCGTTCAACGACATGCTCGCGGAGATCGAGCGCCGCACCTCGGCGCTCGAGCAGTCGAACCGCACGCTCGAGCAGGCCGAGGAGGCGTTGAGCCGGCTGAACGCCGAGCTGGAAGAGCGCGTGGGGCAGCGCACGCAGCAGCTCGAGGCGGCGAACAAGGAGCTCGAGAGCTTCAGCTATTCGGTCTCGCACGACCTGCGCGCGCCGGTGCGCGCGATCGCGGGATTCTCGAAGATGCTCGCGGAGAGCCATGCCGCGCACCTCGACGCCGAAGGACAGCGCAAGCTCGGCATCGTGAGGAGCGAGGCTGCACGCATGGGCGCGCTCATCGACGATCTGCTCGCGTTCTCGCGGCTGGGCCGGCAGTCGGTGCAGAAAGCCGCGGTCGACATGGAAGAGCTGGTGCGCATCAACTTCGAGGCGCTGCGCAGCAGCGGCGGCGCGGAGCCCGAGCTTCATCTCGGCATGCTGCCGAAGGCGATCGGCGACCGCAGCCTGCTCGCGCAGGTCTGGATCAACCTGCTGTCCAACGCGATGAAGTTCTCGTCGAAGCGCGAGCACCCGAGAATCGAGGTGAGCGCGATCAGCGACGACCGCGAGTACACCTATTTCGTCAGGGACAACGGCGCGGGCTTCGATCCGAAGTACGGCCAGAAGCTGTTCGGCGTTTTCCAGCGCCTGCACCACGCGGAGGATTTCCCCGGCACCGGCGTGGGCCTTGCGCTCGTGCACCGCATCGTCACGCGCCACGGCGGGCGCGTCTGGGCGGAAGGCGAGCCGGACAAAGGGGCCACGTTCTACTTCACGCTACCGAAAGAAGCCGATGGAACAGTTTGAGGACGTCGAGATCCTGCTCGTCGAGGACAACCCGCTGGATGCGGAGCTCGGCATCGCCGCGCTGAAAGGCGACCGCGTCGCCAACACGATCACGTGGGTGCGCGACGGCGAGGAGGCGCTCGAGTACCTCTTTCGCACCGGCCGCTACACCGAGCGCAGCGACGTGCCGCCGCGCCTCGTGCTCCTCGACCTGAAGATGCCCAAGGTCTCGGGCATCGAGGTGCTGCAGGCGATCAAGGGTGACGAGCGCCTGAAGCGCATCCCGGTCGTCGTGATGACCTCGTCGCAGGAGGAGACCGACCTCGCCCGGACGTACGATCTGGGCGTCAACAGCTACATCGTGAAGCCGCTCGACTTCAATACCTTCGCGGAAGTGACGCGCCAGGCCGGCTTCTACTGGCTCGCGATCAACCGCAGCGCGGATTGAGCGTGCGCCGCTTCCGCTTTGCAACCGCCGCGCTCGCGCTGGGTGCGCTGGTGCTCGCGCCGCCGCATGCGGCGGGCGCCGAGGCGCGGCTTTCCGATCTCAGCCTCGAGGAGCTGTCCAACGTCGTCATCACGTCGGTGTCCCGCCACGACGAGCGCCTGTCGGACGCCGCCGCCTCGGTCTACGTCATCACCGGCGAGGACGTCCGCCGCTCGGGCGCGCGCACGCTGCCCGAGGCCCTGCGGCTCGCGCCGAACCTCCAGGTCGCACGCACGGGCGCCGGCACGTATGCGATCAGCGCGCGCGGCTTCAACAACGCGCTGGGCAACAAGCTGCTCGTGCTCATCGACGGCAGGACGGTGTACACCCCGCTCTTCTCCGGCGTGTTCTGGGACCAGCAGGACGTGATGCTCGAAGACGTCGAGCGCATCGAGGTCATCAGCGGTCCCGGCGCGACGCTGTGGGGCGCGAACGCGGTCAACGGCGTCATCAACGTCATCACGCGCTCGGCGCAGACGACCACCGGCACGCTGCTCGCGGCGGGGGCGGGCACTCGCGACTATCGCGCGGCGATGCGCTACGGCGGCACGTTCGGCGCATCCGGCGCATCCGGCGCCTACCGCATCTACGGCAAGACCGTGGGACTGGACAGCACGACGCTGGAGAACGGCACGTCCGCGCTCGACGGCCTGCATCGCAACCAGGTCGGCTTCCGCGCCGACTGGAGCGCCGGCGACAACAGCTTCAGGCTGCAGGGCGATGCGTACAGCGGCAAGACCGACGCGCGCGCCGTGGGCGGCAGCCTCGAGGTCTCGGGCATGAACCTGCTCGGCGCGTGGACGCGCAAGCTCGGCGCGGGCTCGGATCTCTCGGTCCAGACCTATTACGACCGCAGCGAGCGCGTCGACCGCATCGGTTTCCAGGGCAGCGCCGACGTCTTCGACGTGGAAGCCCAGCATCGCTTCACGCTCGGCCGCCATCGCATCCTTTGGGGCGGGGGCTATCGCCACGCGCGCGACGATCTCCCGCCGACGTTGCCTCCGCTCGCGATCGTCTTCGTACCGCAGGGCCGCACGCTCGCCTGGAAGAACGTCTTCGTGCAGGACGAGATCGCGCTCGCGCGCAACGTCGAGCTCACGCTGGGCGTCAAGGCCGAGAGCAACGTCTACACCGGGTGGGAATACCTGCCGAGCGCGCGCATCGCGTGGAAACCTGCGGACAACCGTCTGCTGTGGGGCGCGCTCTCGCGCGCGGTGCGGGCGCCGGCACGGCTCGACCGCGATTTCACGTTCGTATTCACGCCGCTCAACCTGGCGATCATTCGCGGCGGTCCGAATTTCCAGTCGGAAGTGGCGAAGGTCGCGGAGATCGGCTATCGCGCGCAGCCCGCCCCCGTGCTCTCGTACTCGATCACCGCGTTCCGCCATCAGTACGAGAAGCTGCGCAGCGGCATGCCGGCACCCGCGTTCATCCAGAACGACATCGAAGGCTTCGCCAACGGCGTCGAGGCGTGGGCCGCGGTACAGCCCACCGCACGCTGGCGCGTGACCGCCGGCTGGTCGAGCCTGCGCCAGCATCTGGGCGCGGTGCCCGGAAGCCCCGACCCCACGGGCCCGATCGCGCTCGGCAACGATCCCGATCATCAGTGGATGCTGCGCTCGTCGCTGAACCTCGACGGCGGCCACGAGCTCGACGTCATGGTGCGGCGGGTGGGCTCGCTGCCTCTGCAGGCCGCAGGCATGGTCGTGCCGGCCTATACCGCGGTGGACGCGCGCTGGGGCTTCCACCTCGCGCCGGGGCTCGAGGTCTCGCTGACGCTGCAAAACCTGCTCGATTCGGCGCACCCCGAGTTCGGCACGCCGCCGCTGCGCAGCGAGTATCGCCGCAGCGCGTTCATCAATCTCACGGTGCGCCGATGAGGATCGCGCTCGCCGCGCTCGTCCTGGCCGCCGTGACGGTGCTCTCCGCGCCTGCGCGCGCCCAGCAGGCGCACGAGGAGAGCCGCGTCAAGGCGGCGTTCCTGCTGCGCTTCGGTCAGTTCGTGCAGTGGCCGCAGGATGCGCTCCCCCCTTCGGGGGGCACGCTCACCATCGCCGTCGCCGGGTCGGACGCGATGTATGCGGCGCTCGTGCAGCAGCTCGCCGAGCGCGGCGCGCAGGGCAGGCCCACGGTCGTGCGGCAGTTGAAGAGTGCCGAGGACCTCGCGCACGCGCACATGCTCTTCATCGGCAACGACGCGAAGGACCGCATCGAATCGCTCGCCGCGAGCGCGGGCAAGCGGCCGATCCTCATCGTCACCGAGAGCGCGGACGCGATGGACCACGGCTCGATGATCAACTTCATCATCGCGGACCGGCGGGTCCGCTTCGAGATCGCGCTCGATTCCGCCGAGCGGGCGGGGCTGACCCTGAGCTCGCGCCTGCTCGCGATCGCGGCGCGGGTGCACCGCGGCATGCTGGGACCGCCTGCGGTGCTGGCGAGAGTCTCGGCCGTAAGCGTGCGGTAGCGCGCTACTCCGGCGCGGTCTGCCGCATCGAGGGCCGCGCCGACAGCGCTTCGAACCACGTCGCCAGTCGCGCATGCCCCGCGCGCCATTCGATTTCCGGCAGGCGGAAGTCGATGTACGACAACCCGACCGCGATCGCGAGATCGCCGAGATCCGGCGCAGCGCTTTCGAGCCGGCCTGCCTCGATTTCCAGAACAGGGAGCGCGCGCTTCGTCGCGGCCAGCCAGCGTTCGCCGAGCTCGGATCGGCTTCCGGCTGCGGCGAACCGGCGCTCGATGACGGTGCCGAAGGCCGCGTCGATCAACGCGCGGCCCCAGCCGCACTTCACGAGCGCCGCGCGCGGCCCGGTTCCGGCCGACGGCAGCAGGCTGCGTCCGCCGCCGACGCTGTCGAGGTAATCGCAGATACAGCCGCTTTCGATCAG
This sequence comes from Burkholderiales bacterium, assembly GCA_036262035.1. Taxonomy (NCBI): domain Bacteria; kingdom Pseudomonadati; phylum Pseudomonadota; class Betaproteobacteria; order Burkholderiales; species Burkholderiales bacterium. The sequence goes on along the minus strand of DATAJS010000023.1, from coordinate 265,158 downwards.
GGTCTCCTCGCCGACGACGAGCGCCGGCACCTTGGAGAACGGGTTGACGTTCAACAGCTCGTCGCGCGATTGCCACGGATCGGTCCAGACGAGCTCGATCCTGTCGCTCAGCGATTTCTCGTGCGCGACGACGAGGACGAGCCGCGCGTACGGCGATGCCTTGTTGAGATACAGCTTCATGAGTGCGCTCCCTGGGAAGCGGTTTGCGGCGCGGGCGACGCGTTGACGAGCACGGCGCCGAGGAAGAGCAGCGCGCTCGCGAGCGGAATCGCGACCGGGAACGGTTCGGCCACGGCGGCGACGCTGCTGACGACCACCGGCCCGGCGAGCTGACCGAGCGCGAAGGCCGCGGTCATCGCCGCGATCAGCTGCGTGGCTTCGTCGCCGCCGGTTTCGCGCGCGACCTGGATGCCGGCCATCGTCGTGACCATGAACGTGCCGCCGACCATCGCTGCGGAGAGCATGACGCCGGCGGTGCCGTGCAGGATGAGCGGAAGGGCGACGCCGACGCCCATGGCGGCCTGAGCGAGCGCCCAGACGCGCCGGGTGCCGAGCGCGCGCGTCAGCGCGGCGGCGAGCAGCGTCGAGATCATCGCCGCGGCGCCGAACACCGGCCACGACCACACGAACAGCGACGCATCGGCGATCGCCTGCCGCGCCATCGTCGGCAGAAACGTCGCGGGCACGATGTAGCCGAAGCCCGCGAGCCCGTACGCGAGGATGAGACCGTGCCGTCCGGTCTTGGCTGCGGCAGTGCGCGCGCGCGACGGCGCCGGCGCCGCGCGGCCGGCGCTCAACGGCATCCAGATCGCGGCGCTCGCCGCGAGCGACGCTGCGCCGATCGCGAGCCATGTCTCGCCCGAAGAAGCGCTCGCATGCAGCGCCGCCACGCCCACGCCGACGGCCGTGATGCCGGCACCCACGCCGGCGAAGACGACGCCGCCCAGGAGCGGCGCTCCGGCCTTCGCGAGCTGCTGCAGCGCCCACGCGCAGCCGAACACCATGATCCATGCGCTCGCCACGCCCGCCGCGAAGCGCAGCGCGAGCCAGCTCGCGAGACCGTCGACGACGCCCATGGCGAGCGTCGCCAGTACGACGAGCGCGAGGGCGGCGCGCACCGCGGCCGCGGCCCGCATGTGGACGCGCGCCGCGGCGAGCGCGCCGACGAGATAGCCGAGATAGTTCGCTGCCGCGAGCCAGCCGCCGGTGACGACCGATACGCCGGCGTCGGCCTGCATCATCGGAAGTATCGGCGTGAAGGCGAAGCGGCCGACCCCTTGCGCGACCGCGAGCGCTGCACAGCCGGTGACGGCGGCGCCGATCGCGGAGATCGGGCGCCCGGCGGCTGAGGTCGACTGCAGAGTACGAACCATGAGCGAAGCTTATTGAGCCTCGCCCCGTACTGAAATTGAATAATCGAGAACGGTTCGTTCTGGATTCGAGAAAGGGCGCTAGCCTCCGACCACTCGAAGCTTGCGCCCGTGCGGGCGACTCGCTCCTTGCGCGCGCGATGCGAGCTCGACCTGCAGCGCGCGCAGCGCGAGCGAGTCCTCGCCTTTGCGCCACACCAGCGAGGTGACCGCGCGGCTCCTGGAAGCGAGCGGATAGACCGCGACGTGCTCGGTCCCGGTGATCGTCTCGAGCACCGCGCGCGGGGTCAGCGCGATGCCGGTGCCCGAAGCGACGCACGCGACGATCGCGTGATACGAGCTCAGCTCGAGGACGCGCTCGGGGATCACCCCGTCTGCGGCGAGCCAGCCCTGCAGGCGCCGGCGATACGCGCAGCCGGTCGGAAAAGCGATGATCGTCGAAGTGCGAACGTCGCGCGCGCCGCGGATCGCCGGATGCGACTGCGGCGCGATGAGCACGAGCTCTTCCTCGAACGCCGGAACCAGCTCGAGCTCGGGCGAAGCCGCGCAGTCGGCGATGAAAGCGGCATCGACTTTGCGGCTCAGCACGTCGTCCGTCAGCGCGCCCGCGGTGCCGGTGGTGAGCTCGATGCGCACATCCGGATAGTTGCGGTGATACGACGCGAGGAGCGGCGGCAGCCGGCTCGCCGCGGTGCTCTCGAGGGTGCCGAGCTTGAGCACGCCGCCCGGCGCGCTCGCCGTGATGGCCGCCCTGGCCTCGTCGAACGTGCGCAGCAGTTGCTCGACGTAACCGAGAAAGACACGCCCTTCGGCCGACAGCGTGAGCCGCCCGCGCTCGCGATCGAACAGCGGCTTGCCGAGCGTGGCTTCGAGCTGCTTCAGGCGTGTGGTGACGTTGGACGGCACGCGGTGCAGCTTGCGCGCCGCGCCGGTGATCGTGCCTTCGTCCGCCACCGCCTTGAAGACCTGAAGGAGAGCGAAATCCATGACCGATAGTCTCGCGGCTCGCAGCGCGCCGTCCAGTGGCCGCCCGTCACCGGCTGCCCGTCTTCGCCGCCATGCACTGCGTCGCCAGCGCACCGACCCGCTCGAGCAGCGCTTCGGTGTGCGCGGACCACGGGATGCCGCAGTTGAGCCGGATGCAATGCCGGTAGCGGTCGGAGGCGGAGAACATCGCGCCGGGTGCGAGGCTGATGCGCTCGGCCATCGCGAGCTCGTAGAGCGCCAGCGCGTCCACCGCCGGCGGCATCTCCACCCACAGCACGTAACCGCCGGTCGGCCGCGTCACTTTGGTGCCCGCGGGAAAGTAGCGGCCGACCGCCGCGCTGAACAGCGCCACCTGCGCCTGATAGGTCTTGCGCAGACGGCGCAGCAGGCGATCGTAACCGCCGTTCTCGAGGAACGCGGCGATCGCGACCTGCAGCAGATCGGACACGCCCACCGAGCTGATGAACTTCAGCATCCGCGTCTGCTCGTAATAGCGTCCCGGCGCCACCCAGCCCACGCGAAAGCCCGGGGCGAGCGTCTTGGTGAACGACGAGCAGAGCAGCACGTTGCCGGTGCGATCGTACGCTTTCGCCGCGCGCGGCGGCGACGGGCCGAAGTGCAGGGTGCTGTACACCGCATCCTCGATGAGCGGCACGCCGCGGGCGTCGAGCATCTTCACGAGCCGGACTTTCGCCGCGTCGGACATCGTGCTGCCGAGCGGATTGCTGACCGACGGCATCAGCAGGCACGCCTTGACGCGCTGGCGCTCGATCGCGAGCTCCAGCGCTTCCAGCGAGATGCCGCCGCGCGGTGAGGTCGGGATCTCGAGCGCCTTCATGCCGAGGCTCTCGATGATCTGCAGCAGCCCGAAGTAGGTCGGCGACTCCAGCGCGATGACCTCGCCGGGCTGCGCCACTGCGCGCAGGCACAGGTTGACCGCTTCGACGCAGCCGTTCGTCACGATGATCTCGTCCGGCGCGAGCCTGGCGCCGCTGTCGAACGAGCGCGCAGCGATCTGCTTGCGCAGCTCTTCGCGGCCGGGCGGCAGTCCGTAGGTGGATATCGCATCCGGCCAGCGGCGGGCGGCGTCGTTCAGGAGTCGCCGCAGGCGCGCCGTCGGCACCAGCTCCGGTTGGGGAAGGGCGGTGCCGAGCAGGACGACGTCCGGGTCTTCCGCCGCGTCCAGCACTCGGCTGACCAGCGCGTGCACACCCACCAGTTGCGGCGCGCGTGGCGGCGCCGACAGCGCGGGCTCGCGCAGCGGCTGGTGTCTCGCGCGCACGTAATAGCCCGACTGCGGACGCGCTTCGATGAGCCCGCGATCCTCGAGCACGCGATACGCCTGCACCACGGTCGAGACGCTGACGCGCCGCTGCCGGCTCATGCGGCGCACCGAGGGCACGCGCGCGCCCGCGCCCAGCGTCCCCGACTCGATGAGCGAGGTGATGTCCGATGCGACCGCTTCGTACAGCACGGCGTTCTGACCGCTTTCCATGTCTTGCATAGTGCCGCTCCGCGCCAGCCTCGCAAAGTAACAGTTGCGCGCGTCCGGGACCATCACAGTTTCGCCGGCGCGCCAACTGTGACGGCGTCAGTTTCAGCCAGGTGCGGCTGTTGCGACCCGCGCCGCTTCCTTACGATCGATCGAGCTCATTCGATACGAAGGAACGCCATGAGAAGAGTCGCGCTCGCCGCCGCGATGCTGGGTCTGCTCGCCGCATGCGACGGCCCCGACCGCTGGACCATAGCCGACGCGAGCTTCTTCCCGGTCGCGATCGATCACTGGAGCGACGATCGCAGCTTCCTCGTCGGCAGCTACGAGCACGGGGCGGTTGCGCGCATGTCGGATAACGGCATCCTCGACGATCGTCCGTATCTGCCGTCGAGCGCGGCGCAGGACGGCCGCAGGCGCGCGCTGCGCATCAGCGTCGACGGCGTGCGCGACCGGCTGTGGGTGCTCGATACCGATCGCGTCTACGTGTATGCGCTCAGGTCGCGCAAGCTGTTGCTGAGCATCGGTCTTCCGCACGGTGCGCAGGTCACGCGGACGGGCTGCCTGCCGGACATGACGTTCAGCCCGTTCACCGGGACGGTGTACGTCGCCGATGGCCGCGAGCCTACGCTGCACGCGATTTACGAGGACGGCGCGACCGAGGCGCTGGTGAGGACCGAGCTCAGGCTTCATAGCGACCAGCGTGGTGAGATCGGCCGGATCTCGGCGCTCGCGGTCGTGCCGGGGCCTCACGCGCTCCTCGCCGGCAGCGCAGAGACCGGAACGCTCTGGCGCGTCGACCCGCTGACGGGCAAGGCTCGTCGCATCGAGGTGAAGGATGTTTCGAGCCTGCGCGGCATCTGCGCACTGCGCGCCGTCGCGGCGTCGCCGCTGTCCCACACGCAGCGCGGCGACGCGCCGCACGAATTCTATTTCACCTCGATGACATCGAACGCGCTGTACGGCCTCGTGCTGCAGCCGTCGCTCGAGGCCGGTCACGCGGTCGCCGTGACGCGCGCGCAGGCGCTCGAAAGCCCGATCGGCATCGCGCCGATCAGGGGCTACGTCGTGGCGACGAGCTCGCAGCTCGACCGCCACAAGGATCTCGGCGGCCCGGCTGCGCCGCTCATGCCGTTCCGGCTCGTCGCGATGCCCGCGGCGATCGGTCCGCTCGCCGCCGATGCGTCGATTGCACGGCGGCCGCTGCGGTGAACGCTCAATTACGAGCGAAGAGAGCGAGCGGGCTCTCGCTGTCGGGCAGCACGTACACGACCGCTCGCGTGCTGTCGAACAGAGGCCGCACCACGTCGCGATAGAAGTCAGTGGGCAGGTTGACGCAGCCGTACGAGACACGGTTGTCGTCGGGCGTCGCGGTCGCGAGGCGTTCGCGGCGGCGCTGGCCGGGCGTATCGAGCACCGCATGCATCGCGATGCCCGCGTCGTACTGGATCCAGACGACGTCCTGGCCCTGGTCGTTGATGCCGGGCTGCGCCAGGAAGCGGCCGGCGGGGGTGATGCGCTCCGACGGTTGAGTCTGGTACATGTCCTTGTCGGCGACGCCGGGCGCGAATCGGTCGCCGAGCGCCATGCCGAGCAGGACCGGCGCGCTGGCGCGCGCGCGGCCTGCGGCATCGAACACGTAGATCGCGGCTGCGCGCTTGTCGATGACGAAGAAAGGCAGGCCGCCGTTGTCGGCGGTGCGGACGATCCGGTCGGCGATGTCGCGCGTGTCGTCGCTCGCCGCGAGCTCGCCGAACTGCGCGCGCGGCGGAACCGCTACGACGTGGATGCCGCTGTCGTGCAGCGCGCGCGGCGCGAAGACCGCTGCGGCGAGCGCAGCGCTCACCGTGACGGCGTAAAGACGCTTCATCCGCATCGGAGCGCGCCCGCCGCGGCGCCGCCGTATCCGCGGCGGCGGTCGATGCGGGCGCTACCGGGATGGGCTCGTCAGCCGCGCGACTGCCGCGGGGCCGGCTGGTCCATCGTGCCGGCGGTGCCCGTCGCGCTCGTCTCGGGCCTCGACGGCGGCGTCGACTCCCGGGCGGTCGAAGGACGCGCCGTAGTGGTATCGGCCCGTGCGGTTTGTGCGGGCATCGACTCCGACCGGTTCGCCGGCGCGCTGGGCGTGGCTTCGCTGCGCGTCGCCGCCTGGCTCGAGCTGCTCGAGTGCATGCCTGCCATGTCCTGCCGCGAGGTGTCGCGGCCGCTGCTGCACGCGCTCATGGCGAGCGCCGCGCCGACGATCGATGCCGCGAGCGCCCCTGCTTTCAGATACGCATTCATTGAACTACCCTCCGTCATCTCGCGGGTCGAGTCCCGCAGCGGCGCGACCCGCAAATGCCGTGCCTTCGGCGCGATGAGCGGCTTGCGCGAGGACGGAGCGGCGTCGATGCCTGGAGCGCGTCGCCCGACGCTGCAACGGCGGTGCCGGATGCGCCGTTCGTTTCCCGTAACGGTGCACACCATGGTGTACGGTGCATGGATGGGGACGCCGATCGTCCTGCGATGGATTCCCGTCCTCGCTCGCTGCGCCGCCTCACCTCGGACGAGCGGTTGTCAGGAGGTGACGCACTGCGACTGCGCGATGCCGGTATAGCCGTGCGCTCTCGCGTCCTGCACCGACTGCGGGCGCGTCTGGAATCCGTCGCTCGAGCGCGCCAGGATGGCGCCGTTGGCCGCGACGGCGTCCCAGTACCACGCGCCTGATTCCTGCCGGTAGAAGTACCAGCGCACCGGATTTGCGGTCCCCTGTTCGTTTTTCATGCGTGTCCCCGTATGCGCGGCCTGTGCGCGCTCGTGATCGTGGGACCGTGCCGGGCTTGCGAATCTTACGCGCGCGCGAACCGCGGATCGATTATTGCTGGGTCGCACGATTTTGTCTGCGCGTACCGTAAGGAGGTCTGGAGTTTTGAAAGATTTGCTCGATTACACGTATCCGTGGCTGACCGTCGCGATCCTCGGGACGGTCGGCGCCGTGGTCGCCGTCGCGGCCCAGCATATCGCTTACGCAGTGCTCCGGCGCATCGCGCGCTTCAGCGTGATCGCGAGCACGGTCGTCGAGTTCACGGCGGCGCCCGCCCGGCTGGCGGCGCCGCTCCTCGCGTTCGTGCTCGTGTTGAGCGGCGCGCCCGAGGACCTGCCTGCGCGTGCGCTCGCCGAGCGCGCGGTCACGATGACGCTCATCGCTGCGCTGACGTGGATGGCGCTGCGCGCCGTCGGCGCGGTCGGGGAGGCGATCGTGCGGTTGCACCCGGCGACGGTGACCGACAACCTGCAGGCGCGCCGCATCCAGACGCAGACGCGCGTGCTCACCCGCACGGTCAAGTTCTTCGTGCTGATCGTCGGCGGCGCCGCGCTGCTGATGACGTTGCCGGGCATGCGTCAGGTGGGCGCGAGCCTGCTCGCCTCCGCGGGCGTCGTGGGTGTGGTCGGCGGTATCGCCGCGCGGCCGGTCTTCGGCAACCTCATCGCCGGGCTGCAGATCGCGCTCACTCAACCGATCCGCCTCGACGACGTGGTCATCATGGAGAACGAGTGGGGACGCATCGAGGAGATCACCGCGACGTACGTCGTCGTCAAGATCTGGGACGAGCGGCGTCTCGTCGTTCCGCTCGAGTGGATCATCCAGCACCCGTTCCAGAACTGGACGCGAACCGGCTCGCAACTGCTCGGCACCGTGTACCTGTGGGTGGACTACCGCGTGCCGCTCGCGCCGCTGCGCGCCGAGCTCGAGCGCGTGTGCGAGGCGGCGCCGGAATGGGACCGGCGCGTGTGCATGATCCAGGTGACCGAAGCGAACGAGCGCGCGGTGCAGATACGGGCGCTCGTCAGCGCCGGCGACGCGTCGCTCGCGTGGGACCTGCGCTGCCGCGTGCGCGAGGCGCTGATCGATTTCCTGCAGCGCGAGCATCCGGACGCGCTGCCTCGCATGCGCGCCGAGCTCGACCGCGCGGAGCACGACACTGCTCATCCGGCGGCGGCGCCGCCGCCGGTGCGCGCCGGCAAAGGGGATTCGTCGGCGATCAAGAAGCCGTCGCATCCCGAGGTGCAGGTCGCCGGCGATGCGCGCGCGCCCGCGCAGGCGCAGACCGACGTGACGGGCAAAGGCGCGTGAGGTTTGTCGCGCTCTTATGCCGTTATCGTGGGCGTTCGAGCATGAAGTGATTGACCTGCATCGGCCGCGGCCGCTAACATCGCCGCGCAAGAATGCAGAAGATCGCAGTCGTCGTCTTCGTCGCGATGGCAGGTTGTGCGCAGGTGGCACCGCCGCCCGCGACGATTCACCCGGACAAGTCACCGCTCGTCGAGACGCGTGACGAGACGACGGTCCCCCCGATCGCAAATCCCGAAGCGGGGACCACGGTCGAAGCTTCGCCGGTGCTCGAGCCGGCCGTCGAGCTCGCGACCGTTCCCGAACCGAAACAGCCCGCCGCCGAACCGCCGCCGCCCGCCAGCTTGTGGACGCGCATCGAGGCGGGATACCGCCTGCCGGCGATCGACAACGCGTTCGTCCGCGAGTGGGAGCAGTGGTATTCCAGTCGGCCGGACTACGTGGCGCGGATGATCGAGCGCAGCAGCAGCTTCCTCTATTACGTCGTGGAGGAGGTGGAGAAGCGCGGCATGCCGATGGAGATCGCGCTGCTGCCGATGATCGAGAGCGCGTACAACCCGGTGGCGTACTCCAAGGCGGACGCATCCGGCATGTGGCAGTTCATCGCGTCCACGGGGAAGCATTACGGCCTGCGCCAGAGCTGGTGGTACGACGGACGGCGCGACGTCATCGAAGCCACCGATGCCGCGCTCGACTATCTGCAGAAGCTCTACGCCCAGTTCGGCGACTGGCCGCTCGCGCTCGCCGCGTACAACTGCGGCGAAGGCGCGGTCTCGCGCGCGATCGAGCGCAACCGCGCGCGGGGCCTGCCGGACGACTACGAAGCCTTGACGCTTCCGGCCGAGACGCGCGAGTACGTGCCGAAGCTCATCGCGGTGAAGAACCTGATGTCCGATCCGGAGCGCTACGGGCTCGACATCGCGGACATCGCGAACGAGCCGTATCTGGAGACCGTCGACGTGCAGGAGCACATCGACGTGGCGCTCGCCGCGAAGCTGGCCGAGCTGCCGATCGAGAAGTTCAGGTTCCTCAACCCCGCGCATCGCAAGCCGATCATCAAGGCGGGCGAAGGCGAGCGCATCGTGCTGCCGCGCAAGAAGGTGCGCATTTTTCTCGTGAACCTGCAGAAGCACGACAAGCCGCTGGTCTCCTGGAAGGTCGTGCGCCTGCGCCGCGGCCAGAAGGTGCGGCAGATCGCGGCGAGTCACGGCATGACGTTCGACGAGATCAAGCGGGTGAGCGGGGTGAGCGGCCGGCGTTTCGCGGTCGGCCAGCCGCTGCTGGTGAGAGTGCAGGCAGGCGTCGAGGAGCCTGAGCTGCCGGACATCGCGGTGCGCCCGGTTACGCTGCCTCAGGCGTTCAAGGCGGTGAAGGCGAAGTTCAAGAAAGGCAAGCACCGCCACGCGTCGCGCGCCGCGGCGCGTGCGCCGCACCGCCATCGCGCGACCTCGCGCGCGAAGGCCAAGGTGAAGGTGAAAGTGAAGGCGACGAAAACGCGGACCAAAGCCGTGGCGCGCAAGCGGCGCTGAGCGGTTGTCATGCAGGGTCATTGCGACGAGCCGCCGCGCGGCGACGAAGCAATCCCGAGGCGCTCGGCTTACTCGACCTTGATGTTCGCAGCGCGCACCACCTCGCCCCAGCGCTTCGATTCCGAGTCGATGTAGCGCGCGAACGCCTCGGGCGATCCGCCGACGATCTCGACCGACATCGACGCGAAGCGCTCGCGCAGGTCGGCGTGCGCCAGCGCGCGATTGATCTCGGCGTTGAGCTTCGCGACGATCGCCTCGGGCGTGCGCTTCGGCGCGAGGATGCCGTACCAGAGCCCGGCCTCCATGCCCGCGATGCCGGCTTCGGCGAACGTCGGGACCGAGGGCAGCGAGGGATTGCGCTTGTCGCTCGCCGCGGCGAGCGCTTTCAGCTTCCCCGACTTCACGAACGGCAGGAACGGCGGCGGCCCGTCGATCATCATCTGCACCTGTCCCGCGACGACGTCGGGCAGCGCCGCGCCGGTGCCCTTGTAAGGCACGTGGGTGAGCTGCGCGCCGGTCTTCAGCTTGAAGAGCTCCGCCACGAGATGCGGCGGGCTGCCCGCGCCCGCGGAGGCGTAACTGTATTTGCCCGGATGGGCCCTGGTCGCCGCGATGAAATCGGCGAGCGTCGTGCCGGGCACCGACGCGTTGACGAACAGGACGAGCGGGATGCGCACGAGCTGCGCGACCGCCTCGAAATCGCGCACCGCGTCGTACGGGAGCTTCTTGTAGAGGTGCGGACCGATGCCGTGCGTGGTCATCGTCGCTTCGAGCAGCGTGTAACCGTCCGGATCGGCTTTCGCTGCGAGCTCGGTCGCGATGATGCCGGAGGCGCCGCTGCGGTTGTCGACCACCACGGGCTGCCTGAACGCGTCGGAGAGCTTTTGTCCGACGCTGCGTGCGATGATGTCGGCGGAGCCGCCCGGCGCGAAGCCGACGAGCACGCGTATCGCCTTGGTCGGATAGTCGGCCGCGGTCGCCGCGCCTGCGCACGACAAGGCGACAAGGGCATACGCGATCGGTCGGATCCGGGTCATGAGCCGCTCCTGTTGCTGATCAAGACCGCATGGAAGCATCTTCGACGCGCACTGTGAAGGGGATTCCCAATGAACTTCGACGCCATCGTCATCGGAGCCGGGCAGGCCGGCCCGTCTCTGGCCGTTCGCCTCGCGAACTCCGGCCGCCGCACCGCCATCGTGGAGCGCAAGCTCCTCGGCGGCACGTGCGTGAACGTCGGATGCATCCCGACCAAGACGTTGATCGCGAGTGCGCGCGTCGCGCACTTCGCCCGCATCGCGGGCGAGCACGGGGTCGATGTGCAGGACGTGCGCGTCGACATGGCGCGGGTCAAGGCGCGCAAGGACGACGTGGTGCGCCAGTCCTCGGACGGCCTCGAGAAATGGCTCGGCGAGACGCCGAACCTCACGCTCGTCCGCGGCCACGCGCGCTTCGAAGCCCCGACGCGGGTGCGCGTGAACGACGAGGTGCTCGAAGCGCCGCAGATCTTCCTCGACGTCGGCGCGCGCTCGGCCGCGCGCGGCATCGAAGGGCTCGACGCAGTGAAGCACTTCGACAATTCCGGCATGATGGGGGTGGACTTCCTCCCCGAGCATCTGGTGATCGTCGGCGGCAGCTACATCGGCCTCGAGTTCGCGCAGATGTATCGCCGCTTCGGGAGCCGGGTCACCGTGGTGGAGATGGGACCTCGCCTCATCGGCCGCGAAGACGAGGACGTGTCGCGCGAAGTGCAGGCGATGCTCGAGCGCGAGGGCATCGAGTTCAAGCTCGCCTCGAAGTGCCTCGAGGTGTCGCGCGAAGGCGAGGGCGTGCGCGTGCGCAACGACTGCGAAGGGCGGCGCGAGGACGCGATCGGCTCGCACCTCCTGATCGCCACCGGCCGTACCCCCAACACCGACGACCTCGGCCTCGAGCAGGCCGGCGTGGCGAAAGACGAGCGCGGCTTCATCACCGTCGACGACGAGCTGCGCACCAGCGTGCCCGGCATCTGGGCGCTCGGCGAGGCGAACGGCCGCGGCGCCTTTACGCATACCTCGTACAACGATTACGAGATCGTCGCGGCGAACCTGCTCGACGGCGACAAACGCCGCGTCAGCGACCGCATCCCGATCTATGCGCTGTTCGTCGATCCGCCGCTGGGACGCGTCGGCATGAGCGAGGCCGAAGTGCGCAAATCGGGGCGCAAGGCGCTGATCGGCCGAATGCCGATGACCCGCGTCGGCCGCGCGCGCGAGCGCGGCGAGACGCAGGGCTTCATGAAAGTGCTCGTCGACGCCGGCAGCAAGCAGTTCCTCGGCGCGGCGCTGCTCGGCATCGAAGGCGACGAGGTCGTGCACACCATCGCCGACCTCATGTACGCGCGCGCGCCGTACACGGTCATGCAGCGCGCGGTCCACGTGCACCCGACCGTCTCCGAGCTCCTGCCGACGCTGCTCGGCTCGCTCGAGCCGCTTACTTAGTCATCGCGAGACTCGCGCAGCGATCCGACGCGATCTCGTGGCGCACGGCATCGACCGCGTCGGGATTGCTGCGTCGCTGCCGCTCCTCGCAATGACGGTATGCGGCTATTCGTCCATGCCGTAGAGCACTCGCCGGTTGGCGATCGTCAGCACGTTGCGCGAGATGCGGCAGTCGATGATCGTCGGCGCCGGGTCCTGCACCCACTGCGCGGCCGCGGCGCGCGCCTGCTCGACGGTGGTCGCGAGCGTTCCGCGGCCGCCGTAGGCGCGGGCGACCGAGCCCATGTCCGGCGTCGGGATCGTGGAGAGCATCGCGTCCATCTTGTGCGCGTTCATCTTGTGGTACTCGGAGCCGAGCGCCTGGTCGTTCTGCACGACGATCAGCAGCGGCAGCTTGTAGCGCACCGCGGTGTCGAAGTCCGACAGGTGCATCATCGTGCTCGCGTCGCCGTCGATCAGCACCAGCGGCTTCATGCCGCTCGCCGCGATGATGCCCATCGCGGCCGGCAGCATCTGCCCGATGCAGCCGAAGAACTGCGCGGTGTGATAGTACGGCCGCGGCCTGGTCAGGTTCATCGTCGCGAAGCCCGAGCTCGCGCCGCTGCCGCCGCACACCGCGATGCTCTGCGGGATCACCTCGTCGATCGCGCGGCAGAGCGCGCGCGGATCCATGGTGCCGGGCTCGACGTCGAACGCGGTGCGGTCCTCGTACTGGTTGGCGAGGCGTTCGAGGACTTCGCCGGTGCGGAATCCCGTGTTCGAGTGGCCGCGCTTTGCGAGCGCCGCGTCCAGCGCTTCGACGCCGATGCGCCCGTCGGTCTGCAGGTAGATGTCGGCGCTGCGACCCATGCCCATCATGACGTGCGGCTTGGGATCGAGGTGGACGTACTTCGCGTTGGGATAGAGATAACCGTGCTCGGTGGTGTAGCGGTTCATGCTCGCGCCCACCGCGATCACGAGGTCGGCTTCGTGGAAGTACTCCATCGCGGTCTTGGTCGCGTACAGGCCGGAGATGCCGGCGTGGTAATCCTTGTCCGCCATCCAGTTCTTGCCGCGCAAAGTGGTCGCCACCAGCGCGCCGGTGCGTTTCGCGAGCGACTGGATCGCTTCGCCGGCGCCCGACCAGATCGCGCCGCGTCCGGCGACGATCACCGGCTTCTTCGCTTTCGCGATCGCCTCGACGGCCTGCTCGAGCGCTTTCTCGTCGGGACGCACCAGCCGCGGCGACGGGAACAGCGTGGAGGAGGGCACGTACGCGTCGTCGTCCTCGAGCTTCGCCTGCTGCACGTCCATCGGCGCGGAGAGCATGATCGGCCGCGACTCGGTCTTCGCGAGATAGAACGCCTTGCGGATCGCCTCGTCGGTGTACTCGGGGGTCTCGATGCGCACGAAGCCCGCTTCGCACGCCGCGGCGAACGGCGCCTGGTCGTATTTCTGGATGTAATCCTGGTCGCGGCGCGGATACTCGCCGACGAACGCGACGAGCGGGGAATTCGCGCGCGCCGCGGTGACGAAGCCGGTCGCAAGCTGTGTCACGCCCGGGCCGCACGTCGCGGTGCAGACGCCGACGTCGTGGGTGTGGCGCGCCCAGCCGTCGGCCATGCCGAGACCGACGCCTTCGTGCCGCACTTCCCAGAGGTTGACGCCGCCCAGCTTGTCGAGCGCGTCCCACCAGTACATGTTGCCGTCGCCCATCATGCCGAAGATGTGGGTGACTCCTTCGCCTTTGAAAGCTTGCGCGATGCGTTCGTAGACTTTCATCGACCTGTCTCCTGTTGGCGGACGCTAGACTATACGCATATACGCACGCCGAATGCGACCGCGCGCTCGCGTGGGTGAGGGACGAGCGCGCGTCGTTACGACGAAGCGCGGTGAGCTGATGCGCGCTTGCGCCCCTGTGTGACCACGGCCGCGCGCTGCGCCAGGATCGCTTCGGCGAGCAGATCGACTTCGCGGTGCCGCGCCGACGTGCGCCGGGCGACGAGCGCCAGCGTCCGCGCCGGCGCGGGCGCGGTGAAGGGCCGCGCCGCGAGACGCGTGTTCCGCATCAGGCCCGCGTCGAGCGCGACCTGCGGCAGCAGCGTGACGCCGAGACGTCCTTCCACCATCTGCAGCAGCGTGTAGAGGCTGCTCGCCTCGACCTTCGCCTTCCACGTGGCCCGCCGATCCCCGCACGCCTGAATGGCGTGCTCGCGCAGGCAGTGGCCTTCTTCGAGCAGCAGCACGTCCTGCGTGTCGACCTTGCGCACGTCGATGCGCGAGGCGCGCAGCAGCGGATGGCCTTCGTACGCGACGAAATGGAAAGCGTCCCTGAACAGCTCGCGCACGTAGAGCTCGCCCGTGGCGTAGGGCAGGGCGATGAGCGCGATGTCGAGGTCGCCGGCGTGCAGGCGCTCGAGCAGCCGGTCGGTGAAATCCTCGCGCAGGTAGAGCTTGAGCGACTCGTGCTGTTCGCGCAGCAGCGGCAGGACCTGCGGCAGCAGGAAGGGCGCGATCGTCGGGATCGCGCCGAAGCGGCACGAGCCCGACAGCGGCTCTGCGCCGCTGCGCGCCGCTTCGACGAGGTCGCCCGCTTCGGCGAGGAGGTCGCGCGCGCGGTCGGTCACCGTCTTGCCGACCTCGGTGAGCCGCACCGTGCGCTTGTCGCGCTCGACGAGCTGCACGCCGAGCAGCGATTCGAGCTCCTTGATCGCGGCCGACAGGGTGGACTGGGTGACGAACTGCGCCTGCGCCGCCGCATGGAAGTTCAGGCGGTCGGACAGCTCCACCAGATAGGCGAGTTGGCGCAAGGACGGCAGGGGCGCACGCATGGTCGGATCGCTAATCGGATATACCGATCATTCTAAGCAAAATATATCGTTTGATCGATTGCGCTGCCGGGGTCATAGTCGACCGGTCGGGAGGCCGACGCAGATTCTCAGCGCCCTCGGAAGCGCGAGGGCGTCAACCCATGGAGGCACACGATGGCAGCGCTCAAAGGATCCAAGACCGAAGCGAATTTGAAAGCGGCGTTTGCGGGCGAGTCGCAGGCGAACCGCCGTTACCTGTATTTCGCAGCGAAGGCGGACGTCGAAGGGCAGAACGATGTCGCAGCGGTGTTCCGCTCAACCGCGGAAGGCGAGACCGGCCACGCGCACGGGCACCTGGAGTATCTCGAGCAGTCCGGCGATCCGGCGACCGGATTGCCGATCGGCGGCACCGAGCTCAACCTCAAGGCCGCGATCGCCGGCGAGACGCACGAATACACCGACATGTATCCGGGCATGGCGAAGACCGCGCGCGACGAAGGCTTCGCGGAGATCGCCGACTGGTTCGAGACGCTGGCAAAAGCGGAGCGCTCGCACGCCAACCGCTTCCAGAAGGCGCTCGACGCGATCTGATGTCACTGCGGGCCGGCGCGCCGGCGCGCCGCCCCGCAACCCCCCCATGAGCACGAAGGAAAAACCGCGCGAAGGCAGCCTGGAGGCGCCGACGCGGCATGCCCTCGACTGGAAGGATCCGTCCTTCCACGACGAGTCGTCGCTGTTCGCGGAGATGACGCGGATCTTCGACATCTGTCACGGCTGCCGCCGCTGCTTCAGCCTGTGCAACTCGTTTCCCACGCTGTTCGATCTCATCGACGAGTCGAGCACGATGGAGCTCGACGGCGTCGACCGCAAGGATTTCTGGCAGGTCGTCGACCACTGCTACCTGTGCGACATGTGCTACATGACCAAGTGTCCGTACGTGCCGCCGCATCCGTGGAACGTCGATTTTCCGCACCTCATGCTGCGCGCGAAGGCGGTCCGCTTCGAGAAGGGCGGGACGAGCCTGCGCGACAAGGTGCTGACGAGCACCGACGCGGTCGGCCGGCTCGCGGGCATACCGGTCGTCGCGCAGGCGGTGAACGCCGCGAACAGGACGCCTTTGATGCGAAAGGCGCTCGAGAAAGTCCTCGGCGTGCACGCCGACGCCGTGCTGCCCGAATATCACAGCGATACGCTGCGCCGCCGTGCCGCCCGCCGCGAGAGCGCGGTCGGGCTCGTCGAAGCGGCGGGCGGCACGCAGGGCCGCGTCGCGCTGTTCGCGACGTGCTACGGGAACTACAACGCGCCGCAGATCGGCGAAGACCTGATCGCGGTGTTCGAGCACAACGGCATCGCGGTGCGGCTCCCCGACGAGGAGCGCTGCTGCGGCATGCCCAAGCTCGAGCTGGGCGACCTCGAATCGATCGCGCGCCTGAAGGACGCGAACATCCCGGTGCTCGCCAGGCTCGTCGACGAAGGCTGGGATCTCGTCGCGCCGATCCCGTCGTGCGTGCTCATGTTCAAGCAGGAGCTGCCGCTCATCTTTCCCGGCGACGCCGACGTGATCAAGGTGAGGGACGCGATGTTCGATCCGTTCGAATACCTGATGCTGCGCCACGCCGAAGGCAAGCTGAACACCGATTTCAGGAACACGCTCGGCAAGGTCGCGTATCACGTGCCGTGCCACCTGCGCGTGCAGAACCTCGGGCTCAAGACGCGCGACGCGCTCTCGCTGGTGCCGGGCACCGAGGTCGTGCCGATCGAGCGCTGCTCGGGCCACGACGGCACCTACGCGGTGAAGCGCGAGTTCCACGACGCATCGATGAAGATCGCGCGGCCGGTGGTCGACCGGGTCAAGGCGGCGGGCGCGGACCACTACGGCAGCGACTGTCCGATGGCCGGAAGCCAGATCCGGAACGGGCTCGACGGTGACGCGCCGCCCGAGCATCCGATGAGCCTGCTGCGCCGCGCGTACGGAATCTGAAGATGACGACCTCCGGTGATCGCAAGCTCGCGGCCGACGACCTCTACACGCTCGAGCGCTATGCGCGGGAGCGGTCGGACTTTCGCGCGCGCGTGATCGAGCACAAGAAGATCCGTCAGGTGGCGATCGGCGCGAACGTCACCGTCCAGTTCGAAGACCGGCTGACGATGCAGTACCAGGTGCAGGAGATGCTGAGGATAGAGCGCATCTTCGAGCCCGAAGGCATCGCCGAGGAGCTCGACACGTACAACGCGCTCATCCCGGACGGCCGCAACTGGAAAGCGACGTTCATGATCGAGTACCCGGACGCGGAGGAGCGGCGCGTGGCGCTGCAGCGGCTGAAAGGGATCGAGCGCCACGTCTGGGTGCGCGTCGCCGGATCCGACCGCGTCTACGCGATCGCGGACGAAGACATCGAGCGCGAGAACGACGAGAAGACCTCGTCGGTGCACTTCCTGCGCTTCGAGCTCACGCCGGAGATGGCGGCGCGCGTGAAG
This sequence comes from Burkholderiales bacterium, assembly GCA_036262035.1. NCBI lineage: Bacteria > Pseudomonadati > Pseudomonadota > Betaproteobacteria > Burkholderiales > Burkholderiales bacterium. Next base: position 247,925 of record DATAJS010000023.1, on the reverse strand, counting down.
CACGGCGAGGACGTCGAGATCGGCATCGACCACGCGGCGTACGATGTCACGGTGCGCATCGCGGACGCGGTGCGCGACTCGCTCGCCGCGGACCTGAACTGAAGAGAGGAAACGCACATGTCGTCAGAAGGACTGCACGAAGACCTGTCGGTACTGAAGCCCGAGACCATCGACCGCCACCGCGCGTTCGTGTCGCTGATGGAGGAGCTGGAAGCCGCCGATTGGTACGACCAGCGCGTCGACGCGGCCCGGGACGACGAGCTGCGCAAGATCCTGGCGCACAACCGCGACGAGGAAAAAGAGCACGCCGCGATGCTCCTCGAATGGCTGCGCCGCCGCGATCCGGCGCTGGACAAGCAACTGCGCCGCTATCTGTTCAGCGACAAACCGATTCTCGAGGTCGAGGAAGCGTCGGACGATTAGCCTTGCGCCGCCATGGGCGGACCGTGTCCCCGGCGGCGTTACTTCAGCTCGATCTTCGCGTTCCTGAGCACTTCGCCATAGCGCTGCCACTCCGCCCGTACGAAGCGCGCGAATTCCGCAGGCGAGCGGCCGTCGGCGTCGAATCCGCCGGTCGCGAGGGTCCTGGAGACCTCCGGGCTGTGCACGGCTTTGTTCACGTCGTCGGCGAGCACCGCGATCGCTTTCTGCGGAGTGTCGGCGGGAACGAACCAGCCTACCCAGGTGCCCTTGATGACGCAGTCCTCGACGCCCGCTTCCTGCATCGTCGGAACGTTCGCAAACTCCTTCGAGCGCTCCGACCCGGTGAAGGCGATCGGCCGCACTTTCCCGTTCTGCACGAACGGAAACACCGTAGCCGGGGACAGCATCATGAGATCGACCTGCCCCGCGGCGATGGCCGTGAGCGCCGGCGCGCTGCCCTTGTAAGGGACGTGCAGGAGCGGTATGGCCGCTTTCATCGCGAAGATCTCCGAAGCGACATGCAGCGCGTTGCCGATGCCGGGGGTGCCGTACGTGAGGCGCTTGTCGCCCCGGTTTTTGGCTAACGCGATCAGCTCGCGTACGGACTTGGCCGGCAGGTCCTCGCGCACCACGAGAAGGTAGCCCTGGCCGATGCCGAGGTTCGTGACCGGCACGAAGTCTTTGTGCAGATCGTAGGGCACGTCCTTGCGCAGCAGCGCATTCAGCACGAGCGACGGCGAGACGTTCAGCACGGTGTAGCCGTCGGGCGTCGCACGCGCGACCGCCGCCGCACCGATCGCGCTGTTGGCGCCGGGACGGTTGTCGATGATGAAGCGCGCGCCGGATTGCTTCGTGATCTGCGCGGCGACGACGCGGGCCAGCGTGTCGACAGTGCCGCCCGCGTCGAACGGTACGACGAGCCGGATCGGTTTGCTGGGATAGCTCTGGGCTCCGGCGTATCCCGCGGTGCCGGCGGCGATGGCTATGCTGAAAATGCACTTCACGATAGGGGCATGCATTGTTGTTCCTCGAAGGGGCCTGTACATTGCACGCATGCTAGAAACGGACCGGCAGCATGCACGAAGGCGAGAGCACATGAAGATCGCGATTGTAGGCGGCGGCATCGGCGGCCTCACCACCGCCCTGGCCATGACTCAGGCAGGCTTCGCCGTTACCGTGTACGAGCGCTCGCCGCAGCTGGTCGATCAGGGCGCGGGAATCACGCTTGCGCCCAATGCGACACGAGTGCTCTACCACCTCGGCCTCGGGCCGCAGCTCGAAGCGACCGCGGTGACTCCGCCGCAAACCGAATACCGGCATTACCGCACCGGCCAGGTCATCTTCCGCATGATGACCAGGGACTTTCGCGAGATCTACGGCGCGCCCTATTTACGCCTGCACCGCTGGGACTTGCAGCATGCGCTGATCACGCGCCTGGGCGAGACCGCTCCGGGGGCGCTGAAGCTCGGAGCCTGCGTGGACCGGGTCGAGCCGCGCGATAAACAGGCGCAGCTGACGTTCGCCGACGGCCGCTCGGAGATCGCGGATGTGGTGATCGCGGCCGACGGCATACGTTCGACGATCCGCGAAGCGCTGTTCCACCCGGCGCCGCCGGTTTTTGCGGGGTTCGTCGCCTGGCGAGGCCTGGTCGATACCGCCGATCTGCCTGCGCACTTGTGTGAATCGGCAGTCGCCTTCGGGCAGGGCCGGCACATCAACCGTTATCTGGTCCGCCGCGGCGAATTGCTGAATTTCGTCGCCGTCGCGCACCGGGAGCAATGGGAAGCGGAAGGCTGGATGATACCGGCGCCGCGCGACGAGTTCCTCGAGGAGTTCTCGAGCTTCGACGAAGGCACCCGAACCGTCATTTCCCGGGCCGGCCAGGTGTTCAAGTGGGGCCTGTTCGGCCGTCCGTGGCTCGACGAGTGGTCTTCCGGCCGCGTGGTGCTGCTCGGCGATGCCGCCCATCCGATGCTGCCGTTCCTGGGGCAGGGCGCGGCCAATGCGATCGAAGATGCGATGATTCTGACGCGCTGCCTGAAGTCCGAAGCCACGCCGGAGCAAGCCTTCGCGCTCTATCAACGAACGCGTGCGCCTCGCGCCCGCGCCGCGACCGACGAGGCAGCCAGGCGCGGCGACCGTTACCTCGGCGAGCCCGACGCGGACAGTCTGAAAGGCAACGAGCCCGGGCGGGAATACGCCTTCGACGCGGTCTCCGGGCCGCTCGGCGGATGATGCGCAGTGGGGCGGTTGCCGTGCCGGCGCGCCCTACGGTAAGCGGGCGGGCACGATGACCCGCGTCGTCGGCCGCGTGTGTCCGCCTTCCATCACCATGAGCCGGTTGCGGCCCGGGTCGCCGCAGACGATCACGTGCACGAGGTCGGGGCTCGACAGCACGCGCACGGGATCGTCGGGGTTTCCGGCGAATTCCAGCGGCAGCACCCCGGCTTCGACGCGCTCGCGCGCGGTGGTGCGCATCGTCGCGGTGTACTTGAGCATCCAGTCGAAATCGGCGAGGCGCATGCGCGCGTGCTCGTAGACGTGCTCCTGCACCGCACGCTTGGAATAGCCCGCGGCGGCGAGCGATTTCGCCACCGGCGGCGACATCAGCACCGTCACCATCACGTGCTCGGCGTCGTCGCCGATCGCGGGGAAGTTGAAGAGCCGCGTCTTCTTGGTCACCTCGCGGCCGATGAGCTCGAGCGCGACGTCCGCGCCGGAGAGATCGGCGGTGTCGTAGGGCGCCGGTGACGACCCCCAGTTGTTCGTCACGCCGATGGTCACCGTGCTCGCATCGGGCGGGAAACCGTGAGTCACGTGAAACGGCTCCCACGGGCTTTCGTCTTCGTTCTCCGCGAGCACGAACGGCAGGATGTAGCCGAACGTTCCCATGTAGCTCGCGCCCGGCCTGAAGCCTGCGATGTTGCGCACGATGAGCCCGAGCGCGCGGCCGATCGCGGGATTCGCGCCGCGCGAGATCGCCTGCGGACCGCCTGCGATATCGAGCGCTTTCGCCATGGGGCCGTTGACGATCGCGAACGGGACGATGCCGGACGAGCTCCCGAGGTTGTCGAGGCTGCAGCGCTCGTCGGCGAGCGCTTCGACCGCCGCGACCAGCAGCGGCATGTGCTCGGGGCGGCAGCCCGCCATCACCGCGTTGGCCGCGATGTTGCGCGGCGTCGCGCGCAGGTTGGCCGAAGGCAACAGCGCGATCTGCTCGTCGGACGCGCGGGGCGTGTGGCGCAGGAACGCTTCGATGCGCTCGATCGTGGGCGCCACGAACGGCAGCCCGTCGGTCCAACCCTTCGCGCGGAAGTGCGCCTCGATCTCTTCGGGCGTGCCGTTGAGGGCTTCCGCGCTTTTTTCAGAGACGGTTGCCTCGAGCGGGGCCGTCAGCGCGTCGACGATACGCTCGACGAGGCCTTCGGAGATGTTCCTGCGGAGGGTGTCGGCGTCGTGAATGCCGAGCGGACCCGCGTACTCGGCGACGCGCAGCGCATCGGCGCCGAACGCCTTGCCGGTGTGCTTCGCGAGCGCCGAAAAGCCTGTGGTCGTCACTACGACACTCGGGATGCCCGCTTTCTCGGTTTCCGCTGCCGGCCGCGCCGCGGCCGGTGCACAGGTGCCTCAGGCGCCGTTGCCGGAGATCACCGCGTCGCAGCCTTTCGCCTTCACCAGCGCCGCGATCTCCAGCGCGAGCGCGCGCTGCCGCGCGGGATGGTCGGTGGCGGGCGCGTGGGGGAGCTCGGTGTAGGGCACGATACGCACGCCCGGATAGCGCGCCCGAAGCTGCGCCCGGATGATCGGGAACGTCACGTCGCCTTTGAAGACGCCGTTCCAGACTTCGCACACCGTTTTGCCCTCGAGGCTGCTCAGGCGCGGCGCAGGGCCTGTGCGCTTGACCGCGTCCAGTCCTTCCGGGCTCAGGACCGTCAGTTTCTGCACGGGCTTGCTCTCAGACCGGCACCGTGCCGTCGACGGTGATGCGATGCATCAGCCGCCGGTGCTTCGGCCATTCGTAATCGAGCGACGCGAGGTGCTGCACGCTGCAGTTGTCCCACATCAGGAGGTCGCCGGCGCGCCAGCGGTGCACGTGACGAAAGCGCGGGTCGATGGTGTGATCGGCGAGCTCGTCGATGAGCGCCAGCGCCTCGTCCGTGGCCATGCCTTCGATGCCTTCGCATTCGCCTTTGCTCACGTACAGGCACTTGCGGCCGGTATGCGGATGGGTGCGCACTACCGGATGCACGACCGCGGGTTGCTCACGGCGCAGCGCCTGGTCTTCCTGGCCGGTGCCGGTGCGCGCGCGGCGCCCCGCGACCTGATGGATCGCACGCAAGCGCGCGATCCGTTCCTGCGTGTCGCGGGGCAGGGCGTCGTACGCGGCCGCCGCGCTGGAGAAGATCGTATCGCCGAGCGCCACGCCATCCTCGAACGGCACTTCGAGCGCGTAGAGCATCGTCGCGCGCGGCGGGCGCTCGGTGTACGACATGTCGGTGTGCCACACGCGACCCGCATCCGCATGGCCGATGTTGCGGCCGTTCTCCCGGATGTTGGTCACGAGCATGATCTCCGGATACTCCGGATGCGCGTAATGCGTGAGGAAGATGCGCTCCACGTCGCCGAAGCGACGTGCGAACGCGATCATCTGCGGCTCGGTGAGCCGCTGGTCCCTGAAGCACAGCACCGAGCGCTCGTTGAACGCGGCCTCGATGCGGGCGAAATCGGCGGCGGAAAGATGCGCGAGGTCGGCACCGAGCACTTCGGCGCCGATCGGGTCGGGCGAGGGAACGATTTGCATGGGAGGCGCTTTCGTCGGATGCGTCATCCCGCAGAGGCTATCAAAAACCGGAGGGGGTTTACGGCGTAATCGGCGGGGTGGGTCCCGTGGACGCATCGGCGTCGGGCGCGATCTGCACGCGGTTTCGTCCGTTGCGCTTGGCGGCGTAGAGGGCGCCGTCCGCGGCGGCGAGCAGGCCGGTCGCGTCCGCGGCCGCGGCTCCCGGGATCGTCGCCACGCCGATGCTCACCGTGACCGTCAGGCCGCCGGCGGAGGTGGAGACCGGGGACGAGGCGATGTCGGCGCGTATGCGTTCGGCGACGCCCACTGCGCCTGCCGGGTCGCACGCGGGCAGCACGACCATGAACTCTTCGCCGCCATGGCGCCCGACGTCGTCGTAACCGCGGACCTGGACGCGCATGCGCGCGGCGACATGCTTCAGCACTTCGTCGCCGACTGCGTGGCCGTGCGCGTCGTTGACGTTCTTGAAGTTGTCGATGTCGATCGTGAGGATGCTGAAGGCCCGCCCGTCTCGCCGCACCAGGGCGAGCTCGTGCTGCAGGCGCTCGAGGATTCCGCGGCGATTGGGCAGCCGCGTGAGCTCATCGGTCGTCGCCTGGGCGCGCAGCTCGTCCTGCAGCGCGAGCACGCGCTCTCCCGCGCGCAGCCGCACCCGAAGCTCGCGCAGGTCGAAGGGTTTCCTGAGGTAATCGTCCGCACCGGCATCCATGCCCTCGACGACGTCGTCGACGGTGTCGCGGGCGGTGAGCAGCAGGACGTATTGGTAGGGACGCCGTCCGCTGTCGCGCAGGCGCCGGCAGATCTCCACGCCGTCGGGCGGCGGCATCATCCAGTCCAGGATGATGAGCGCCGGCGCATCGGGCGCCTGTATCGCCGCCCACGCTTCTGCGCCGTCGTGCGCCGCGACCGGCTCGTGGCCGAGGTGCGCGAGCAGCCCCGAGAGCTGGCGCAGGGTTACCGCATCGTCATCGGCGATCAGTACGCGCACGCGAGGGCCGCTCTGCGGGAGGGGCCTCGACGCCCGCGGCGTCGCGCTGGCTGTGCTGCAGTGTCCATCGATCCGCAGAGTACCACGCGGTTACCGCGGCGAGAACCTTCAGGCCGCCGCAGTCCTGAGCTCGTCCGGATCCGGGGTGGTCGACGCAGGACCGAACAGCGCGGTGCACTGGTCGGCCGGCAGCGGCCTCGAGAAAAAGTAGCCCTGCATCTGGTCGCAGCGGTTGGCTGCCAGGAAATCGCGCTGGGCTGCGGTCTCCACGCCTTCCGCGACGATCTTCAGGCGCAGCGCATGTCCCATCGTGATCACCGCCTGCGCGATCGTCGCGTCGTCCTGGTTGCACGGCAGCTCGGTGACGAACGAGCGGTCGATCTTGAGCGAATCGATGGGAAAACGCTTGAGATACGACAGGCTCGAGTACCCGGTGCCGAAGTCGTCGATCGCGATCTGCACGCCGATCGCCTTGAGCTTCCTCAGCGTCGCGGTGGCGGCTTCCGCGTCCTTCATCGCGGCGCTCTCGGTGATCTCGAGCTCCAGGAGGTGCGGCGGTATATGGTGTGTCGCGAGCGCGCCGGCGACCACCTCGCAGATGTTCTCCTGGTGGAACTGCCTGGCCGAGAGGTTGATCGCGACCGGTACGAGGGCCACCCCGGCATCGCGCCACGTCGCGATCTGCGCGCACGCGGCGCGCAGCACCCACGCGCCGATCGGGGTGATGAGGCCGGTCTCTTCGGCGAGCGGGATGAAATCCGCCGGCGAGACCATGCCGAGCTCCGGGTGGCGCCAGCGGATCAGCGCTTCGAAGCCCACGACCTCGCGCGTCGCCAGGTCCACCTTGGGCTGGTAATGCAGGCTGAACTCGTCGCGCTCGAGCGCCTGGTGCAACTTGCTTTCCAGCGAGAGCTTTTCGAGCGTGCGGGCGTTCATCGTGCCGTTGTAGAACTCGCAGCGGTTCATGCCCTGCTGCTTCGCGTAAGCGCGCGCCGCGTCGGCGTTCTTGAGCAGGGTCTCGCCGTCGGCGCCGTCGAGCGGGTAGACCGCGATGCCCACGCTCGCGCCCACCACGATGTCGCTGCCGGCGAGCCGGAACGGCTCGGCCAGCGCTTCGAGGAGGCGGCGCGCGACCTTCGCCGCGTCCTGCGCGTCGGGCATGGCCGGCAGGAGCAGCGTGAACTCGTCGCCGCCCTGGCGCGCGATGCACCACCTCTCGGCGTCGCTCTCGCGACGCGCGATGACGTCGCTGCCGCGGATCGCCTGTGCGATGCGCGCGCCGGCTTCCTTCAGCAGCAGGTCGCCGGTCTCGTGGCCGAGGGTGTCGTTGATGCGCTTGAAGCGGTCGAGGTCGAGCGACAGCAGCACGAGGTTTTCGCCGGTGCGCTGGGCGCGGCCGATGCCGTGATTGAGCTGCTCGCGGAACAGGTGCCGGTTGGGCAATCCGGTGACCGCGTCGTACAGGGCGAGCTGCTCGATCTGCGCTTCGGCGCGCTTGCGGTCGGTGACGTCCTGCAGCGTGCCCTGCATGCCCAGCGGCTTGCCCGATGCGTCGCGCACCACCTCGGCCTGCTGGTGAACCGCGCGCACCTCGCCGTCGGGCCGAACGATGCGAAAGCCCATGTTGAGGGGCTCGTTGCGGTGGATCGCCGCGTACAGCGCGTCCTCGACCGCGCGGCGGTCGTCGGGGTGCACGGCGTCGAGGAAGATGCCGCGCTCCGGAAGCTGCGTCTCGGCGGTGTAGCCGAGTATGCGGCGCACTTCCTCGGAGCGCTGCACCGCGCCGGTCGCGAGATTCCAGTCCCAGTGGCCGATCTGCGCGATGCGCTGCGCGTTGGTGAGCCGCGCTTCGCTGCGCTGGAGCTCCTGGAACGCGCGGCTGGCGCGCAGCACGTAGCTCACCCGATGACCCAGCATCGCGAGCGCGATGGGCTTGGTGATGAAGTCGGTCGCGCCGACTTCGTACACGCGATGGATGGATTCGGCATCGTCGAGGCCCGTCATCATGAGCACCGGAACAGTGACGCCGGACTCGCGCGAGCGCAAGCTCGCGCAGGTCTCGAAACCGTCGAGCACCGGCATCATGACGTCGAGCAGCACGGCGTCGGGCCTGAGCGCCTCGAACGTCTCGAGGCCTTCCTGCCCGTCGCTCGCTTCCTCGACGGTGAAGCCCGCCTGCTCGAGCGCTTCGCGCGCGAGCATGCGCATCACGATGTCGTCGTCGATGATGAGCACCACGGGTTGCGTGCGGGCCTTCATGCTTCTGCCGACTCGGTTTCGGCGAGCAGGGCGGCCTGCACGCGCTCGTACTCGCGCTGGATGCGCTCGATGAACTCGTCCGTGCCGTCGAGCGCGGCGCCGGCCGCGCGCGTCTCGAGCTCCTTGCAGACCGCGGCCAACCCGGTCGCGCCGAGATTGCCGCTGTTGGACTTGAGCGTGTGCGCGGCCCGCCGCAGCACCGCGCTGTCGCCGGCTGAGAGCGCATCACGCATCGCCGTGATCTGCCGCGGCGCGTCGCGCACATAGAGGTCGACGACCTTGCCGAGCACGCTCGGCGCGCCGGGCTTCTGCAGCCGGCGGATGTTGTCGAGCGCGCTGCGGTCGAGCGTCTCGGCCTGCCCGCGGACTTCTACGCTCGGCGGAATCTCGGCTGCAGGCTCGGCCGCGCGGCGCTCGGTCCGCGGGCACGCCGGGAGCCAGCGCTCGAGCACCGCACGCAATGCTTCCTTCTTGAACGGCTTCGAGAGGTAGTCGTCCATACCCGCTTTGATGCAGCGCGCGCGGTCGCCGTCCATCGCGTTCGCGGTCAGCGCGATGATCGGGATGTGGCGCGCGGGCGCCGTCTTCGCCTCGGCGCGCTCGCGCTCGCGTATCGCCGTGGCCGACTCCAAGCCGTCCATGACCGGCATCTGGCAATCCATGAGCACGAGATCGTAGGGCCGCGCGAACGCGGCTTCCAGGCCGGCGCGCCCGTCGGACACCACTTCGACGTCGCAGCCGAGGTTGACGAGCATCTGTGCGCAGATCTCCTGGTTGACGCTGTTGTCCTCGACGAGCAGCACGTGGCCGCCGAGCGGCGCCTCCTGCGTGTCGGCCATCGCTTGCTCGGCCGCGCGCACCGGCTCCGCCGCGCCCATCGCCACGGCGATGCTGTGGAAGAGCTCGGCGCGGCGCACCGGCTTGTCGAGGTGTCCGAAGATGCCCGGTTCGCCGGTGAGGCCGCGCGTCTCGCGGCCGCTCGGCGAGTCGAGAACGATGATGCGGGTGCCGCGCAGCTCGGAGTCTGCGTCGATACGGCGCGCGAGCTCGATCGCGTGCATGCCGCGAACCTTGCGGTCGACCAGCGCCACGTCGTAAGCCGCGCCCTGCGCGTGCGCCTTGCGCAGCATCGCGAGCGCCGTCTGCGCGGTGTCCGCCGCGCCGCTCAGCGCGCCGCACGCGATGAGGTAACGCTGGAGGATGGTGCACGTCGTCGGGTCGTGGTCGACGACGAGCACGCGCACGCCGGAGAGATCGCTGCGGCGCGCCGCGGTTGCGGCGGCCGATCCGGGGGTCGCGAAGCGCGCGGTGAACCAGAACGTGGAGCCGGCGCCGGGGCGGCTCGCAATGTCGATCTCGCCGCCCATCATCTCGACGAGCTGCTTGCAGATCACGAGGCCGAGGCCGGTGCCGCCGAAGCGCCGCGTCGTGGAACCGTCGGCCTGGCTGAAGGCCTGGAACAGCCGCCCGCGGGTTTCCTGGGTGATGCCGATGCCGGTGTCGCGCACCGCGAAGCGCAGCACGGTGTTGCCCGGGGTCGCGCGGTCGTCCGCCGCGCGCTTGACGGTGATCAGCACTTCGCCCGATTCGGTGAACTTGACCGCGTTGCCGCCGAGGTTGAGCAGCACCTGCCGCAGCCGGCCGGGGTCGCCGCCGAGCACCAGCGGCACGTCGTCGTCGACCTGGCACGCGAGCTCCAGCCCCTTGGTGTGCGCGCGGCTCGTGAGCAGCTCGGCGACTTCCTCGGCGACTTCGCGCACCGAGAAGTCGATGTTCTCGAGCTCGAGCTTGCCCGCCTCGATCTTCGAGAAGTCGAGGATGTCGTTGATGATGTTGAGCAGCGCGTCGCCCGAGTTGCGGATCGTCTGGGCGTAGCGGCGCTGCGTCGGGGTGAGGCCCGAATCCATCAGCAGATCGGTCATGCCCAGCACGCCGTTCATCGGCGTGCGGATCTCGTGGCTCATGGTCGCGAGGAAGTCCGACTTCGCGCGGCTGGCGGCCTGCGCGGCCTCGATCGCGATCTGGAGCGCTGCCATCTGCTTGCGCTCCGAGATGTCCGTGATCATGGTGTAGTAGCCGATGACCGCGCCGGCGTCGTCGAAGCGCGGCATCAGTGTGGTTTCGGCATGTTGCTGGCGGCCGTCGGGCATCCGGCGCGAGCTTTCGAAGAAGATGCGTCCTTCGGCGCGCGCCTGCGGGATCCTGCTCGCGATCTCCGAGCACGCTTCGGCGCCGATCACGTCGGCGAGGTGCCGGCCGTCGATCTGCGCGGCGGGGAGGCCGGTCCACTGCTCGAAACCGCGGTTGTGATAGCGGTAGACGAGCTCGGCGTCGAAATAGGCCAGCATCGCCGGCATCTGGTCGGTGATGAGCTTGAGCTCCGCGGCGCTCGCGCGCTGGGCTTCCTCGGCGCGGCGGCGCTCGACGATCTCTCCGGTGAGCTGCTCGTTGGCGAGCCGCAGCGATTCGGCAAGTCGTGCGGTATTCGATGCGATCCTCGCATCGAATACCGAGATGAGCATCGTGGCGGCGAGGAACAGCATCGTGCAGCCGCCGATCGTCGTCGCCAGCCACAGGTTGCTGACGCCCTGCGGGCTGCCGAGGCAGACGCTGTCGGGAGAGAAATGAGCGGCCGCCATGCCGGTGTAGTGCATGCCCGCGATCGCCACGCCCATCACGAGCGCCGCGCCGAAGCGCTTGAGCGCCACGTTGGACAGGGCCTCGGAGCGCAGGTTGAACGCGATCCACAGCGCGACGACCGAAGCGGCGATGGCGATGGCGATCGAGGCGCCGTAGAGCAGCGGGTCCCAGCGGATCGGCGGGGACATCGGGATCGCGGCCATGCCCGTGTAATGCATGGCCGCGATGCCGGTGCCCATCAGCGCGCCCGACACGAGCAGCCGCCGCACGGTCAGGCGGCTGCGATTGATGGTGAACAGCGCGAAGCCGGACACCAGCATCGCGATCACCATCGACAGCAGGGTGATGTCCATCTCGTACGACATCGGGATCGGCAGACGGAAAGCGAGCATCCCGATGAAGTGCATCGACCAGATGCCGCTGCCCATCGACACCGCGCCGCCGATGAGCCAATACGTGGCGCCCCGGCCCTGCGAGGCCGAAACACGGGAGGCGAGCGTCAGCGCCACGTACGCGGCAAGCGCCGCGACGACGTAGGACAGCGAGACGAGCGAGAGGTCGTACGTTCCGGTCATGCCTGACAACTCCGACCTGTATGGGCGAGGGCCCTACAGGGGCATAACGGCGCGTGCGGAACGAAGTTGAGCGCCGGTGCGCGCGTTAACGGCGCACATCGAATCGCACACCCTTGCCCTCGATGAACCCGATGACCTGCGACACCGTATACTTCGGCGGGATGCAATTATCATATGCACGTGGCCCGACATCAGATGCCCTTCTTCAATCCGACTCTCCTTCTGAACAGCGAGTCGCTTGAACACCTCACCCAGATGCGCCCCTCGGCTGCGCATACAGCGTCCTTCCACCAGACGCGCCGCCGCGGTCACGCCAACCGTGAGGGAAAGATCCGGATGTTTCTCCGTATGGCCTCGGCCGTCATCCTCCTGGAAGCCACGGCTGTCGCAGCCGGCGCGGACACCGGGCCCAGTCCGCGTCCCGCCGCCTTCAGCGGACCCTATGCCGGCGCCTCGATCGGCGGCGTCAGGACCGACGGCCGCGCCACCCTCGCCTCCACCGCGTCGCCCGCCGGCGTCATCGATCGGGATGTCACGCTCGGGATCTTCCCGTCGCGGCAGGCTGGCGCCGACACCACCGCCGGCGGCGGCTTGACGCTCGGCTACGACATGCAGCGCGACCGCTTCGTCGGTGGCGTCGCGCTCGGCCTGAACTTCGGCCGCTTCTCGGCCGAGAACACGATGTTCGGCGTCGACCCCGCCCCATTCGGGTTCGGTGCCGGCCAAAATCCATTCGGGCAGAGCGAGACCACGACACGCTACGGCACGCGGATCGGCGGCCTGGCGACGATGCTGGCGCGGGCCGGCGTCGTGGCCGACCGGACACTGTTCTACGTCACCGGCGGCCTTGCCGCCGGGCGGGTGCGCAACCGCTTCGACCTGCGCATCGGGAACCTCCAGCTCCCTCTGCCCGACGCGCCAAACGGCGTCTACTCGAACAGCTGGAGCGAAAGCGGCACGCGCCTCGGCTACGCCGTCGGCGGCGGGGTCGAGCATCGCATCTCAACGCGCACGAGCCTGCAGCTCGAGTTCCTGCATTTCGATCTGCGGGACGTGACGGTGCAGGCCCGCGACCCAGCCAATTTCGGCGGCGAGAGCATAGCCTACCGCTTCCGAAACTCCGGCCAGGTCGCCCGCATCGCCATCAACTTCCGCTTCTGAGTGCCGGCCGCGCCGGCTGCGGTGCCGATCCAGGGGCTGCCTAAGCCGGCGGCGCGAAAGCGCCGCACTGCGCTTCCTAATGCGCCTCAGACGAAAGTTGGCGCATTCGGTTGCGCGCCACGCAAGTGCCGGGCTTGAGGGGCAGGGCGGGCCAGCGAATCGGCCTCGGATACCTTGTGGATCAAGCGCACCCAGCTGCTTCGGCGCGTGCGGCGAACGTGCCCCTGAGCGTTAGTCAGGACAACGGTTGACGGGACGCACCTCAGGTGTTCGCTCCGAATGCGGGTCGGTATGGCGTGGAATTCAAGACCCCAAGGGCGAAAACATCCGACTCTGCCGCGTTCGAAGTCTCATGCTTCGCAGGCTGCGACGGAATGCGAATCGTGAAGCAGGAACCACGGCCAACCTCGCTGTCGGCAGTCAACTCGCCGTTCATCAGCCGGCAAAGCCTTTGGCTGAGAGGAAGTCCGAGTCCCGGGTCGTCCCGGTAGATGCTCGACGTCTCGCCCTCGTGCTTCCCGAAAGTCTCGAACAGGTTGACCATCCTATCGGGGCTGATACCTGACCCGGTATCGCGTACAACGACCATGACCTGACCGCCCTGGTTCGACACGGCCAGCGTGACACGACCGGCCTGGGTGTATTTCGCCGCATTGCTCAGCAGGCTGCTGACGGCCCGACGCAGCTTCGCAGCGTCGCCCACGACCTCACCGAGATCAGCTGCGCAATCCACGTCGAACTCGTTGCCGTTCCCCTCGATACGCTCGCGCCACTCCGCCGCGATCTCATCCACCAACCTTCCGAGAGCGAAGGGCTCGAGATGCAGCTCCATTTTCCCGGCCTCGAGCTTCGACAGGTCGAGGAGCTCGTTGATGAGGCCGAGGAGCTTGTGGCCGGCGCCGTTGATGGCTTGCAGATCCGCGAAGCTCTGGTCGTCCGGCTCGGTCTCATCCATGAGGAGCTCGCTGAAACCGATGATGGCGTTGAGCGGCGTCCTGAGCTCATGGCTCATGTTCGACAGGAACTCGGACTTGGCACGCACTGCCCGCTGCGCCTCCTCGGTCGCCTCGCCGAGCTCGCGAGCGGTCTCGAGATGCCTTTTGACTTCCTGTTCCAGCTCGGAATGCGACGAGACGATGTTGGCGTAGTAGAGCGCCATCATCGAGACGTAAAGACCGGCGCAGAACGTCGAGACGAAGCCCAGCCCGGACAGCGAGCTCAGGGCGATCGTGTCGGGGAACCCGAACCAGTTGTAGATGCAGTAGAAGCCGACCAGGTTCGAGACGATCAGCAGCGACACCAGGATCCGGGTCTTGGCCGACGGGAGATAGAAGAAGGCCAGAAGAGGAACGGTGATCAGCCAGGGCAGGATCGGCGAGCTCACGCCGCCGTAGTGATAGCAGCCCCAGAGGATGCAGAAAAGAAGGTTCTGGATCGAGATGAAGGCGAGCGGAACGTACCATCCGGTGCGTCGCAGCGCGAACGAGAACGGCCAGAACAGCGTGATCGCGACGAAAAAGACCGTCCAGGCCCAGTCGGGCGCGCCCTGGACGTAGAGGACGTAGAGCGAGATGGTATGGCCCAGGAACGGGCCGACCAGGTGACTGATGAGGAACATGCGCACGCCTTGAACGACGTCCGCGTCTCCCATCAGCTTCCGGGGAATGAACCAGTCGACGAGCGCGTTCAGCCGGCCCGAAGCTCCCTTGAGAAGGCTAAGCACCGAGAGCCTCCGTTTCTTCGATGGGCGAGGGCATCGGAGCGGCCGCGGCAGCCGATTTCGGCCGCGCCTCGACCGGAAGGCGGACCGTGAAGGTCGAACCGCGTCCCACGTCGCTTTCGACGCTGATTTCGCCGCCCATCAGGTGGCAGAGGCTGCGGCTCAGCGCGAGCCCGAGGCCGGTCCCGCCGTACTTCGTCGACGTCGAAGCGTCGGCCTGGCTGAAGTCGGTGAAGAGCTTCTCGATGTTGTCCCGCGATATCCCGATGCCGGTGTCCTTCACCGAGATCACGAACGTGTCCGCCGCTCGGCTTACGCCCAGTGTAACGACGCCTTTGCTGGTGAACTTCCCGGCGTTGCTGAGCAGATTGAATACGATCTGCCGCAGCCGCGTTTCGTCGGTGAAGACGGTGCCGAGATCATCGCCCTTGTCGACGATGAATTCGTTTCGATTGACCGTCACCAGGCTCCGGCAGGTCGACGCCACGTCGTCGACGAGGCCCGCGAGGTCGACCGGGCGCAGGACCAGCTCGACGTCGTTCGATGCGATCTTGCCTACGTCCAGCACGTCGGTGACGAGCGCGAGGAGATGGCGTCCTGCGCTGTTGATCCGTTCCAGGTCGCGCATCTGCGATTCGTTGTTCAGCGCTTCGGCGTCTTCCCGGAGGATCTCGCTGTAACCGATGACGGCGTTCAGCGGCGTTCGCATCAGATGGTTCATCTTCGCGAGGAACACCGATTTGGCCTCGTTCGACCGCTCGGCCTCCTCTTTCGCCTTGCGCATCTTTGCGGCCGTCACGAGATGCCGCTCGGCCTCGCGCCGCAGCGCGGACTGGGCCGTCACGACGCTGGCGTAGTAGATCGCCATCATCGACGTGTACAACGTCGCGGCGCACACCGAGATCACGCCGACGTTCGAGAGCGCCGCCACCGGCACCAGCTCGGGGAAGAAGCCGTTGATCTCGTGCGCGATGCCCAGGCCCAGCAGGTTGACGGCGAACAGCCCGAGCACGAGCAGCGGTCGGTCGCCCAGGTAGAAGAAGCCGAGCAGTAGCGCGGTCAGGAACCACGGCAGGAACGGCGAGCTGACCCCGCCGTAGAAGAACGAGCCGAAGACGCTGAGGAAGGTCAGCGTGCAGACCGAGGATACGGCCGCCCAGCGCAGCTGCTTCGTCGCCTTCACGCCGAAAGGCAGGAACAGGAACGACGAGGCCGCGGCGCAGATGATCCAGAACGGAACGCCGGGCTGCGGATCCGCGCGGAAGAGAAAGACGACGATGGGGACCGCGAAGCACGGGCTGAGCAGGTGGCTGATCGCGAAGATCCGCGCCCGCCAGAACGAGCCCGTGTCGGTGCGCAGTTGCGCCGGGACGAACCAGTCGATCGCCCTGAGGATGTGCTCGTTCAGCATCGTTTCGCCCTCGCGGTCTCGCGGCCGGATCAGCCCTTAGCGGCCAGGCGAGGCTCGGCCTGGCTCGGCGCCCACGACTGCCGGCGCCGGTCCTGGCCGGTGGAGACCAGGTGCCGCTCGTATTCCGACTTTGCCGCGTCGACCGCGACGCAGAAGCGCTCGACCACGTCGGCGATGTTCTGGTCGGTGTGGCTGGGCATCACCTGGAAGCGGAAGCGCGCGTTGCCCTTGGCCACCGCGGGGAACTCGACCAGGTTCGCGACCACGCCGAGTGCCGGAAGGCGGCGGCTCACGCGCCGGGCCAGCGCCTCGTCGCCGACGACCACGGGAACGATCGCCGACGGGTTGCCGATGAGCTGCAGGCCGGCCTGATCGAAGCCCGCGCGGAGCTTCATGACGGTGTCCATCATCTGGCGGCGCAGCGCGAGGCCGCGGTCCGATTGGATGATCTCGAAGGCCTTCGCCACCGTGGCCGCCTGGACCGGCGACAGCGCGTTCGAGAAGGTGTTCGAGCAGCCGTAGAACTTCAGGTACTGCTTCACCGCCGCGGACTTGGTCGACACGAAGCCGCCGTTCGACGCGAAAGTCTTCGAGAAGCTGCCCATCACGATGTCGACCTTGCCGAGCATGTTCTGCACGCCGATGAATCCGCGGCCGTCCTCGCCGATATTGCCGAGGTCGTGCGCGACGTCGACCATCAGCGTCGCGTCGTACTCGCGGCACAGCTGCTGCAGCGCTACGAGGTCGGGCGTGTCGGAGTCCATCGAGAACAGGCTCTCGGTGACGACGAGGATCCCGTTCTCGGTGTCCTTGGCGCGGATCTTCTTCAGGTGGCGGCGCGCCGATTCGAGGTTGAGGTGGCCGTGCAGGCGGACGTTCCGGGTCGCCGAGCCCGCGCCTTCCTGCAGGCAGGCGTGCGCGAGGCCGTCCATCACGACGTGGTCGTTGGGGCCGACCAGCGCCTTGATCACGCCGTAGCCGGCGGCCCAGCCGGTCGGGTAGAGCACGGTGTGGTCGAGCTGCAGAAACTGCGAGATCGTCTCTTCGAGCTTGAGCGAATACTTGGTATTCCCCGAAAGCGCCGAGGAGCCGGCGCTGTGGACGCCGTACTCTTCGATGACGGCCTTCGCCGTCTCCTTGATCTCCGGGTCGGAGGACAGGCCGAGATAGTCCTGCGACGAAAAGTTGACGCCCTGGAAGCTCACGCCGGCGTCGTCCTTGGCGGCGCAGACGGCGAGCGGCGCCTGCTCCGTCGACTTCGAATAAGGCCACAGGCCATGCTGCCGGCGCAGATCCTGCCAGCGATAGAACTGCTCGACGCGGCCGGTCAGGTCGCGCCCGCGCAGCTCGCGGAAATCGCGCATGCTGCCGGTGAGCGCTTCGATGGGATCAGGAACGACGTTTAAGAGTGACATTGCTTTCTCGGTAAATGAAATTGAGCGGGTAGATAAGACGCGGGCTATGGGACGACGCGACCTGCGTGCTCCAGCAGCGCGTTGATCTTCGTGAGCAGCCGGTTGAGGTCGACCGGCTTGGTATCGAAATCGGCGCAGCCGACCTCGACGGCCTTCAACCGGTCGGTCGCCATCGCGTGCGCTGTCAGCGCCATGATCGGAATGCCGGCCGTAGCCGGGTCGGCCTTGATCTTCTGCGTGGCTTCCCAGCCGTCCATCTTGCCGAGACCCAGACTGACATCCATCAGGATGAGATCCGGGTTTTCGGCGGCGGCGGCCGCGATCCCGGCCGGACCGTCGCTGGCCAGGCACACCTGGAACCCCTTGCGCTCGAGTCGCCGGCTCAACATGTCGCGATTCATCTCGTTGTCTTCAATCAGTAAGATCCTGGGCATTCGTCGACTCCAAGACGGGCAAAGGTGGCGCACCGGCCGTGTTCGCATGCACCGGCATCGCGTGGACAGGCCTACAACGGCGGTCCCGGAACAATCTTTAGCGCGGCGCGTTGTCGCCGGCTTCGCAGCCGTGGTCCGCGCCTTAAGCCGCAGCAGCCTGGGCGTGCGCCGGCAGCCAGCGTGGGTCGCCGAGCAGGGCCCTGATTTCAGCTGCCCGGAGGGGGCGACTGAAGTAGAAGCCCTGACCCTGCTCGCAGCCCTCGGCCACCAGGCTGTCGAGTTGCTCGACGGTTTCGACCCCCTCGGCGAGCGTGGTCATCCCCAGGCCACTCGCCAACCCCACGATGGCGCGCACGATGGCGACCGATTCAGTGCTTGCGGCCAGGCTGCTGACGAAGGAGCGGTCGACCTTGATCTTGTCGAACGGAAATTGGCGCAGATAGCCGAGCGACGAATACCCGGTGCCGAAATCGTCCATCGAGATCTCGATACCCAGCTTCTTCAAATCTCGCAGCGCGCGAAGCACCAGCTCGCTGTTGCCGAGCAGCAGCGACTCGGTGATTTCGAGCTCCAGGCGCGCCGCGTCCAGACCGGCCGCAGACAGCGCGTCCACAACCACGTCCACCAATCCCGGCCTGGCGAACTGGACCGGGGAGAGATTGACGGCGATCTTCGTCGGGGCGGGCCAGCGCGCCGCTTCGGCGCAAGCGGTCCGCAACACCCATGCGCCGATGTCGACGATCAAGCCGTTGCTTTCCGCGATCGGGATGAAGTCCGCGGGCGAAACGTAGCCGCGCACCGGGTGACGCCAGCGGATGAGCGCTTCGCAGCCGAGGACGGAGTGGGTTTCGAGGTCGATCAGCGGCTGGTAGTGCAGCTCGAATTCATCGCGTTCGAGCGCCTGCCGCAGGTCCTGCTCGAATCCGCGTCGCGCCTCGAGCGCCGCGCTCATTTCGGCTTCGAAGCGGTGATATATCCCGCGACCTTCCGATTTCGCGTGGTAGAGCGCGATATCCGCCCCCTTCAGCAGATCATTCGCGGTCGTCGCATCGTGGGGGAACAGCGCAGCGCCGATGCTGACCCCGCTGCGAAGCACATCGGTGTCCAGCTCAAAGGGCTTCTGGAACAGCTCCAGCACGCGCTGCCCGAGGGCCGCAGTAGCCTCCGGCGAGGCGGGTCCGGGCTGGATGATCGCGAATTCGTCGCCGCTGAGCCGCGCGACGGTATCCTCGGCGCGAACCGCCGTCAGCAGCCTTTGGGCGACGGATCGCAGCAGCTTGTCCCCGGCAGGATGCCCGAACGTGTCGTTGACTTCCTTGAAGCGATCGAGATCGAGGCAGAGCACGGCGACCGCTTCGCCGCTTGCCTCGGCCTCGGACAACGCCTGGCCCAGACGGTCCTGAAACAGGACGCGATTCGCAAGGCCGGTCAGCGCATCGTGATGCGCCATATGCTCCATCCGGGCTTCCGAACGCCGGCGCTCAACGATCTCGCTTGCGAGCTTCTCATTCAGCTGCGAGAGCTCGGCCGTCCGGCTGTCGATCCGATGCTCCAGTTGCTGGTTCGTCAGCCGCAGCGCTTCCTCCGCGCGCTTGCGTGCGACCTGCGCCTCGATGCGGGCGAGTGCGACCGGAAAGTCGACCGGCTTCGTCACGTAGTCGTTCGCGCCCAGCGTCAGAGCCGCCACGGTGTCGGCGCTCTCCCCGTTTGCCGTCACCATGATGACGGGCAGGGCGGACGGCGAATGCTTCTCACGAATGGTCTTCAGAACCGAGAGGCCGTCCAGGTCGGGCATGGTGATGTCGAGCAACACCAGGTCGAACGGTTGCTGCGCGATCAGCTCCAGGGCTGCGCGCCCGCCGTCGGCCTCGACCACCTCGAAACCGCGCCGTACGAGACGACGCGAGAGGATGGTCCGGTTGTCGGCGATATCGTCGACGACGAGAAGACGCGGGTTATGCGACACGCTGTGCGCCCTCCAGCAGCGCGCTGATCTTGGTGAGCAGCCGGTTGAAGTCGACCGGCTTGGTATCGAAATCGGAGCAGCCGACCTCGACGGACTTCAGCCGGTCGCTTTCCATCGCGTGCGCCGTCAGCGCCATGATCGGAATGCCGGCCGTAGCCGGGTCGGCCTTGATCTTCTGCGTGGCTTCCCAGCCGTCCATCTTTCCGAGACCCAAACTGATATCCATCAGGATGAGATCCGGGCTTTGGGCGCGGGCCGCCGCGATCCCGTCCGGACCGTCGACGGCCAGATACACCTCGAACCCTTTGCGCTCGAGCCGCCGGCGCAACATGGTGCTGTTTATCGGGTTGTCCTCAATCAACAGGATCTTAGGCATTCGCCGGCTCCAGGCAGGCAAACCATTGAACATGCAAGCGCGAATGAAGAGTCAGGGACGGCACGGCGAATCATCTGGTGAAGCTGCTGATGGCAAGCACGCGCTACTACGGCAGGTCCCGGCCAAATCTTGAGCGCGCGCTATCGCCGCTTGAAGGAGGACTGCACCCAGGTAGCAGGGCCACATCACCACGACGCCGTCGTTCGGCAGCGAAATTCGGGCCCTGCAGGCACGGCTGTCGCGCCCGAAATGGGTTCGCAGGTAAAGAATCTCTCAAGAATCGCCCGGGGGGGCCGTTGATGCAGCGAACGCAAACTTCGGAGAAAAGAAATGCGCCCTGCTCACGTCACCGGTGGTCTCGGACTCTGCATCGCCCTCGGCCTCGCCGGCGTCATGGGCGACGCCCAGGCCGCCGACAAAGAGAACTCGATCCAGATCGGCTATGCCTACATCGATTTCAACACCAAGTCCGCAGACCTCAAGGGCCCGCCAGGGACCACCCCGCCGGGCGTACAGGCCGACCTGAAGAACGCCTCTACCCTGGCCCTGGTTTATGAGCGGCATATTTACGGCCCGTGGTCCCTCGTGGTCCAGGGGGGAGCGCCGCCCACGATCAAGCTCATGGGCGCAGGCGTCGCAGCCCCGCTGGGCCAGGTGGGGAAGGTCCGTGCCTGGTTCCCCGGCGTGCTCGGTCAATACACCTTCGACGGCCCCTGGGGCTCGCGGCCCTACCTGGCCGCCGGAGTGAACTACACGACCTATACCGACGAGCAGGTCGGCGACAATTTCACCGCTGCTTTCGGCGGAACCTCCAGCACGGCCGAAATGAAAAGCTCCTGGGGCTATATCGCGAAGGTCGGCGTCAGCGTCCCGCTCAACAAGGACTGGTTCGTCGATGCCTCCTACTCGCGGTACCAGATCCGCACGACGGCCACGGTCACCACGGCCACGCCGGGGTTCGGCAACATCATCCGCACCATCGACGTCAAGGCGGATCCGGGCATATTCGGGCTGACCGTCGGGTACAGGTTCTGACCGGAGCCGCGCCGGAGCCACTGCATCGCGGCTCGGCCATGTAAGCCGTTGCGCTGATATGATCCGGCCTTCAGCTAACTGTTGACGCCCGTGGCCGGCGTCGCCGTCGCCAGCGTGATCGGCGGTGCGGTGACGTCGTATCTGTTCAGAGACTTCAAGTTCCAGTGATTCGCGCGGCCTTCCGCTGACCATGTCACCCGCCGATATCGAGGCCGCCCGCGAGGCGCTGGAACGCCTCGCCGGAGAGATCGCGCGCCTCGAGGTCGTCGCCGAAGGGTGGGATGCATCTCACGCGCAGACGCTGGCCGCGATCAAGTCGTCGATCGAAGCGCTCGACGCCGAGGCGTTCCGGCGCCTGATCCGCTGCCTGAAAGAAGATCCCGCTGCCGCGGCGCGGCTCGACGCAGCCGTGCGCGATCCGCTGGTCTTCGGCGTGCTGCGCCTTCATGGCCTGGTGAAGGATCCGCTCGAGCACCGCGTGGAGCGTGCGCTCGAGGACGCTGCGAGCCAGCCCATCCATTTCGTCAGTTCGTTCGCTAAACCGCCGGAACGGGAAAGCTGGATATGGATGTGCACCGTCAAGCACATTCCCGACGGCGGCGTGGTCAAGATCACGCACTGGGGCCGCAACTTTCTGCTGCATCGGCAAGGCGATGCGGTGAGCTGCATGACCAACGCGTGTCCTCACCGGGGCATGCCGATCGATTCCGGAAGAGTCGCGAACGGCGTGATCACGTGCCCGTATCACGATTACGAGTTCGACCTGCAGACCGGCCGCTGCCTCAACGTTTCGGAGGACCCGCTCACCATGCACGCGGTGCGGGTGAACGATGGTCACGTCGAGGTGCGCTTGCCGCTATGACCGACGCCGTGCGCACCGCGCTGCGCGTCTCGCTCGCACCCGCGCAGAAGCGCGGGAGTGTCCCGGAGATGTTCGAGGTCTCGTCGTACACCGGCGAGGGGTCGCCGGCATGGTATGCATGGCTGCAGGCCGAACTGCAAAGGGGGATCGATGGCCAAGACCGTTCGTAAGGTTCTCGTCACCGGCGCGGCGGGCACGCTCGGCCGCGCGGTCGCGAAGGCGTTTGCCGACGAGGGCGCGTCGCTCGCGCTGCTCGACAGGAGCGGTGAGCTTCTGGCGTCCGCGTTCGGCGCGGAGTCGGCGACCTCGAAACATTATGCGTGCGATCTCCTCGATGCGCAGGCGGTGGCGGCCGCGGTGCAGCGCTCGGTCGCGGATTTGGGCGGACTCGACGCGGTGTGCCACATCGCCGGCGGTTTCCGCATGGGCGAGGCGGTGCACGAAATCAGCGACGAGACGTGGGACGTGATGATGAACACCAATGCACGCGCGTTCCTCAACGTCGCGCGCGCGGTGATCCCGCCGATGAAACAGGCGGGCGGCGGCAAGATCGTCGCGGTGGGGGCGATGGGCGCGCAGCGCGGGCAGGCGAACATGGGCGCCTACGCCGCTTCGAAGCGCGCGTTGCAGGCGCTCGTCGAATCGATGGCGGCGGAGCAGCGCGCGCACGGCATCAACGTGAACGCGGTGCTGCCGAGCATCATCGACACGCCCGCCAACCGGCGCGACATGCCGAAAGCCGATCCTGCGAAATGGGTGGCGCCGCGCGATCTCGCCAACGTCATCGCCTTCCTGTGCAGCGACGCCGCGAAAGCGGTGCACGGCGCGTGCATCCCGGTGCAGGGCTTGTCGTAGCGCTGCGCCGGTGCGCGCCCGCGCAACGCTGTTCGTCGCCTTGTCGGTAGCGGCTGCGGCCGCGCCGGCGGCGCAGGCGTACCCGACGCGGCCGATCCGCATGCTCGTCGGTTTTCCGACCGGCGGTGAACGCCGCGTTCAATCCGAAGCTCCCGTACCGGGCAGCAGCGGATTTCAGCGGGGTCATCCTCGTCGCGACCGCGCCGGTCGCGCTGACCGCGCACCAAAGCGTGCCGGCGAAGACGCTGAAGGAGCTCATCGCGCTCGCGCAGGCCGCGCCGGGCAAGCTCAACTACGGCTCGGCGGGCGTGGGCGGCAGCCGTTTACGGCGCCTGTGCTCGCGCAGCCCCATCAGGAGTGACGACAGATGCTCTTCGGCGAAGCGGTGATGATCAACTGGAGCGACGTGGCGGTGGAGCACCGCCACGCGTATTACGAGTGGCACAGCCGCGAGCACATGGTGGGCCGCGTCGCCATTCCGGGGTTCAGGCGCGGCCGGCGCTACATCGCGGCGCGCGCGAGCCGCGACTTCCTGGTGTGCTACGAGGTCGAGAACATCGGCGTGCCGACGAGCGAGGCGTACATGATGAAGGCGAACGCGCCGAGCCCGCTCACGCAGCGCACGACGCCGTTCGTGAAGAATGCCTCGCGCGGGCTCGCGCGGGTGCGCGCGTCCTTCGGCATCGGCATGGGCGGCGCCGCGCTGACGCTGCGTTTCGACCCCGACGGCGCACGCGCAGAGTCGCTCGAAGCGTGGCTGACCACCGAAGCGCTGCCGGCGCTGTCGAACATCGCCGAGATCACGGGTGCGCACTTCATGATCGCGGACCGGGAGGCGAGCGCCGTCGTGCCGGTCGAGCGCCAGGGCCGTCCCACCACCGTGCCGAACCGGATCGTGCTCGTCGAGGGCGTGTCGGTCGCAGCGCTCGAAGAGCTGTGCGAAGCGTATCTCAACGACGCGGCGCTGCGGCGCAACGGCGCGGGCGCGGACATCGTGCGCGACACCTACACGCTGCAGATCACGGTGTCGGCTGAACCTTAATCGCCCGCCCGGAGCTCGCGATAGGCCGCTTCCACGTCGGCGGCCATGCGCCCGTCGCGCACCAGGCTCTCCCGGCGCTGGAGGTAGATGTCGCGCACGAAGAGGTAGTTGTCGAGCGCGGCGGTATTGAGCAGGTTACCGGCGTCCAGCAGCCCCGCGCGAGTGTCGACGACGCGCGTGCCCTGCACGGCGAGCTGGGCGCCGACCGGGTTTACCAGGGACAGCGGATCGGTTGCGAAGTCGACCGCGGTGCCGAAACCGTCCCGCACGTTGCTCGAGCCCAGCAGCGGCAGCACGAGGTAGGGCCCGCGCGGCGCGCCCCAGACCGCGAGCGTCTGCCCGAAGTCCTCGTTGTGCTTCTCGATGCCTGCCTCGGAGGCGATGTCGAAGAGTCCGAGCACGCCGATCGTCGAGTTGATCAGGATGCGGCCCAGATCGCCGTACGCCGTCGCGAATTTCCCCTGCAGGGTGTTGTTCAGCACATTGCGCACATCGCCGACGTTCGAGAACACGTTGCCGATGCTCGTCCTCACGAACTCGGGCACCGTGGCCCGGTAGCCTTTCGCAGCCGGCTGGAGCACTCGTTTGTCGAGCCCCTCGTTGAAGTTGTACACCTTGCGGTTGAACGGCTCGTAGGGATCCGGCGAGCCGGGCGCAGTGGCGCAGCCGGTGAGCGTTGCGGCGATCGAGAGGCCCAGGATGACGGCGGCCAGGCGTGGTTTCATGTCGTCCCCCCCAGGGTCGGCGCGCGGTCGGTCGCGCGTTCGCCATGATGCGCCACACCGTGGCGGCGAATATGTCGCTCGGGTTTCAGTACGTTTCCGCCGTTATAAAGCCGTCGATACCCTCACGCAACAGCTCGGCCGCGCCTGACCTTCGCCGTGAACTTTGCGACAATATCGGCGAGATACATTCGATGGGAGCGATCATGAGCGACAGCATCCCGAATCCCGTTTCGTCTTCGGACCACATACGCGGCGCGCAGGACGCTACGGTCACGATCGTCGAGTACGGCGATTTCGAGTGCCCGAACTGCAAGCAGGCGGCGCCCGCGGTCGCGGTGATCATGAAGCACTTCGAGGGCCGCGTGCGGCTCGTCTTCCGCCATTTCCCGCTGGAGGAAGTCCATCCTCACGCGCTGCTCGCGGCCGAGGCGGCCGAAGCCGCCGCCGCGCAGGGCCGCTTCTGGGAAATGCACGACCGGCTCTTCGACAGCCAGCCGCGCCTCCAGCTTCCGCGGCTGCGCGAGCTCGCGACCGACCTCGAGCTCGACCTGAAGCGCTTTTCGGAAGAGCTGAGGGATCACGTGCACGTGCCGCGCGTGCGCGAGGACGTCGCCGAAGGCCGGCGCCTCGCGGTACGTCACACGCCGACGTTCTACGTCGACGGCGCGCTGTGCGACGTGTCGTTCGGGGTGCAGCTCCTCGAGCGCGCGGTGGAGAAGGCGCTCCGGCCTTAGGCCTGTACCCGGAGCAACTGCTCCAGCCTGCCGGGATCGACGGGCTTGGTCACGTGGTGGGTGAAGCCGGCCTCGGATGCGCGGCGCTGGTCCTCGATGTCGAGCAGGATCACGTCGGGCCGGAGCTCCGCCGTCGCGGTCAGCGCGATCGAGCCGTCGTGGACGACTTTCACGGTGTGGCCGCCGAGCTCGAGCAGGGTCGCGAGGCTCGTCGCCGCGTCGACGTTGTCGTCGGCGCCGTACCCGCAGTCTTCGCCATCGAAAGTCTTCCGGGCCCGCGGTGGCACGCGTGGGTGAGCGGGCGGCGTGTAAGGTTGTCTTTTTTGCCGTCGGTGCAAACGGCATGCCGCCACGCGCGGCGTCGCCGCGGGTTAGCATCGATCCCATGCGACTGCTCACCGGCACCAGCGGCTACTCGTACAGGGAATGGCTCGGCCACTTCTATCCTGAAAAGCTGGCCGTCGGCGAGATGCTGCGCTACTACGGCGACCGCTTCGAGACGGTGGAGATCAACAACACCTTCTACCGCATGCCGTCGGAGAAAGTGCTCGCGCAGTGGGCGGACGAAACGCCGGAGCGCTTCACGTTCACGCTGAAGGCGCCGCGGCGTATCACGCACGACCAGCGCCTCAAGGAGTCGGAATCGACCGTCGCGGAATTCCTGCGGCGCTGTGACGCCCTGGGCGGAAAGCTCGGCCCGATCCTCTTCCAGACGCCGCACTACCTGAAGAAGGACGTCCCGCGCTTACGCGACTTCCTCGCGCTGCTGCCGCGGGAGAAGCGCGTTGCGTTCGACTTCCGGGAACGACACGTGGCATGCCGACGACGTGTACGACACCTTGCGCGAGCGCGGCGCGATGTTCTGCGTCACCGACAACGAAGAGGGCGATACGCCGTACGTCGTCACCGCGGACTGCGCCTACGTGCGGCTGCGCCGCACGCAGTACGACCAGGCCGACCTCGCCGCGTGGGCCGGGCGCATCGCGGAGCGGCGCCTCGACCGCACCTACGTCTACTTCATGCACGAGGACGAAGCGCTCGGCTGCCGCTTCGCGACGATGCTTCAGGAGGCGTGGAAGGGGCGCGTGACGTAACGAACTTCGTCATGCTGGCGACGAGCTCCAGGCTGTGGCGGCTCGCTCCGCGAGCGCCACGAGCTGCCGGTGCACTTCCTTTGCTATGGGAATGCCGAGCGTGCGGTTCTTCTCGCGTTCCCGGAAAGCGCGCTCCGAAGGGATGCGGATCGGCTCGTTCGGGTCGAGGCGCGGCGTATTGCGCACGTTCTCGATCAGATCGTGCAGGGCCAGGTCGAACTCGCCGCGCGGCATCAGCACCTCGGGATCGAACACGAGGAACATGAAGGCGTAGTCCTGCTTCGGGTACGCGCGCGACGCGCCCGCGAGCAGGCACATCGACTGGATGCCGAGCGACAGCGCGTAGCCGCGGTGGTCGCCGAACGGGAAGACGCCGCCTTTGAGCGCTGCGTGCGGATCGGTGGTCGGCTGTCCGTTCGCGTCGATCGCGATGCCTTCGGGCAGCGATTGCCCGGTGCGGCTGCGCAGGATCACTTCGCCGAGCATCATACCGGCGGTGCCGAAGTCGACGATGAACGGATCGCTCGAAGTCGGAAACGCGAACGCGATGGGGTTGGTGCCCAGCGCCGGCTTCGCGCCGCCGTGCGGCAGCACGAGGTGCACGCCGGTCGCCATGTGGATGCCGACCAGGCCTTCGCGCGCGATGTGCTCCAGGTAGTACGCGTTGCGACCGCTCATCTGGCTGCGATACATGCCGACGATCGCGATGCGGCTTTTCTTCGCTTTGGCGATCGCGGTCTTCATCGCCTGGTAGACCGCGTAATAGCCGACGTTGTTGCCGCCGTCCATCATCGCCGAGACCTCGGTTTCGTGCACGACCTTGACCGGCTCGCGCGGCTGGTGCGTGCGCGGATGATCGTTGATGGTGAGGATGCGAGGCAGCCCCGCGAACGGGTAGCCGCAGAGCGCCGCGTCGACGAGGTGCGCGGTGATGACTTTGGCTTCTTCTTCCGACTGGCCGATGGCGCGCAGCGCCTTGATGCCGAGCGTCGTGGCCTCTGCGACGCTCAATACGATGTCTTTGCTCATCCCCTGATTTTAGACCAGCGCCTGCATCGCCAGCGCGTGCAGCCACTGCCTGAAGTAAAAGCGGATGGTGCCGGGCGCGTGCGCCATGAACACCACCGCGAGCTCTTCGGAAGGATCGACGAAGAAGTACGGCCCGGTCGCGCCCGCCCAGTTGAACTCGCCTCGCGAGCTGACGGCACCCCCGCCGCCGGCCGAACGCCGGACCGCGACGCCGAGGCCGAAGCCGTAGCCGTTGATGTTCGGCCACTGGCGCAGGCGGCTCGAGTCGATCTCCGGGCCGATGTGATCGGCGGTCATGTACTCGACCGTCTTGCGGCCGAGGATGCGCGTGCCGTCGAGCGCGCCGCCGTTCAGCAGCATGAGCGCGAAGCGCAGGTAGTCCTGCGCCGTCGACACGCCGCAGCCGCCGCCGCAGGCGAATTTGTGCGGCTGGGTGCTGTCGCGCATCGGTTGCGGCTTGCCCGTCAGCGGATCGCACGGCAGCCCCTTTGCGAAGCGATGCACGCTCTCCGGCGGAACGACGAAACCCGAGTCGTTCATGCCCAGCGGTTTGAAGATGCGCTCGTCGAGGAACGCCGCGAGCGGCTGCGCCGTCACCGCCTCGATCGCGAGGCCGAGCACGTCGAAGCCGAAGCCGTAGTCCCATTTCGAGCCCGGCTCGTAGTGGAGCGGCAGCTCCGCCAGCTTCCTCAGGAATTCGCCGCCGCTCATGCGTTCCGCAACGTCGGATGAGGAGCTCAGGTAGCGCTTGAAGAACGCGGTGTCGCCGCGATTGCCGTAGGTGACGCCGGCGGTATGGCGCATCAGGTCCTGGATGGTCATCTCGCGCTGCGCGGGAACGCTGTCGCCGACGTGCTCGGCGTCGGCATGCGCGCGCGCCGTCGCGACTTTCAGCTTCGCGAGCTGCGGCAGATAGCGGCTGACCGGCTCGTTCACCATCATCCGGCCTTCTTCGTAGAGCGCCAGCGCCGCGACGCTGACGATGGGCTTGGTCATGGACGCGATGCTGAATACCGCGTCGACGGGCATCGCGGTCTGCGCCTGGCGGTCGAGATGGCCGAACGCCTCGAGGTAAGCGAGCTTGCCGCGGCGCGCGATCGCGATCACCGCGCCGGGGAGCCTGCCTGCGGCGATCTCCGAGTTCACCGCGGCGCCGATGCGGCCGAGGCGCTCGCTCGATAAGCCGACCGCTTCGGGCTCGGCGCGTGGGATGGAAGGTATGTGGGATGGCATCGTCGAAATCCGTAAAGGGAACGCTCGCTATACTACCTCTGCGTCTCGCCCGCAAATTCCAACGAGGAGGAGGTGAGCCTTGCGCATCGCTACGACGGTTTGCGCGCTCGCGGCAGTCTCGATGAGCGCCGCCGCGCACGCTCAGGAGTATCCGACCAAGCTCATCCGCATGGTGGTGCCGGGTCTGCCGGGCGGATCGGCGGACATCATCGCCCGCATGATCGGCGCCAGGCTCAGCGAGCGCTATGGCCAGCCGGTGGTGACCGAGAACCGCAGCGGGGCGGGGCAGATGATCGGCTTCGACTACCTGGCGAAAGCGCCGCCGGACGGACACGTGCTGCTGCTCGGGACGATCACCTACACGACGACCGTGGCGACGCGCGCATCGCTCCCGTTCGATCCGGCGAACGACATCACCGGCGTCACCATGATCGGGCAGGGGCCGCTGCTGCTCGTCGTGCACCCGTCGCTGCCGGTGAAGTCGGTGAAGGAGCTGATCGCGCTCGCGAGATCGCGCCCGCATACCATCAACTACGCGTCCTCGGGCACCGGGACGATCGTTCACCTGGTCGCCGAAGATTTCGCGTCGCGCGCGAAGATCGACATCGTGCACGTGCCTTACAAGTCGATCGCGCCCGCAGTCACCGACGTCGTCGGCGGCCACGTGCCGATGATGTTCGCCAGCCTGCCGGCGGCCTGGCATCACGTCAAATCGAACCGGCTGCGCGCTTTGGGCGTGACGACCGCGAAGCGCTCGCAGTTCATGCCCGGGCTGCCGACGATCGCGGAAGCAGGCGTCCCCGGCTTCGAGGCGTCGACGTGGTGGGGCCTGTTCGCGCAGGGCAGGACGCCCAAAGAGACGGTGGCGAAGATCAATGCCGAGATCCAGAAGATCGTCGTCGCCGACGACATCAAGACGAGATTGAATGCCGAGGGCGCTCAGCCGGTGAGCGGCATGACTTCGGATGCGTTCAACGCGCTGCTGCGGCAGGAGATCGCGTCGTGGCGCGCGATCGCCAAGGAGCGGAAGATTCAGGGGGAGATGTAGCGGGCTATGCCGCAGCGAAGGCAAAGGCGTCGCCGTCCAGCTTGCCTGCTTTGGCCGCCGCGGTTGTAGGATCAATGCACCCGAAGCGCCGCAAGGATGCCCTCATGGCCGTCGACGTCGAAGCCCTCCGCGCCTCCATCAGCCAGTCGCGCCCGCCGTTCTCGCTCAACAAGATCGGCCACGTGGTGCTGAGGGTCTCGGACCTGAAGCGCTCGATCGAGTTCTATACGGGCGTCCTCGGCTTCAAGGTCTCCGACATCTACGGCGACGACATGATGCCCGGCGGCATGGTGTTCATGCGCTGCAATGCCGATCATCACGGCATCGCGCTCGTCGGCGGCGCTTCCGGGCGCGCGGGCAAGGGCGATCTGCATCACCTGGCGTTCGAGGTCGGATCGCTCGACGAAGTGTTCCGGGCGCGCAAGCATCTGCGCGAGCGCGGCGCGACGATCGTGTTCGAAGGCCGCCGGCGCGCCGGCGTGCAGGTCGCGATCGAGTTTCTCGATCCCGACGGCCACAACCTCGAGATCTACTGGGGGCTCGATCAGATCGGCCCCGACGGCGTGGCGCGTCCGGCGAGCGAATGGCGAGGCGCGAAATCCTTGGAGGAAGCCATCGCCGATCCGCCTCCGGGCCAGGTCCCGGTCGTTCACGACGAGAGCCTGATCGAGCGCAAGTAGCGCGTTCAGAAACGGATCACGCCGGGCTCGCGGTGAGAAGGGCCGCGAGACCAGGCATTCGCCGCCGTTGGTGGAAGCCATCGTTTCACCCCCTTCGGGTTCGTCAACTTCGACCGGGGCATCATGCCAAAATACCCGGCGCGCCGCTCGGCGCGGTCGCACACAAGGAGGAGAACATGAAGCTGCACTATTCACCGGCCTCGCCGTTCGCGCGCAAGGCTTGGGTCACCGCCATCGAATGCGGTTTCGGCGACAGGCTCGAGCTCGCGGCGACCAATCCGCACGAATCCACTCCCGCGCTCGTCGCGGCGAATCCGTTCAGCAAGGTCCCGGCGCTCGAGCTCGACGACGGGGAGATCGTCATCGAGAGCCTGCTCATCTGCGAGTATCTCGACGACATGGCCGGCGGCGGCATCGTCTTTCCGAAGGATCGCGCCGAGCGCCTGGCGATGCTGCGCCGGCACGCGGTCGCGAACGGCCTCATGGAGGTCTCGGTGCTGCGCCGGGTCGAAAGCCTGCGCGCCAGAGATCCGGATCGCGACAAGAACATCGCGCGTCAGGCGGCGATCGGCAAGCGCGTTCTCAATCGGCTCGAGGCGGACGCCGGCTCGCTCGGCGACGCGCGCGACCTCGCGAACCTGTCGCTGGCCATCGCGCTCGATTACCTCGATTTCCGCTTCGCGTCCGACGCGTGGCGCGAAAGCAGGCCGAAGCTGGCGGCATGGCACGACCGCTATTCGAAACGCGATTCGCTGCAGTCGACGATGCCGAAGTGACGGAGCGAGCCATGTATTACGAGAGCAACTGGATCCACAGCTTCCCGCAAAACTACCAATGGTCGAACGCGACCCTGATCACCAAGGGGATGGCGCCGTACGGCGCGGTGGCGCTGGGCGAGATCGACGAGATCGTGCTGCGGCTGCACGCGCGCGCGGACGAGCCCCACGCGTGGTGGGAGGAGTGGTGCGCGATGGCCGAGCGCGTCGAGAAGCTCGGCGACGAAGCCGCCGCCGCGGGGCACCACGCGACCGCCGGCAACTACTACCTGCGCGCCGGGATGTACTACTTCACCGGCGAGCGCATGGTGCCGCCGGGCGAGCAGAAGACGGGCATCTACAAGCGCAGCCTGCGCTGCTCGCAGGAAGGGTTGAAGCGCCGCTATCCCGAGCTCGAGATCGTCGATGTGCCGTACGAGAATTCGGGCCTCGCCGCGTATTTCCTGAAGACCACGCGCACCAGGGGTCCCGCGCCGACGGTCGTCCTCTTCAACGGTCTCGACAACTGTAAGGAAATGAACGTGCTCTTCGCGGGGGCCGAGCTCGCGTTTCGCGGTTTCAACTGCCTTGCGATCGACGGCCCGGGACAGGGCGAGTCGCTGCGGCTGCGCAACCATCCCTCGCGCTACGACTACGAAGCTGCGGGCACGCCGGCGTACGAGTACGTCGCCTCGCGTGCCGACGTCGATCCCAAACGTGTGGCGATCATCGCCTACAGCGCCGGCGGCTATTACGCGCCGCGCGTCGCCGCGTTCGAGAAGCGCTACGCGGCGTGCGTCGCCTGGGGACCGCATTACGACTATCACGCGGTGTGGGAAAAGCGCTACGCGGCGATGAAGAAGGACGGCAACAGCGTCGCGACTTCGCACTTCCAACTGCCGTGGGTGCTCGGCGTCGCCGACATGGCAACCGCGATGGAGAAGCTGAAGAAGTTCACGCTCGAAGGCGTGGTGCAAAAGCTCGAGTGCCCGCTGCTCATCACCTGGGGCGCCGAGGACAAGCTGACGCCGCGCGAGATCGCCGACCGGCTCTACAAGGAAGCGGGCTCGAAGGACAAGACGCTGAAGGTCTTCGACCGGGCAACCGGCGGCTTCGAGCACTGCCAGGCCGACAACCGCCAGGTGGGGACCGATTACATCTGCGACTGGCTCGAAGACCGGTTGCGCTGAGGAGACGCCATGAGAGAGTCGCGGCGTTGGATCGTCGCATTGCTGGCGCTGCTCGCCACGGGCGCCGGCGCGCAGGAGTATCCGAGCAAGCTGATCCGCATGGTCGTGCCGTTCCCGCCCGCGGGCGCGACCGACAATTACTCGCGCATGCTCGCGAAAGAGCTGCAGGCCTCGTTCGGGCAGACGGTGATCGTCGACAACCGCACCGGCGCGACGGGGCTGATCGGCACCGAGCTCGCGAAGCGCGCGCCGGCCGACGGCTACACGCTGCTCTTCACGTCGAACACCGCGCACGTGCTCGGACCGCTGCCGCGCGAGCCGCGCCCGTTCGACGCGGCTGCGGACTTCACGCCGATCACCAAGCTCGTGCGCTATCCGCTGTATCTGCTCATCCATCCTTCGGTGCCGGCGAAGTCGCTGAAGGAGTTCATCGCCTTCGCCAAGAACCGTCCGGGGCAGCTCATCTATGCGAGCTCCGGCCAGGCGGGCACGAGTCATCTGGTTGCGGAGCTTTTCAACGAGGCGGCGGGGATCAAGGCGGTCCACGTGCCTTACAAGGGGACGACGCCGGCGATCCAGGCGACCGTCGCCGGCGAGACCCACTACCTCTTCAACAACATCGGCGTGTCGCAGCCGCTGGTCGCCGCGGGGAAGCTCAGGGGCCTTGCCATCACCGGCGAGAAGCGCTCGCCCGCGCTGCCGGAGATGCCGACGCTCGCCGAGCAGGGGATCCGCGGGCTCGAGAGCGCGCAGACCTGGCTGGGGCTGCTCGCGCCGGCGAACCTGCCGCAGCCGCTGCTCGCCAAGCTGCACGCGGAAGTCACGCGGATCATGAAGACACCCGAGATGGAGAAGCGCATCCAGACGGACGGCTACGTGCTCGCCCTGAACACGCCCGCGCAATTCAAGAGTGAGTTGCAGGGCGAGGTCGCGACGTGGTCGCGCGTCATCAGGCAGCGCGGGATCAAGGCGGAGTGATGGCGGAAACGCAACGCGCGCCGAACTACTTCATGTACTTCCCCGACAGCTATCGCTGGTCGGCGGAGATGATGGCGCTGTTGAGCGCGGCGCCTTACGGAGGACCCGAGATCGCCGAGATCGACCGCGCCGGCAGGAAGCTCAAGGCCCACGTCGGCGACGACGATGCGTGGTTTCGCGTGCTGCGCGAGGAAGGGGAGGTGCTCGATCGCCGCGCGCGGGATGCGGAAGGGGACGGGCACAAGCTCACTGCCGCGCAAAACTATCTGCGCGCATGCTCGCTGTATCAGCACGCCGAGCACTTTCGGCAGCCGAAGGACGACGCGGCGCTGGCGGTGTTCCAGCGCTCGATCGAATGCTTCGGGAAGTTCGCCGCGCTCACCGACCGCCCGCGCATCGAGCTCGTCGACGTGCCGTTCGACGGCGGCGCGTTTCCCGCGATCTTCGTGCACGCGGAGAACGCGAACGCGGACCGCACCCCTGCGGTGGTGCGCTTTCCCGGCTTCGATACGCAAAAGGAGCTCCAGTTCTTCCGCGGCGTGACCGACATCACCCGCCGCGGGATATCGGTGCTCGTTGTAGACGGGCCCGGCAGCGGGGAAGCGCTGCGTATGCGCGGATTGCTGCTGCGTCACGATTACGAGATCGCGGGGAGCGCGGCGATCGATTACCTCGAGACGCGCAAGGACGTGGACGCAAAGCGCATCGGCATCGTCGCGCTCTCCCTCGGGGGCTATTTCGCGCCGCGCTGCGCCGCGTACGACGCGCGCTACAAGGCCTGCGTGATCTGGGGCGCGATGTGGGACTATCACGAGACCTGGCGCAAGCGCATCGAGCGCCTGCGCAATGCCTCACTGTCGGTGCCGCCGCATCACCTGCTGTGGGTGACCGGCACGAACGATTACGACGAGGCGCTGAAAAAGATCGAAGGGCTCCGCCTCGACGGCGTCGCGCAGAACGTGACGTGCCCGGTGCTCATCACCCACGGCACCGAGGACGAGCAGGCGCCGCTGGAAGATGCGCGCAAGCTCTACGACGCCCTCGCGTCGCAAGACAAGACGCTGCGCATCTTCGACGCCGGGGAGGGCGGCGCGCAGCACTGCCAGCGCGACTATCTCACCCACGTCGGGGCGGTGATCGCGGACTGGCTGGTGGAAAAACTGTAAAGCCGTGCGGTGCGCTGGCGCGCACCCTACAAATGGCTACAGCAGGCAGTTACTCGGGGATCTTGGTCGACTGCCACGCGATCATGCGCCACGTGCCGTTCTGGTTTTCCCAGACGTCGGTGAAGCGGACGCGGAACGAGTTGGGCTTGCCGTTGGAATTGACGCTGATCGCGGCGACGCCGGTGAGGACGACCGCGTTGCCGAGGTCCTGTGCCTTGACCTCGGACGGGACGACCGACGTGTAGACCGTCGTTCCCGATTCCATCCCCTGGATGATGCTCTCCTTGGTGTCCTGGCGCGCGGACGAGTGGGTGTAGACGAGCCCTTTGCACAGCATGCCTTTGAGCGCCACGGTGTCCTTCTGCGCCATCGCGGTCATGCGCTGCTTGTCGCGCTCGATGATCATTTCTGCGTTGCCGGCCATGTCGCTCTCCTTGCGTGATGAAGCGACGAGTGTAGCGCCTCCGCGCTATCCTATGCGTCAGGAGGAGTGACCCATGAAAAGAACGTTCGCATTGACCCTGCTCGCGTGCAGCGCCACGTGCGCGCTCGCGGCCGAATATCCGACCAAGCCGGTCCGTATCGTGACCCCGTTCCCGCCCGGCGGCAGCGTCGATCTCGTCGCGCGCCTGATCGGCACCGAGCTGTCCAAGCCGCTCGGACAGCAGGTCGTCATCGACAACCGCAGCGGCGCCTCGGGCATCATCGGCACCGAGCTCGCGAAGAACGCGGCCCCCGACGGCTACACGCTGCTCGTCAACACGCTGCCTTTCGTCACCAACCAGTTCGCGTACGACAAGGTGCCGTACGATCCGATCAACGATTTCGCGGCGATCTCGCTGCTCACGTCGGTGGCGTCGGTGCTGGTCGCCCATCCGTCGCTGCCGGTGACGACGATGAAGGACCTGATCGCGCTGGCGAAGGCCAAGCCGGGCGCGATCACCTACGGCACGGCCGGCGCCGCGACCAACCCCCACATCGCGGGCGAGCTCCTGAACAACCTCGCCAGGATCAAGCTCGTCGCGGTCCATTACAAGGGCGGCGGCCCGGCGACCGTCGCGACGCTGAGCGGCGAGACGCAGCTCTACTTCGTCAACGCCATACCCGAAGCGCTGCCGCACATCCGCGCCGGGAAGCTCAAAGCGCTCGGCATCACCGCGACGAAACGCAACGCGAGCGCGCCCGACATCCCGACGATGGCCGAAGCCGGGCTGCCGGGCTACGAATTCACCACCTGGCAGATCCTTGCCGCCCCGAAGGCCACGCCGGCGCCGATCATCGCGACGCTGAGCGAGAAGGTGCGCGCCACGCTCAAGGCGCCCGACGCGATGAAGCGCTGGCAGGATCGCGGCTTCGACGTCATCGCGAGCACGCCGCAGGAGATGACCGCGCATCTCAACAGCGAGGTCAGGAAGTGGCGGGCGGTCTTCAAGGAACAGCACATCAAGGCGGAGTAACGCCATGGCAGGCGTCAGCTATCTCGAAGACCTGAAGCCGGGGCAGACCTTCGGCTCGGGAACGCTGACGGTGGACGCCGACGCCATTACGTCGTTCGCAGCGCAATTCGATCCACAGCCCTTCCATCTCGACGAGGCGAGCGCGCGCGAAACGTTCTTCGGCGGGCTGGTGGCGAGCGGATGGCATACCGCCGCGATGACCATGCGCCTCCTCGTCGGCGGCGAGCTCAGGCCCGCGGGCGGACTGATCGGCGCCGGTGTCGACGAGCTGCGCTGGCCGCGGGCGGTGCGTGCCGGCGACGTGCTGCGCGTGAGCACCGAGGTGCTCGAAGTGCGCGAGTCGAAGTCGCGTCCGGACATCGGCTCGATCAAGCTCAGAACCACCACGCTCAATCAGGACGACGAGCCGGTGCAGGTGTTCGTCGGCAACCTGATCGTGCAGCGTCGTCCGCGCGCGTGAGTCCCGGCTAATCTTCCAGCATGAGCTGTCGCCCGGCGCCGGGCGCGCGCTTCGGAAACGTTTCGCTGGTCACGAAGTCGCTCGCGCGCACGGTGTGGCGCTCGGCGCCGCGCTGACCCTGCCAGCCGCGGTTGACGAAGCTCAGGTAGGGCGACGGCGGTCCCGCCAGCGACGGACCGTAGGTCGCGGCGACCCAATGCTCGTCGTAGCCCAGCGAGATCAGCACCGTCGGGAAGATGTTCAGATGCGAGGCGTGGTCGAACAGCGTCTCGCTCGATCGGAAACCCGCACCCTTGCGATCGCCGGTGATCGCGAGCAGCGGCACCGAATACTCCTCCGCGGCGGGATCGCCGTTGCAGTGCGTCGCGCGCTTCGTCAGGTCCTGCCCGTGGTCCGACGTGTAGACGAGAAGGATGCGGTCGAACGGCAGCCCGCGCGAGAGACGCTCGAAGAACTTCCCGGTCGTATGCGACACCGCCGCGGCGTACTTTTCCGCGCGCGATGCGTTGGCTCGGACCGCATCGGGCGGATAGTTCATCTCGTAGGGGAAGTGCGCGCCTTTCTTCACGACGTAAATGAACGCCGGCCGCGGACTCTTCAGGCGCTTGTTCAGTATGTCCGCGATCGCGATGTCGGTCTGCGCGTCGCGTTCGGCCGGGACGAACTCCTCGATGAGCTCGAGCTCTTTCGGGTTCAGGTAATTCTGCTTGCCGCCGGTGGACTGACCGTCGATCAGCACCGTGGCGAATCCGGCGGCGCGCGCGTAAGCCCAGATCATCGGATTGGTGCGCGGATCGTAGTCAGCGTGCGCCGCTTCCTCGCGCCGCACGCCCCAGCGCAGCAGCGCGTTGCTCGGCGCGCTGCAATTGGTGGTCGACGCCGCTTCGCCGAAATCGGCCACCGGGAGGCCCTGCGTGCGGCGCGCGACGAGACGCTCGTAAGCCTCGCGCGTCACGCTCTCGTCGACGATCACCACGATCTTGCGGAATGGGGAGGCGCGGACGGGGCGCGCGTCGAGCGGCCGCGGATCCGGCGCTCTCGCGTAAAGCGCGGGTATCCCGAATGCGTACAGATTGCTTTCCGCCACCGAGCTCGGCGGCTGCAACACCATGCCTGCCGCGGTGAATCCGAGCAGCGCGAGCGTCGCGAGCGGCGACGCGCGTCGATGCGTCGCGAGGCGTTCCGCGACACCGCCGCTCCTGCGCGCGAGCCACCGCAGCACGACGAAAACCGCGATCAGCGCGGCAGCGCGCGCCGTGGCGGGCAGTATCTTCGCGCCGTGCTCGATCGAGACGTTGCCGAGCTGGCCGATCTCGTGCGGCAGCCATTCGATCACGTCGACGGTCAGCGCCTCGCGCATGATCGAGAGGTAGGCGTAGTTGACCGTCAGCGACACGAACGCGCAGGCGAGCAGCGCCCACAGCAGCCACGCGCGCGCCGCGATCGTGAACGCGGCGAAGGTGACGAAGCCGCACGCGATCCAGGCGGTGTAGAGCGCCGTCTTGGCGGGCGGGCGCGTGGCGTTCGTCGCGACGTCCACGACGATCGTCCAGTTCATGACGAGGTAAGCGGCCAGCGCGGCGATCACGAGCGCGATCGCGAGCGACCGGCGCGGCCGGGTCGGCCGCGGTCCTGCGGACATCAGGCGGGAATCTCCTCGTATTACGCTTTTGTTACGAACAGATGGAGCTTACCGCTATTCCGTCCGAGGGCGCTCATATCGGGGTGCAAAGTTCCGCAATACGGAAATGCGCGGGCCTGCGCCCTGCATGATTCAGAGGGTCTAAACGTGTTTACGCGAAGAGAGGTTTGCGATGAAGGCGCACCTCACAGCCGCGGCTGTTTCTCTGATTCTGGGCGCTTACGCCATGGCCGCCGATCTACCGAAGGTAGACCCCGCGCCGGCCGATCGCGGTGCAGCATCGATGCACCCGGACGCCATCAAGCTCTGCGAGCGGCTCGCGGGCATGGAGCGCGAAATCTGCATGCAGCAGGCGCTGGAAAACCAGCGCCTGGCGGTTCCGCCGCCGGTCGGGGCGACACCGGCTACGCCGGGAAGCGGAACGGTGCCTGCGCCCGGAACGGCGAAGCCGGCGCGGTAACCACCCCCACCCTAGCCCTCGCCCCGAGGGGGAGGGAATGCTTCGCGGATGATCTGTGAACCGGTCGCGCGCCACACGTGCTCGTGCGCAACGACGTGCGCGAGCGCCGCATCGAGGTAGCCGATGCGAAACGGCTGCCCGATGAGAAACGGGTGCAGCGGCAGAGCGAGGAGGCGCGGATTCGCCGCGCCGTCGCGGTAAAGCACGTCGAAGGTCTCTTCGATCATCCTGCCGTAGCGGTCGATCTCGATGCGCCGGTCCCACAGCGCATTGACGTCGTCGAGCGGCAACGAAACGGGCAGGGCGCATAGCTCGCCCTGCGGCACGTTCATGCGGTAGGGCTGCTCGTCGTTCGCCCAGTCGCACACGTAACGGATGCCGGCTTCGGCGAGCAGCCGCGGCGTCCTCTCCGACTCCCCCGCTTCGGGTCCCCACCAACCGGTCGGCGCCGTGCCGGTCGCCTGTGCGACCGCGTCGAGCGACGTGCGTATGTAGCCGCGCTCCTCGGCTTCGGACATGAGGCTCGTGATCGGGCGCGAAGCCGAGAGGCCGTGCGCGACGATCTCGCCGCCGCGCGCCGAGCAGTGCCGCACCAGCCACGGATAGTGGCGTGCGGTCATCGCGTCGATCGCGATCGTCGGCGGGATGCCGTGCTTCTCCAGCACGTCGAGCACGCGGAAGACGCCGACCCGGTGGCCGTACTCGCGGTGCGACCATGCGGTGACGTCGGGGAAGGGACCCCAGCCGTAGCCGCCGGCGAAGTTGGGCGGCTGGTAACTTCCCTCGGGGCGCTTCCACTCGGCGTGGCCGAGCGAGACGATCGCGCACACCGCGACGCGCGCTTCATGCGGCCAGCGTAACTGCGGGCGCGTCGCGTTCAGCGGCGACCACGCGTAGTGCTCGTGGTCCATGCCGCGGCGGAACGCAGGACGTGCGTATCGGGCGTCAGCGGCCATCGATACGCTCCGCGTGCGCGACCGCCGCATCGTAGGTATGCGCGAGATAGTGCTCGGCGATCTCGTCGGTGGTCGCCTGCCACACGCCGGCGTGCGACAGGATGTGCTCGAGCACTTCGGCCAGATACTTCACGCGGTCCGGCCGTCCCATGAGATAGGGATGGAACGCGATGCACATACAGCGTCCGCTGCCTTCGCCCTCGCGATAGAGCCGGTCGAACTGCGCCTTGCAGATCTTCGCGTAGTAATCGGCATCGAAGTGGCGCGTGAAGAGCGACGCGTCGTTGAGCTCCGAGGTGTAGGGCACGCACACGAGCTTTCCCGATCGCACACGGACCGGCAGCGGCTGGTCGTCGATCTTCCAGTCGGTCTGGTAGACGAAACCGGCTTCGGCGACGAGGTCCGGCGTGCGCTCGGTGTTCGACGCGGCGGGTCCCGACTGGCCCTTGATCTCGCGGCCGGTATGCTTGCGAAAGAGCTCACGGCACGTGACGAGCACCTCGCGCTCCTGTTCTTCCGACAGCGTCGTGAGAAAGCGCGTGTTGTAGTAGCCGTGGTTGACGAACGCCCAGTCGCGCTCGAGCATCGCCTCGGCGATGTCGGGGAAATGCTCGAGCACGCCGATGTTGAGCGTCGTCGAGCAGCGCACGCCGTAGTGGTCGAGCACCGGCAGCAGGCGCCAGAAACCGACGCGGTTGCCGTATTCGTGCGCGGAGTACGTTTGCGCGTCCGGCAGCGGCATCCGCGGCCACGGATTGCGCGCGCCGTCGAGCGGCGGCAGATACTCGTAATGCTCGACATTGGGCGCCACCCAGAACGCGACGCGCGCACCGTTCGGCCAGCGGATGACCGGCCGGTCGATGAGCGGCAGATAGTCGACGCGATTCGGCGCGAGCGATGCTTCGGCCATGCCGTCCTCCCGACAGTGATTATAGAATCCCGGAGGCTTGAGGGCGTTTTCTACCGCAGAGGACGCAGAGGACGTCGAAGGCGTAGGGAGCGAGTAAGGCAGGCGCGGGAGAGTCGTCATTCCCGCGAAGGCGGGATCCATTTTCAAAGCGCAAACGTCAAAATGGATTCCCGATCAGCTCCGCTACCGCGGGTCGGGAATGACGATCTTCAATCTGCGTCCTCTGCGATTGATTGCTTTTGATTCCGAGGAGCACGCGTTGCGTAAAGCAGCATCGATACTCGCGATCATCGGCCTGAACGGCGTCGGTACCTGGGCAATCGCACAAAGCTACCCCGTCAAACCGATCCGCATGCTGTTCGGCTCGACCGCGGGCAGCGGCGCCGGCGACACCTCCGCGCGCTTGCTCGCGCAGAAGATGGGCGAGATCCTCGGGCAGAACGTGATCGTCGAGAACCGTCCCGGGGCGGGCGGCTCGATCGCCGACGAAGCGGCGGCGCGCGCGCCCGCGGACGGCTACACCATCCTCTACGCCGCGGGCGCGTCGGCGATCCTGCCGGCGCTGCGTCCGAGGCTCGGCTACAACATCGAGCGCGATCTCGCGCCGGTGTCGCTCGTAGTGATCACCTCGTTCGCGCTCTCGGTGCACCCCAACGTGCCGGTGAACGACGTGAAGGCGCTGATCGCGCTCGCGCGGGCGCAGCCGCGCAAGCTCACGTTCGGCTCGCCCGGGGTAGGCAGCTCGGCGCACTTCGCGGCGGAGCTCTTCAACATGATGTCCGGCGTGCGCATGCTGCACGTGCCGTACAAGGGACCGGCCGAAGCGGTGACCGCGCTCGTCGGCGGCGAGATCGATGTCGCTTTTCCCAGCGTCACCGCCGCGCTGCCGCTGGTCGGCGCGGGCAAGCTGAAGACGCTCGCGGTGAGCTCGGCCCGGCGCGCGCCGCTGTTACCCTCGGTGCCGACGATCGAAGAAGCGGGATTGCCGGGCTATGCGAGGGCAGGGTGGAACGGCGTGCTCGTCCCCGTCGCGACGCCTAAGGACATCGTCGGCAGGCTCAACGGCGCGATCGTCAAGGGCATCAACACGCCCGAGGCCAAAGAGCAGCTCGCCAGGCTCGGCATCGAGGGGCAGCCCGGCACGCCCGAGCAATTCGCGGCGTTCATCAAGAACGAGCTCGCGCAGAACGCGAAGGTCGTGAAGTTCGCCGGGATCAAAGTCGAATAACACAGGAGATCGTCATGACACCACGGCTGCCTCTGGTGCCGGTGGAAGAAGCGCGCCGGCTCGGCGCGGAGATGGGACTCGGCGAAGCGCAGGCGAGCCGCAGCGCTTTCCGCATGCTCGCGCACCATCCGGATCTCGTGCGGCAGGTCTATGGGTTGTTGCGCATGCTCCAGACGCGC
Source organism: Burkholderiales bacterium (assembly GCA_036262035.1). Taxonomy (NCBI): domain Bacteria; kingdom Pseudomonadati; phylum Pseudomonadota; class Betaproteobacteria; order Burkholderiales; species Burkholderiales bacterium. Next base: position 206,038 of record DATAJS010000023.1, on the reverse strand, counting down.
AACAAGCTGCCGTCGCGCCTGCGCGAGCTGATGATCATGCGCATCGGCTGGACCACCGACGCCGCCTACGAGTGGTTCCAGCACTACCGCATCGCGACCCAAGAGGTCGGACTGACCGACGAGGAGATCGTCGCGGTCCGCGACTGGAAAAAGTCCGGCCTCTTCTCCGCAGCCGACCGTGCTGTGCTCGCCGCGGTCGACGACACCCGCGAGCGCGGCGAGATTTCGGAAGCGGTGTGGGCGGATTGCGAGCGGCTCTTCCCCGAGCCGGCGCTGCTCGTCGAGATGGCGGTGATGATCGGCAACTGGACGCTGTTCTCGCAGATCATCAAGACGCTGCGCATCCCGGTCGAAGGGGGTGACGCGTGGCCGCCGGACGGGCAGGCGCCGCGGGTGTAGAGGGGTTTACGCGCGCGCGGTCCTCAGGCCGGCGATGACGTCCTGGATCTCCGCGACGAAGGGCTCGAACGCGCCGGTCCTCGCCGCAGCGACCACTTTCTCCAGCTCGCCGGCCGCCGCGGCGGCGATCTGCGTGGTCTGCCGGAGCTGCGCCTGATTCAAATCCTGCAAGTGCCCGTTCAGCAGGTCGATCGCCTCGCCGATCGCGGCTTCTTCGGCGGGGTCGGTGGTGCTCGTGCGGCGCCGCGTGAGGATGGCGAGCGCGTTGACGATCTGTCCGCGGGTCGTAGTGTTCAAAGCCATGAATCGCTCCCCCGGTTGATCACTGCAGGCCGCTTCTCAGGATGGAGAACACGCGCCGCGCGTTCTCGGCGTCCGCGCGCAGCTGGGAGGTCTGGCGCACCAGCGTGGCGACCGACACCTGGTTCGCGGGGACGCTCGCGGCCTGGACCGTGAGATCCCACGCCGCCTGGAGCTTGCGCAAAAGCACGACGTAGTTGGCGACGGCGACGCGATAGGCTTCGACACGCGCCACGTCGCCGGCGGCGACCGTGGGATCGGCGTCGGCTTTCGAGACCAGCTTCACCGTCGTCTGCTCGACCAGCGTCCTGAACATCGCGGGCGCCGCGGTCTCGAGCGCGCCGATGAGCCGCGTCACGACCGGAGCGCCCTGCAGCACCAGCCGCCGCGCTTCCTGCGCGCTCGACTGGCGTGCGGCGCTTTCGAGGATGGGATGGAGCGCGCCCAGCACCGGCGCCAGCGCCGGGGTCGCGACGCCCGCCAGCGCGAAGAGGCCGCCGACTTCCCTGGAGAGCGCTTCGATCTCGGCGATCTCGCCTTCGACGTTGCGTCCTTCGGCGAGCGTCGACAGGAGATCGGCGTAGCGCTCGATCACCGACAGCGAGCCGCGCATCATGCGCGTGGCGGGCGGATCGGCGAGCTCGGAATAGTATGCGGCGTCGTTCAGGCAGAAGCCGAGGATCACGCCCTGTTTGGGATCGGACGCTTCCAGCCACGGGAAATCGTCGCGCGGGCACTTGTCGGCGCCCTGCTGGCTCTTGCCCTGCGCGCGCCGCACCGCGATCTCGCGGCCTTGCCTGCGCTCGGCGATCGCAAGATCGTCGAGCAGCGGCTGGCCGAGCGTGTTTACGCTGGCAAACGCCTGGGAAAAGTACTTGATCTGGTCGACGGGCGCGGTCGCGCACGCCGGAAGGAGCAGTGCGACGGCGGGGGCGATGACAGCGGCGTAATTCATGCGGCGGCGCGCCGCTGGCGATACGCTGTTCATCGATCCTCCTTCCGGCGTTCGGCGCTGTTTCGAGCTTTTTTCTCCGGCTCAACTTATCACGAACTCCCCACAGACGCTCGCCGGCCGCGTTCATAGAATCAATGCAGGATCGACCGGCCCCACGCCGGTCCAGGCAGCTATAGACATGATGAAAAAGCAAGTAGTTATCGGCGACAGTTACGCGCTCGCGCGCGACGCGATCAAGGCGTTGCTCGCGACGGCAGGCGATTTCGTGGTGGTGGGTGAGGCCTATGACGGGCGCGAAGCGGTTCGGATCGCGGCCGAGGCGCAGCCGGACCTCGTGCTCGTTCAGGCGTCGATGCCCGGCATGCGCAATTATGCCGCCGTGCGCGCGATGCGCGGCGCGGGCGTGCACGGGGTCATCGTCGTCATCGCCAGGCATTCGACGAGCGAGGACGAAACGCTCGCGCACGAGGCGGGCGCGGACGGTTATATCCCGCGCGAAGTGGGCGGTGCGCAGTTCCTCGAGACGGTGCGCTCGCTGTGCGCCGACGAGCGCCCGCCCGTGCGCATCGAGAAGCCGGGCGATGCAGATCTCGAAGTCGACGGCATCCAGTCCTTCGAGCGCCTGTCGGCGCGCGAGCGCGAGACGCTGCGCCTCGTGGTGCAGGGCTGGTCGAGCGCCGCCATCGCGCGCGAGCTCAACCTCTCGCCGAAATCGGTCGACACCTACCGCAGCCGCATCATGGCGAAGCTCGGCGTCTCGGGAGTGCCCGCGCTCGTCAAGCTCGCGCTCCAGCACGGCGTGACCACGTTCAACTGACCTCGCCGCGTCGCGAGTAAAGTTCGTCCGGCCGCGGCCGTTACCCCGCAAAACAGCTATAAGAAGGGGACGGCCATGCTCTCGCAGCAAGCGCAGGCGCTCACGACGCTGGTACTCGCGCGTCATATCCTCATCGCACAGGTCTTCGAGGCCGGCGCGGAGGCCGAATATCTCACCGCGCTCCACCAGCCGCCGTTCGACCGCCACAGGCCGAGCAGCGAGGATGAGCAAGCCATCCACCGCCGATTTCAGGAGCTGGCGGCCGAGCTGGCGCTCTTCCCCGCGCTCCTTGCCGACCTCGAGCGGCGGATCGATGAGGCATGGGAGTGTCTGCGCGGCGTCATGCCGCCGACGCTGACCTGAGGCTTGCACCGGCACCATCGCGAGATCTTCGGCGATGAGCCCGCCGAACGCGGCGGCGACCGCCGCGATCAGCGAAACCGAATGCGGCATCCGGATCCCTCGTGAAAAAGCGCGGGGATAGGCGATCATCGGGCCTGGAGCGAGCCCCGACCGTCGCCTATCGTGATGCGCCAGCCGATCGAACACCCCTGGAGCCTGGAGTCCTCCGAAATTGCGCGCCGCCTCGGCGCAGATCTCGAAAACGGATTGAGCGGCGCGGAGGCCGCGCGCCGTCTCGCCGCGCACGGCCGCAACGAGCTGCGCGCGGCGCCGCCGTTGCCTCTATGGCGCAAGGTGCTCGCGCAGTTTCGCGACCCGCTGGTCTATCTGCTGCTCGGCGCGATCGCGATCTCGCTCGCCGCCTGGCTGATCGAGGGCCGGCACGGCGTGCCGATCGACGCGATCGTCATCGCGATCATCGTCCTCGCGAACGCGCTCATCGGCTACGCACAGGCCGCGAAAGCCGAAAGCGCCGTGGCGGCGCTCGCGCGCATGACCGCGGTCACGTCGGCGGTGCTGCGCGACGGAATCGTGCAGCGCGTCCCCAGCGCGGAGCTGGTGATCGGCGACGTGCTGCTGCTGGGCGAGGGTGATGCGGTCGGCGCCGACGCGCGGCTCGCGCGCGCCGCGGCGCTGCGCGTGCAGGAAGCTTCGCTCACCGGAGAGAGCGAGGCGGTGCTGAAGGATCCCGCGCCGCTGTCCGGGCCTCTGGCGGTCGGCGACCGCGCCAACATGGTGTTCAAGGGCACCGCGGTCGCGCAGGGCACGGGCGCCGCCGTGGTCACCGCGACCGGCATGGACAGCGAGACCGGTGCGATCGCCGGCATGCTCGAAGCGACGCGCGAAGAACCGACGCCGCTCCAGAAAGAGGTGGCGCGCGTCGGGCGCATGCTCGGCGTCGCGGTGATCGTCATCGCGTGCATCGTGGTGGCGACCGTGTTCGCGATCTCGGACGTGCGCACTCCGGGCGATGCGATCGGCGTGCTGCTCCTCGGGGTGTCGCTCGCGGTCGCGGCGGTGCCCGAGGGACTGCCGGCGATCCTCTCGGTGGTGCTCGCGCTCGGCGTGCAGCGCATGGCCAAACGCAACGCGATCGTGAAACGGCTCGCGTCGGTCGAGACGCTGGGCTCGGCTTCGGTGATCTGCACCGACAAGACCGGCACGCTGACCAGAGCCGAGATGACGATACAGCGCGTCGTCACCGCGTCGGGCGGAACCCGCGTCACCGGGATCGGCTACGCGCCGATCGGGACGGTGGAAGACGACGCGGGGGTGCTCGAAGAAGGGCCGCTGCGCGCCGAGCAGATCGTCGCGTTGAGCGGCGGCAGCCTCGCGGGCAATGCGCAGTTGCGCGAAGCGGCGGCCGGCACGTGGGAGATCCAGGGCGATCCGACCGAAGCGGCGTTCCTCGTCGCCGAGCGCAAGCTCGGCGCGACCGAGCGCCGCGTGCAGCGTTTCGAGCGCGTGCGCGAGATTCCTTTCACGTCCGAGCGCAAGATGATGTCGGCGATCGTCGCCGACGGCGAGCGCGGCGGCGAGCACCTGCTCGTTGCCAAAGGCGCGCCCGACGTGCTGCTCGCGCGCTGCACCCGGGTGCGCGTCGGCATGGACGTGCTCGACCTCGACGACGCAAGGCGCCGGCGCATCGCCGCGAGCGTCGATGCGTTGAGCGACGAAGCGCTGCGCACGCTCGCCGTCGCGTATCGGCGGCTCCCGGCGAACGAGGAGCGCGGCCCCGACGAGGCGCTGGAGCGCGAGCTGGTCTTCGTCGGCACCGTCGGCATCATCGATCCGCCGCGCGAGGAGGCGGCGGTCGCGATCCGCGACGCGCACCGCGCCGGCATCCGCGTGATCATGATCACCGGCGACCACCCGCGCACCGCGCAGCGCATCGCGCGCGATCTGGGCATCGGCGGGAAAGAGGGCGCGGTGCTCACGGGCCTGGCGATCGACGCGCTCGACGGCGCCGGTCTCGCGCAAGCGGTGCGCGACACTTCGATCTACGCACGCGTTTCGGCGCGGCACAAGCTGCGCATCGTCGACGCGCTCCAGGCCGACGGCCACGTCGTCGCGATGACCGGGGACGGCGTGAACGACGCCCCGGCGCTCAAATCCGCGGACATCGGCGTGGCGATGGGCGTGACCGGGACCGAAGTGACGAAGCAGGCCGCTCACATGATCCTCGCCGACGACAACTTCGCGACCATCGTCGCGGCGGTGCGCGAAGGCCGCGGCATCTTCGACAACATCCGCAAGTTCCTGCGCTATCTGCTCTCGTCGAACATGGGCGAGGTCCTGACGGTGTTCTTCGGGGTTGTGCTCGCCGGCGCGCTCGGGCTGGGCGCGGGCGTTCAGAGTGAGGCGGTCGTGCTGCCGCTCCTCGCGACGCAGATCCTGTGGATCAACCTCATCACCGATTCGGCGCCGGCGCTCGCGATGGGCGTGGACCCGCCGACCGGCGACCCGATGGCGCGCAAGCCGCGCGGACCCTTTGATCGCGTCATCGACGCGCGCATGTGGGCGGGCGTGCTGGAGATCGGGGGCGTCATGGCGGCGGTGACGCTGCTCACGATCGACCTGTACCTGCCGGGCGGGCTCATCGAAGGCACGCACGATCTTGCGAACGCGCGGACCGCGGGTTTCACGACGCTCGTCCTGGCGCAGCTCTTCAACTGCGTGAACGCGCGCTCCGACGTGTCGAGCGCGTTCGATCACCTCTTCGTCAACGCGTGGCTGTGGGCGGCCATCGCGCTGTCGCTCGTCCTTCAGGCGGCGGTGGTGAACGTCGGCTTCCTCAACGTCGCGTTCGGCACCGTGCCGCTCGAGGCGTCGCAATGGCTGGTCTGCGCCGCGATGGCGAGTATGGTGTTGTGGGCGAGCGAGCTTCGGAAGTGGCTCGTACGCCGCAGCCGCTGAAGGCTCAGCCGGGTTTCGGCGCGAGCACCACGTTGCGCAGCGCGCGCGCTCGCGACAGCGACAGCCACACGTACGCGAGCACGATCGCCGCGCCGCTCGCGAGCGCGAGGCGCGGCCCGATGAGCGCGCCCGTCGTATTCAGCAGGAAGCCGCTGAGGTACTGGAGGCTCCACACAAGCGTGAACACGCTCATCACCCGCCCGCGGTAATGGTCGTCGACGAGCGTCTGCAGGATCACCTGCACGCAGGTGATGAAGTAGGCGTGGCACAGGCCAGTGACGAAGATCGCGCAGAACGAGAGCCAGTACCAGTCGCTGAAGGCAAGGCCGAGGAGGGACGTGTTGTAAGCGGTGAGCGCGGCGATCATCATGGTTCTCGGCGAGCTCCTGGCCTGCACCCACGCGAAGGAGAGCAGCCCCACCAGCGCGCCGGCGCCCGCGGCGGAGACCAGGATGCCGAGGCCTCGCGAATCGACGTGCAGCACGGTCTTGGCGAACACCGGCAGCATGTGCAGATAGCCCATGGCGAGACTCGCGTTGAGCAGCGCGGCCGCGAGCGCTTTCGCGAAGACCTCGTTGTTGCGGATGTAGCGCACGCTGTCGGTGAAGTTGTTGAGGAGGCTGCCGTGAGAGGTCTGCTCGCGCGGCGGCGGCCGCAGGAGCAGCAGCACTCCGAGCATCGCGCTGACCGCTGCCGCCGACACGAGGAAAGTCGCGGGCGCTCCCGCTGCGGCGATGAGGAATCCCGCGATCGACGGCGCGATCGCGCGGCTGCTGCCGAACGCCATCGAGATCAGCGGCACCGCCGAGCGCAATAACGCGCGCGGCAGCAGGCGCGGGAAGAACGACGCGCGGGCGGGCTCGTCGATCGCGCCCGAGAGCCCGACGAGGAACGCGCCGAGGGCGAGGTGCCAGAGCTGCGCGACGCCGAGCAGGGTCACGCCGCCGACCATGATCATCGCGATGGCGGAATTGACCTGTGCGGTGCCGATGAGCTTGCGCGCGTCGATGCGGTCGGCGAGCACGCCGCCGAGCAGCGTCAGGGTGAACTGAGGCAGGAAGCCGCAGAGATGGACCAGCCCGAGCTGCGCCTGCGAGCCGGTGATCTCGAACGCGAGCCAGCCCAGCGTGAAGCCGAACATGTGCTGGCCGACGACCTGCGAGACCAGCGCGAGCCAGTAGAACCGGAAGTCGCGCGCCTTGAGCGCCAGCAGGGGATGGGCTTTCTCTTCCACGGCGTTGTGGTTGTCGTTGTGTGTTGCGCCAAGCTTACCGTGCGAGTATCGCCCAGCGTTCGTGGTCATACCAGCGGCCTGCGATCTTCAGATAGCGCGGCGAGTAGCCTTCCTTCGAGAACCCGCATGCGCGTACCAGCGCGAGCGAGGCCGCGTTGTCCGGCTGTACGTTGGCTTCGAGCCGATGGAGCTTGAGCTCGCGGAAGGCGTAGCGTGTCGCCGCCCTCACGGCTTCGCGCATCAGGCCCTGGCGATCGAGGCCGCTGAACGCGTAGTAACCGAGATAGGCGCTGCAAAAGCGGCCGTAGACGATCTCGGAGATGTTGATCACGCCGGCGAGCCGGCCGTCGCCTGTGCATGCGAGCAGGGCGCGATACGTCGGCTGCATCGCACGCCCGACGAACGCGCGAAATTCGTCGCGTGTCGCGGGCGGCGCGACCCGGCGCGCGTGCAGCGCGCGACTGCGCCGGACCGCTTCGAGAAATGCATCTTCGTCCTCGAGGCAGGGCAGACGCAGGTGTATGCGGGTTAAATCGCTCCTGCGCGTCGGGTCGCTGCGCGGGTCCTGCCTAGTGACGAGCAGCCGACACAGTTTCGCGTAGCTGTCTTCGGGCGATCTATTCGCCGTGTCGACGACGATACGGCCGGCGTCCCACGGCGCATAGTCACGCCGCACGACGTCGTCCCAGACGAGCTTGGGCCCAGCCCGAGTTTCGAGGCGGCGGCGATGCTCTTCGACGTCCGAACAGGTCACTTCGATATCGATGTAAGGGACGCTGCCTTCCGCGGCGACGGCATGCCAGGCTTCGCGCGTGACGGGCAGGGGATTCACGCAATCGGCGATCACTGCGTGGCCGAGCGCGAGATTGTCGGCGGCGACGCGGCGGGCGATCGCGTATCCGTGCGGCCCGCATGGCGCGCCGGTCCCGTCGGCAAGCGCCTCTTCGATCGTGTCGATGCGCAGGTAGAGAGCGCGGCGGTCGCGTGCGAGCGCGCGGGCGAGGGTGGATTTACCGGTTCCAGGCAGTCCTGTGAAAACGTAGAGCACGGCGCCCTCCCTTGAGGAGTCCCGGGAGGTTACCGCGGAGGGCTGCTCGTCCCGCCAGCCGGTCGCTTTTGCGCATTGCGGCAACCAATGCGGTTGACATGCCGCATGCCGGAGGCGAAGAATCGTGCGATGGATACCCTTGCCAAAGCCGAAGCCGCGGACCTCGCAGCAGCGCGCGAGATGGACCGCTATGTGATCGTCAAGTCCACGATCTATACGTCGGGCGAGCGCGATCCCCGCCAGCCGCCGGAGCATCCCGACTCGCGCGGCAAGCTCCACCTGATGAAGCACGACCCGCGGCTGCCGCGCATGCCCGACCAGCCGACGCTCTTCGATTTCTTCCGCCTGCGCTTCGGCCCGGCGACGCACCTGCTGCAGAGCGCGCGCCTCGCGCAGAAGAACGGCGTGGACGAAAAGCTGGTGCTCGCGTGCCTCATCCACGATATCGGCAACATCGGCTTCATCCGCGCCGATCACGGCTACTGGGCCGCGCAGCTCATCGAGCCGTACGTCGACGAGGAAGTCGCGTTCGCGGTGCGCTATCACCAGGTGCTGCGCTTCTATGCGGACGAATCGGTGGGCTACACCTATCCGCAGTCGTATGTGCGCCTGTTCGGCGCCGATTTCAAACCCGAGCCGTACGTCGAGCGCGAATACCAGTACGCGCGCAACCACAAGTACTACATGTCGGCGCGGCTGCTCACGGTGAACGACCTCTACGCCTTCGACCCCGATCTCGACGTCGACCTCGAAGAGTTCACCGACATCGTCGGCCGCCATTTCCGCCAGCCGAAAGAAGGCCTGGGCTTCGACCACGGTCCCGCCGCCCACATGTGGCGCACGATCAACTGGCCCACGCGCTACCTCTAGCCTTCGCAGGATCCCTGAAGTCTTCCGCCTGTCAGGTAATGCCTGACAGGTTCCCGTCTTGCACCGAGCCGACGCTGTAAGGATTGTGGCGCCGTCCCGGTCTGAGCTTCGAGCACCCGTCCGCGCCCGCGGCTAAGCCGCGGCTGTGGCGGCATAACGACAGACAGCTTTAGCGGCGCCGAGGAGCGCTGCCGAGCACCATGATCACGATCAAGGGCCGTTTCGCGACGTACGGCGAAGTCTGGTTCGACGAAGACCCACCGGCCGCCCCCGCGGTCGACGTCCTGACTTTCCGGGGGCGCTGCGCGCCGCTCGGCGACGAGGCGTGGTCGCCGTTCTCGAGCCTCGTTCACGACCTCACCGTCGATCCCGAGAAACTGTTCGCCACCTTCGACAGCACCGCGCGCTACGAAGTGAGGCGCGCGCAGTCGCGCGATCGCCTCAGCACCGAGTTCTTCACCGATCCGGGCGCCGCGCTCGACGGGTTCTGCGCGTTCTACGACGTGTTCGCCAGGCACAAAGGCCTGCCTCCGTCCTATCGCCGCGCGCTGCGCGCGACCTGCGACGCCGGTCGACTCGTCCTCACGAGCGCATCCCGCGATGGCTCGCCGCTGGTATGGCACGCCTACGTGACCGACGGCAGGACCGCCGCGCTGCTGCATTCGGCGTCGCATTTTCGGGCGGCGAGCGCGGCCAATCGCGCGCTGCTCGGCCGGGCCAACCGCTGGCTGCACTGGCGCGACATGCTCGGTTTCAAGGACATGGGCGTGGCGACCTACGACTGGGGCGGCCTCTTCGACGACGAGAGCGTCCCGGAGCAGGCGAGCGTCAACCGCTTCAAGCGCCGCTTCGGCGGGCGGCCGCATCGCGCTTACACCGCTGTCGCGATGCTGACCGTGAAAGGCCGCGCGTATCGCGCGGTCCGGAGCATGGTCGAGTGCGTCTCGAACGCCCGGCGCGTCGTGCGCAACGCGTGCGCGAACGGAGCGCGTAGCGCGCTGCGGCTCACGTCCTGAGGCTCCGAGGGGTCGAAAGGCGGCACGACCCTTGCGTCAGGTCGGGCCATCATTATCCGACTCTCGCCAGTGACGCCCCCGCAACCCTCGCGCCGCCTCCGCCCCGCATGGGGCAAGATCATCGCGCTCGGGGTGGTCCTCTTCGGGTTCTTCCTGGCGTGGCGCTATACGCCGCTCGCCGACGCGATCACGCCCGATCACGTGATGGACTGGGCGCGCAGGTTCAGGCGTAACGACTGGGCGCCGCTCCTCGTCATTGCGGTCTACACGCCGGCTGCGTTTCTCATGTTCCCGCGGCCGCTCATCACGCTCTTCGCGGTGCTTGCGTTCGGCCCGTGGCGCGGCTGCGTGATCGCGCTCACCGGTATCATCGGCTCGGCGCTCGCCACGTACTTCGTCGGGCGCGCGCTGCCGGACAGGACCCTGCACCGCATCGCCGGACGCAACCTCGATCGCACGACCAACGCGGTGCGCCGCCGCGGCCTGGCGTCGGTGTTCGCAGTTTCGATCGCGCCCGTCGCGCCGTTTCCCGTCGTCGGCATGGTCGCGGGCGCGGCGCGCATCGAGCTCTGGCACTACGTCGTCGGCACGACGCTCGGCATGCTGCCGGGAACGCTGGCGACGACGGTGTTCGCCAACGAGATCGAAGCCGCGCTCGAAGACCCGGGCCGCATCAACTACTGGGTGGTCGCTGCGGTCGTCCTCCTGTTCGCGGCGCTGGTGGTCGGCGTGCGGCGCTGGATGCTCAAGGTCTCTCACGAGGCGTGAAGCCGCGAGCGGCCGTGGCCTGCGCGATAATGGCTGCGACGATGCGGCCGAATCCCACCATCCTCGTGTTTGCAGCGATGCTCGCATTCGCGGCGTGTGCGCATGCGGACGAGGTGCCGATCGCGGCGCAGCCGCTGGTGTACGAGCGCGACGGCGCGGTGCAGGGTTGCGGCGCGCGGCTGACCGGCGGCGAGGCGGTGCAGGCGGGATCGTCGGCGTGGTTCGACGTCTCGTTCAACGTCTTTCGCGACGGTGTCGCGCTGGCGCAGTCGTATGCGTACGAGCTCAGGCCCTCGTACTACGACGGAGAGGCCCGTCCGGCGCGCGTGCCGGTGCAAAGCGCGTGGTTGAAGGCGCCGCAGCGCTCGACTCGGCTCGGCGAGAACCGCCAGCGCAGCGATACGCTCGTCTACCGGCTCGTTCTCGACGATGCGGTCGCGCTCTTCGAAGCGCTCGCTGCGGGCGACACCGTCACGATCGGCATCAAGCGCTGGGACCGGCGCACCGCGTCGATCTACGCCGGCAAGCCCGAATTGAGCGACCAGGGACGCCAGCAGATCGCCGACTGCCTCGCGCGCCTGACGCAATAGACGTCCGTGAAATGCCCGTTTCTCACTCGGGCTGTGATAGATTCACCAGCAGCGCTGAAGCGAGGCGGGAGACAATGTCGGCATTCCTGGACATGCTGGTGTTGCTGGCGGTGATGGCGGTGCTCGTCGCACAGACCTTCTTTCCGCCGCGTTAGCGGACACCAGCCAACGAGAACGTAAAAAATCATGTCCGCTGCGCCCGGCGAGATATTGATGTTGAACTTCCTGGTCGAGGACAAGACGCCGAAATCGGTGTCTCCCGACCAGATCCTTCCGCGCGCGCTGCGGGCGCTGCGCATCCATCTCGGCATGGACATCGCCTTCATCGCTCAATTCCGCGGCGGCCGCCGCGTTTTCCGCTACGTGGACTGCGCCCAGCCGAACGACGCGATACAGGTCGGCGCCAGCGACGCGATGGACGATTCCTACTGCAAGCACGTCCTCGAAGGCGCGCTGCCCGAGCTCATCCCCGATACCAGCGAAATACCCGCCGCGCAGGAGCTCGCGATGACGCGGCTGGTGCCGGTCGGTGCGCACCTGTCGGTGCCGATCCGGCTGTACGACGGGACCGTCTTCGGTACGCTGGGCTGCATCAGCACCGAGGCCGACCGCTCGCTGGGTGCGCGCGACCTGTCGATGATGCGCGTGTTCGCCGAGATGGCGGCCGAGCACATCGAGGCCGACCTGCAGGTCGAGGACGAGAAGCACGATCTCACGGTCAGCCTGAAAACGGTCCTGACGGGCGATCCCATCTCGATCGTCTACCAGCCGGTCTTCGACCTGAAGCAGGCGCAGGTCGTGGGCTTCGAATCGCTCGCGCGCTTCACCACGACGCCGGTGCGAGCGCCGAACGCGTGGTTCGCCGACGCCGCGCGCGTGGGTCTGGACGTCGCGCTCGAGCTCAAGGTGCTCGAGAGGGCGCTCGCGTGCTTCATGCACCTGCCGCCGGGCATCTACGTCGCGTTCAACGTCTCGCCGAACATCGTCATCAGCGGCCAGCTCGAGGTCGCGTTCCGCAACGCTCCGGTCAACCGCATCGTGCTCGAGGTGAACGAGCACGTGAGCATCCGCGAGTACGACGAGATCGCCAAGGCGATGGCGCCGCTGCGCGAGCGCGGGCTGCAGGTCTCGGTGGACGACACCGGCGCCGGCCTGTCGAGCTTCCGGCACATCGTGAGCCTCAGGCCCGACATCGTGAAGCTTCCCATGAGCCTCACGCGCAACATCGACAGCGACGGCGCGCGGCGCGCGCTCGCTTCGGCGCTGATGCAGTTCGCGAACGAGAACGCCGCGACGATCATCGCCGAAGGCGTGGAGACCGCGGCCGAGCTCAAGGCGTTGCGCGCGATCGGCGTCACGCGCGCGCAGGGCTATTTCCTGGGCCGTCCGGTGCCGCTCGCCAACGCGGCCGCGCTGTGCCGCCGCGGCGCGCGCGACACCGACGACGTCGAATCGACGAGCGCCTGACGGCGCGTTTCGTGCTTCGCACTCCGGGACGCTAAAATCCGCGTCGGATTCGACGTCACCCGTTCCCCCATCGTGCTCCTGCGCAACCCCTTGCGCGCCGCGGTCGCGGCGCTCGCCCTGTTCGTGTCGATCGCCTGTCCCGGCGCGGTGCCGGTATTGCGCGCCGACGTCGAGGCCTTCATCGAAGAGATGGCGGGCAAGCACGGCTTCGAGCCGGGGCCGCTGCGGCGGCTGTTCGGCACGGTGCAGCCCAGGCCTTCGATCATCCGCGCGATGTCAGCCCCGGGCACCGCGCGGCCCTGGTACGACTTCAGGCGGCGCCACGTCGATCCGGGCCGCATCGAAGGCGGGGTGCGGTTCTGGGCCGCGAACGCCGCGGTGCTCGAGCGGGCCGGCCGCGAGTTCGGCGTGCCGCCCGAGGTCATCGTCGCGACGATCGGCATCGAGACGCTGTACGGCCGCAACATGGGCGGCTTCCGGGTGATCGACGCGCTCTCGACGCTCGCTTTCGACTACCCGCCGCGTGCCGACTTCTTCCGGCGCGAGCTCGAGGAGTACCTGCTGCTCACGCGCGACTGGGACATCAGCACCGCCACGCGCGGCTCGTACGCCGGCGCGATCGGCATACCGCAGTTCATTCCCAGCAGCTATCGCAAGTACGCGATCGACTTCGACGGTGACGGCCGCCGCGACCTGGTCGCCAGCCCGGCGGACGCGATCGGCAGCGTCGCGAACTACTACCAGACCTACGGATGGAAAGCCGGCGCGCCGGTGGTCTCGCCGGCGAATACCGGCGAGCTCGACGTGGCGCCCTTCATCGCGCAGGGCATCAAGCCGCACACGCCGGTCGGCGAGCTCAAGGCGAAGGGTTTCACGGTGATGGAGCCTGTGGACGACGCGACGGTCGCGACGATCTTCCAGCTCGAGACCGAGAGCGGGCCGCGCGTCATGCTCGGCTTCAACAACTTCTACGTGATCACGCGCTACAACCGGTCGCAGAACTACGCGATGGCGGTGTACGAGCTCTCGCGAGAGATCCGTACTGCTTACGGCGCGCAGTAAGTCATCGCGACGCCGTAGGCGCCGTGGCGATCCCGTGGCGCACCGCACCGGCCGCACCGGGATTGCTTCGTCGCGGTCGCTCCTCGCAATGACGCGCTCGTTACGACCGGGGAAACGCGACGACGTGATCGACCTCGAGGCGTATCCCGATGGTCTCGCCCACGGCGTGGTTGTGGTGGCTGGGCACGAGCGAGAGCACGCGCCCGCCGCCGGGCAGCTGGAGCGTATAGAGGAACTCGGCGCCGCGAAACGCCTTGTGCAGCACGCGCGCCTGCATCGGGCTGGAATCGTCGTGCAGGATGTCGTCGGGGCGCAGCAGCACGTCGACCGCGGCGCCCTGAGCGACCGGATGCATCACGCGCCCGGGCAGCACGCCGAGCTCGACCTGCACCGTGCGGTCGCTCATCACCGTTCCGGGCAGGAAGACGCCTTGCCCGATGAAATCGGCGACGAAGCGCGTCGCGGGCTCGTGGTAGAGCCGGTACGGCGTGTCCCACTGGTCGATCGCGCCGTGCGACATGATGCCGATCTCGTCGGCGATGTTGAACGCTTCGTTCTGGTCGTGCGTGACGAGGATCGCGGTCGTCTTCTGCTGCTTGAGGATGTCGCGCACTTCGACGCTCAGGCGCTCGCGCAGCTCGACGTCGAGATTGGAGAAAGGCTCGTCGAGGAGGAGCAGCGCGGGGCGGGGCGCCAGCGCGCGGGCGAGGGCGACGCGCTGCTGCTGCCCGCCGGAAAGCTCGTGCGGATAGCGCGAGGCCACCTGGTCGAGCCGAACGATGTCGAGCAGCTCCGCGACGCGCGCATCGCGCGCCGCCGGCTGAGACGCGCGCAGCCCGAAGGCGATGTTGCGCTCGACCGTGAGATGCGGAAACAGCGCGTAGTCCTGGAACACCATCCCGATGCGCCGCCGCTCCGCCGGCACCGTGACTCCCGGGCGGCTCATCACTTCGCCGTGCAGCCCGATCTCGCCTTCGCGGACCGGCTCGAAACCGGCTATGCATCGCAGCACCGTCGTCTTGCCGCATCCGCTCGGACCGAGGAGGCAACCGATCGTGCCTTGCTCCAGGCTGAAAGACAGGTCGGACAGCACCGGCCTGCCGTCGTAGGCCTGGCTGACGCCATGTACTTCGAGTAACGCGCTCATCGCTCGATTATAGTTGTCGCCCATGCAAGCCATCCCTGCCCAATGAACGGTTCCGCCTCGTTCGGATACGCCCGCCGCATCGGCATCCCGCGGATCTCGAGTCTCGGCGTCGTCGCGATCTTCGTCGCATGCCTGCTCGCGCTGCCGGTGCTCGTCGTGCTCGGCAACGTCGCAGCACCGGTATCGGGCACGTGGTCGCACCTCGCCGACACCGTGCTGGCGGAGTACGTCTCCAACTCATTGCTGCTCATGGCGGGCGTCGCGTTCGGCGTGATGGTGGGCGGGATCTGCACCGCGTGGCTCACCGTCATGTGCCGCTTCCCGGGACGGCAGATCTTCGAGTGGGCGCTGCTCCTGCCGATGGCGGTGCCGGCGTACGTGATGGCGTACGCGTACACCGACTTCCTCCAGTTCTCGGGGCCGCTGCAGACGTGGCTGCGCGAGATGACCGGCTGGGGTCCGCGCGAATACTGGTTTCCCGACGTGCGCTCGCTCGGGGGCGCGGTCGTGATGCTCTCGCTCGTGCTCTATCCCTACGTCTACCTGCTCGCGCGCTCCGCGTTCCTCGAGCAGTCGGACAGCATGCTGGAAGTCGCGCGCGTCTGCGGTTACGGCGCATGGGGCACGTTCCTGCGCGTGGCGCTGCCGCTCGCCCGGCCGGCCATCGTCGCGGGCACCGCGCTCGCGCTCATGGAGACGCTCGCCGATTTCGGCACGGTGTCGTACTTCGGCGTGCAGACCTTCACCACGGGTATCTTCCGCGCGTGGTTCTCGATGGGCGACCCGGTCGCCGCGGCGCAGCTGTCGGCGGTGCTGCTCGGATTCGTCTTCCTCGTGCTGCTCGTCGAGCGTGTCACCCGCGCGCGAGCGGGCTTCCACGACACCTCGCATCGCAAACGGCTGCGCAACGTCTACCGTCTGCGGGGCTGGCGCGCCGCGGTCGCGGTGCTGTTCTGCGTGACGCCGCTGGTGCTCGGCTTCCTCCTGCCTTCGGGGATACTGCTGAAGCTCGCGCTCGCGCAGGGCGACGCGCAGTTCGGTGCACGCTATTTCCAGCTCACGTTCAACACCGTCACGCTGGCCGTGATCACCGCGACGCTCGCGGTCGTGCTCGCGCTGCTGGTCGGCTATGCGGCACGATCGAGCCGCAATCCCGCGGTCGCGCTCGCCAACCGGATCGCGGGCATGGGCTACGCGGTGCCCGGCGCGGTGATCGCGGTGGGCGTGCTGATCCCGGTGACGCGGCTCGATCATGTCCTGGCGGGCTGGATCAAGACGATGACCGGCGTGTCGCCGGGGCTGCTCCTCACCGGCAGCATCGCCGCGCTGGTCTACGCCTATCTCGTGCGGTTCTTCGCGGTATCGCTGCAGGCGGTCGAGGCGGGCCTCACCAAGGTCACGCCGAGCATGGACAGCGCCGCGCGCTCCCTCGGTTACGGTCCGGCGGCCACGCTCGCGCACGTTCACGCGCCGCTCCTATGGCGCAGCGCCCTGTCCGCAGCGCTGCTCGTGCTGGTGGACGTGATGAAAGAGCTGCCCGCGACCTTCGTCATGCGGCCCTTCAATTTCGACACCCTCGCGGTGCAGGCTTACAACCTCGCGTCCGACGAGCGCCTTGCCGAAGCCGCGACCCCGGCGCTCACCATCGTCGTCGTCGGACTGCTGCCGCTGATCGTGCTGTCGCGGATGATGCTGAGGAAGAGCGAAGCCAGCGAGGCAGTGACAGGCGTCAAAGCCGGATAGAGAGCCGCGCGATAGCGCGGCTTTGTGCTCATCGGTAAGCCACCCAAAGGAAGGGAGGTTCACGGAGGGGAACCTTGGTTCCCCTCCGTGTCGTTAACCGCCCAGTGACGTCAGCCGAAGGCTGAGGTCACTTATATCCGACGCGATCGAAGATCTTCTGCGCGAGCGCCTGGTTCTTGCCGAGCGAGGCGATGTTGATCGTGTCGAACTTCGGCGTGCCCAGCGAGGCGAGGGCGGCGTTGTCGGGCTTGGCGCCCTTCGCGACCGGCCACTCGTTGTTGCCGTTCGCGAAGTAGCTCTGCGCCGAATCGCTCGCGAGGTATTCGAGGTACTGCACCGCGGCCGCGCGGTTCGGCGCGTGCTTGAGCACGCCGGCCCCCGAGATGTTCATGTGCGTGCCGAAGCTCTTCTGGTTCGGCCACACCAGCGCCACCGCCTGGATCGCCTTCTTGTCCTCGGGCTTCTCGGACTTCATCAGGCGCACGAAATAGTAGCTGTTGCTGATCGCCACGCCGCACTCGCCCGAGGCGACTCCCATGATCTGGTCGGTATCGCCGCCCTTGGGCGCGCGCGCGAAGTTCGCGGCGACGCCTCGCGCCCAGTCCTCGGCTTTCTTCTCGCCCCAGTGCTCGATCAGCGCGCTCATGAGCGAGAGGTTGTAGACGTGGCTGCCCGAGCGCGTGCACACCTTGCCCTTCAACTTCGGGTTCGCGAGGTCCTCGTAGTTCTGGACGTCCGCTGCGTTGACCATCGACTTGTTGTAGACGATCACGCGCGCGCGGGCGGAAAAGCCGAACCACTGGTCGTTGGGCGCGCGCAGGTGATCGGGAAGGCGCGACTCCAGCGTCGCCGACTTCAGCGGCTGGAACAGACCGAGCTGCTCGGCGCGCCACAGCCGCCCTGCGTCGACCGTGACGAGCACGTCGGCGGGGCTCGCCGCGGCTTCGTTGCGAAGCCGCTCGATGAGGGGGTCTTCGCCCGCTTCGATGCGGTTGATCTTGATGCCGGCCTGCTTGGTGAAGTTGGCGTAGAGCGCGTCGTCGGTCTGGTAGTGGCGCGACGAGTAGAGATTGAGGACCTTGTCCTGCGCGTGAGCGCCGAGGCTGATGAGCGTGGCGGAGAGCGCGGCGAGGATCTTCTTTTGGGTCAGGGGCATGGCGGCTCCGTTATGTATGGCGGTGATTTCCGCCTGGAGCGCATCGTAACAAGAACGATTCTCAAATATCAAGGAGGATGAGAATCATTACTATTTATGATTCCAGCAATGCCGCCGGGACGGCCTGACGGGTTTTGGTTACTGCTCGAGCCGGCGGGCGCCGTTGAAGCGGGCCGCCCAGTAGCGGTCGGCCATGTTGACGAGCTCGACCGCGCCGCCGCTGGCGGGCGCGTGGATGAAGCGCCCGTCGCCGACGTAGATGCCGACGTGCGAGAACGGACGCCGCATGGTGTTGAAGAACACGAGATCGCCGGGCTGGAGGTCGTCGGTGCTCACGCTTGCGCCGTGACGGCTGATCGAGCGCGCGTCGCGCGGCAGGACGAGGCCGAACGCCTCGCCGACGACGTAGCGCACGAGCCCGCTGCAATCGAAGCCGGTCTCGGGCGAGTTGCCGCCGTACTTGTAGCGTATGCCCAGATAGCCGAGCGCCTGCATCACCAGCTCACGCGTGAGGGTGAGGTGGCGATCGGCGGCCTGGAGGATGGCGGTGCCGCGGTCGGTCTTCAGCGCCACATTGTCATTGGCATGCGCGGAAGACAGCGAACCGACTGCGAGCGCAAACGCTAGTATCGTTTTTTTCACGGCGCGCACTATAGATGACGTCGTAGGTCCTTGTAAAGATAGGAGTTTGTCCTACAACGCGACTGGAAAACCACCGCATTATGACAAGAACATGGACGCGAAGGAAGCAGGCAGGGACGCGAAGAAAAACGGCCTTGCTTTATTTCGTGATCCAGGCGGCGATGCGCGCGACGACATCGCGCTCGATGCCGTTGTAACCGTGATAGGCGAGCGCCTCGCACGGGTCGCCGTGATTCTCGCCGCCGCGGAAGGTGACGAGCTCTTTCTTCGGGACGGGCGCGAGCTTCCTCATGAGGAGAGGGACATCGCCGTAGAGACAGGAGCGGCAGCCGTCCTGCTCGTGATGGACGACGAGCACCGGAATCTTGAGGGTGTCGACGGCGATGTCGGGCACCGGCCTGCCGCGGCGGTCGACGAGGATGGTCGAAGTGAGCACGATGCCGTCGGGGCCGCCGCCGCTCGAGAGCGTCACCGCGACTGCGGCGGCGGACTGGGTGCCGCGGCTGGTGCCGACGAGCCACACCGGCACCTGGGTTTGCGCCTTGAGCCACGCGATCACCGCCTGCACGTCGGCGGCGTGCTCGGGCGTCTGCCGGAAGCCGTTGAGAAAAGGCTCGGACTGGCGGTCCGAAGGTGCATCGATGACGGCGACCGTCAGGCTTTGTGCGGCGAAGAGCTCGCGGCTGCGCACCAGGAAGTTGTTGCGCAAGGTCCGCGGCCGGCCGCTCGTGTCGAATTGAAGACCGCCGTGACCGCCGGCGAAGAGGATGACGGCGGCTTTCGCGTCGGTGGCGGGCAGGAAGAGAAAGCGCTGCGTGACGCCTGACCGCGTGGGGATGTCGACGACTCTTTCGGCGGCGTATACGTTGCACGAGAGCACGAGCAGCGCAACGCACGCCAGGCTACGCAGGATCCGGCGCATGCGGTCCTCCCCCAATGAGAGCGTCATTGTAGGAGACCGGACGACGCGCGCTACAACCTCACGGCGTCGAGCGCGGTATCGACCCGCGTCACGCGGTTCTGCGGCGTATCGGGCGGGAGCCCTGCGAAGTCGCCGCGCAGCGCCTTCAGCGCGTAGCGCTCCTCCTCGATCTCGCGTCGCGTGCGCACGCCGCGCCTTCTCAGGATGGCGAGCGGCGGGCACCAGCCGTGGATCGCGTGCTGGAGGAAGAAGCCGAGCACCGCCGTCGGCAGCAGCAGCCACTTGCGGCCGCCGACGAGCGACAGCGCGATGCCGGTCAGCGCGAACGAGGGAGCGAGCGTCTCGAGGTAACGCTCGACGTCCCGCTCGCGGTCGAGCGCCTGGAGGCGCGCCGCGATCGCCGCATCGTCGCGGCCGGCGAGGTCGAACAGCCGGTCGCGCATCGCGTCGTCCAGGTCGGCGAGAACGGCGGGATCGGTGTGCTCGCGGACACGGTCCTGTCGGTCAGCGTTCACGCGCGCGGCGCTCCTTCGCTGGCGGCGACGGCTTGGGAACGCGCGGCCCGAAGCGCCAGCGCGTGTCGACGCGCGGCAGTGCGTAGGGCAGCGCGTCGAGCGTCTCCGGCACGAACGCCTCGGGAGCGTCCGCCGCGACCGCCGCGTTCACCGCCACGTCCAGGCCGAGCTTGCGCATGAGGTTGTGGGCGTCGACGGGCGCACGCACTTTCACGTCGTTGTCGAAATAACAATAGATGTCGCGGGGCTTGCGCCCGGGTGCAGGCTTGTTGCAGATGCGCACGGGGTCTGCGGGCTCGCCGCCGTCGGCCCACGCACGGATGCGCGAGGCCCAGCGCTCCAGCGCTTCGTCGGTATAGCCGCTCACGTAGAGCTCCGCGTCGCCGTGCAGGCGCAGGTACATGAAGTCCGCGGTGACGTCTTCGTAATACGGCCATTTACCCGCGGTGTCGGCGACGACCAGCGCGATGTTGTGCCGGCGAAGCTGTGCGACGAAGCGTTCGTCGGCGAAGCTCTGGTGCCTGATCTCGACGCAGTGGCGCAGCGGCACGTTGTCGTGGATCGCGAGGCGGCATTTGCCTTTCATGCGCGCGTCGCGGCGGCGCGCGATGCACAGAGCGGTCTCGAGGTCGCGCGGCAGCATCTCGAAGAAATCTTCGAAGCGAGCCTCGTCGTAGCGGAACTGCGGCGGAAACTGCCAGAGGAAAGGGCCGATCTTCTCGCGCAGGTTGAAGATGCCCGAGGCGAAGAAGTTGGCGAGCGCGGTCTCGCAGTTCTTCAGGCGCAGCATGTGCGTGATGTAGCGCCCGCCCTTGATCGCGAAGACGAAGCCCGGCGGCGTCTCGCGATACCACAGGTCGTAGCTGTCGGGGTGCTGCAGCGAGTAGAACGAGCCGTTGATCTCGATCGTCGGGAAAGCGCGCGAGGCGTACTCGAGCTCGCGGCGCTGGGCGAGCTCGCGCGGGTAGAAGACGCCGCGCCACGGTTCGTAGCGCCAGCCCGAGATGCCGATGCGTATGTTCGCTGCCATCCTTCG
Source organism: Burkholderiales bacterium (assembly GCA_036262035.1). NCBI lineage: Bacteria > Pseudomonadati > Pseudomonadota > Betaproteobacteria > Burkholderiales > Burkholderiales bacterium. The sequence continues at coordinate 185,033 of DATAJS010000023.1, read as the reverse complement.
TGGCTATGCAACCCGCGGACCGGCACGAATTGTGCAAAAACGGCGGACCGAGGAGAACACGAATGCCCGCGCGTAACCCGGATCTGCACGGCAACGTTCCCGACACGTCGCCGATCGTGCTGATCCTCATCGACTTCATCAACGATCTCGAGTTCGACACCGGCGCGGCGCTGCTGCGGCCGGCGGTGCGTGCCGCGCAGGCAGTGGCCGCGCTCAAAGCGAAAGCGCGGGCGCGCGACGTCGCAGTGATCTACGCCAACGACAACTTCGGACGCTGGCGCTCGGACTTTCGCGAGACCGTGAGGCACGTGCTCGAAGACGGCGTGCGGGGTCAGCCGCTCGCCGGGTTGCTGAAGCCGGATGCGGACGATTACTTCGTGCTCAAGACCAAGCACTCCGCTTTCTACGCCACGGCGCTCGAGCTGCTGCTGCAGTACCTGCAAGCGAAGCGTTTGATCCTGACCGGCATCGCCAGCGACATGTGCGTGCTGCTGAGCGCGGCGGACGCGTTCATGCGCGACTACGAGATCTACGTGCCCCGGGACTGCGTCGCGTCCGCATCCGCGGCGAACACGCGCAAGGCGCTGGACTACATGGCGCGGGTGTTCAAGGCCGACACGCGAGCGTCGGCGAAGCTCGACCTGAAAAAGCTGCGGAAGGCTTGACCGTCATTCCCGAGCCGCGACAGCGGAAGCGATCGGGAATCCATTTTGACGTTGTTCTGAAGTCAAAATGGATCCCCGCCTTCGCGGGGATGACGCTATGCGTCACCTTCGCGGGAATGACGTCTTCTTCCTAGAAACGCTCGTTGGGACGCAGGTACCGCCACTGACCGAGCGGCAGGTCGCCGAGCTTGACGTTGCCGATGCGCACGCGTTTGAGCCCCGTCACCGAGAGCCCCACGAGCTCGCACATGCGGCGGATCTGACGCTTCTTGCCTTCCTGCAGCACGAAGCGCAGCTGATCCTTGTTCTGCCACACCACCTTGGCGCGCTTGAGCGGCGAGCCGTCGAGCGACAGGCCGTGGTTGAGAAGCTCCAGCCCGCGGGCTCCAAGCTTGCCCTGCACGCGCACCAGATATTCCTTCTCGATCCCGCTGTCCTGTCCGATGAGCTGGCGCGCGATGCGGCCGTCCTGCGTGAGGACGAGCAGACCCGTCGAATCGATGTCGAGACGGCCGGCGGGGGCGAGGCCTTTGAGATGGGAACGCTCGAAGCGTCTGGCTTCGTCCTCGCTCCAGTGCGCTTCCGGCGCGATCAGCGTGATCGCCGGCTTGTATCCCGGCTCGGGCTGGCCGGACACATAGCCCACCGGTTTGTTGAGGAGGATCGTGACGCGCGCGGTCTGCTCGCTCGCAGCCGCGCGGGCGAGGGTGATGCGCTGGTGCGGATAGATCTTCGTTCCGAGCTCGGTCACCCGCTCGCCGTCGACGAACACGAGCCCGCGCTCGATGTAGCCGTCGGCCTCGCGCCGCGAGCACAGCCCTTGCGCGGCCATCAGCTTGGAGACGCGGACTTTTTCTTCTTCGCTCACGGTTTGCGTGCGTCACGGGATCGCCACGGCGCCTTCGGCGCCTCGCGATGACAGTCTACTTCGTCATTGCGAGGCGCGAAGCGACGAAGCAATCCCGGAGCGTCCGAAACCTAGCCCCGACGCCGGTGCGGCGCCGTCGGCCGGAACAGCGCCGGCTGCGGCATCGACTGATGGCGCGCCGCCTCGGACATCGGCTGCCGAGGCTCCTGCGGGGCCTTCGGCGCTTCGCGCCGCTGATCGTTACCCTGGCGCGGCTGGTGATGCGTGCGATTGCCGTCGGCGTCGCGGCGCGGATGATGGACGCGGTTGCCGCGGTTATCGTCTTCGCGCCGGTTGCCGCGGTTGTCGTCGCGATGCGGGCGATTCCCGCGATTGTCGTCACGCTGGCGCGGCTGCGCGTCGCGGCGCGGACGCTGCTGCTGCTGGCGCGGCTCGCGCGGACGGTCGTCGTGCGCACGCTCGGCGGCGGGACGCGGCACGAAGCCTTCGAGCGGCACGCGCTCGATCGAGCGCTTGAGCAGCTTCTCGATCTGTTTGAGGAGCTGTACTTCCTCGCCGTCGACCAGCGACACCGCTTCGCCGGTCGCGCCCGCGCGGCCGGTGCGGCCGATGCGGTGGACGTAATCCTCGGCGACGTTCGGCAGCTCGAAGTTCACCACGTGCGGAAGCTCCTCGATGTCGAGGCCGCGCGCCGCGATGTCGGTCGCGACGAGCACCGTCACTTCGCCGGCCTTGAAATCGGCGAGGGCGCGCGTGCGTGCGTTCTGGCTCTTGTTGCCGTGGATCGCGACGGCGTTGATGCCGTCTCTTTCGAGCTTCTCGGCGAGGCGGTTCGCCCCGTGCTTGGTGCGGGTGAAGACGAGCACCTGCTCCCACGCGTGGGTGCGGATCAGGTGCGAGAGCACGTCGCGCTTCTGGTCTTTCACGACGAGATGCACGGTCTGCTTCACGAGCTCGGACGCGGTGTTGCGCGGCGCGACTTCGACGCTCTGCGGCTGCTTCAGGAACGTGGCGGCGAGCGAGCGGATGTCGTCCGAGAACGTGGCCGAGAACAGCAGGCTCTGGCGTTTCTGCGGCAGCAGCTTCAGCACGCGCTTGATGTCGTGGATGAAACCCATGTCGAGCATGCGGTCGGCTTCGTCGAGCACGAGGATCTCGACGCCCGAGAGGTCGAGCGTCTTCTGGCCGACGTGGTCGAGCAGGCGCCCGGGCGTGGCGACGAGGATGTCGATGCGCTTCTTCAGGCGGTCGACCTGCGGCTGCATGCCGACGCCGCCGAACATCATCATCGACTTGAGCGGCAGGTGCTTGCCGTAGGTGCGGACCGATTCCTCGACCTGCGCCGCGAGCTCCCGCGTGGGTGTGAGGATGAGGCAGCGCGGCCGACCGGCTTTGGTTCCGCCGACGGCTTCGGGCTGCGTTTCGTACAGGCGGTGGAGGATCGGCAGGGTGAAGCCCGCGGTCTTGCCGGTGCCGGTCTGCGCCGCGGCGAGCAGATCGCTGCCGGCGAGCACCAGCGGAATCGCCTTCTCCTGGATCGGGGTGGGAACGGTGTAACCCGCGTCGGCGATCGCGCGCAGCAGCGGTTGCGCCAGGGCGAGCCCGGCGAATTGACTTTCGGTGGTCATTGAGACTCCAGCGACGGCCTGTCGCTCGAGTCGAGAGACACCAATCAAGGCAGACGAATTAAAGGGGTTTTTCTGGAGGTGGTACGGGCCGGTACGCTGATTGGTGTGGCGTACGGAAGGTCGCGACTATACACGATACTGTAGGAAAATCCAGCCCTGCGGCTAAAATCGAGGGGATGCTCGACCTCGATCCGATATTCGAAGAAGAAGGCACGCTCGCGCGGGTCGTCCCCGGTTTTCGTTCGCGGCCGTGCCAGATGGAGATGGCGCGGGCGGTCGCCGCCGCGATCGAGGACCGCTCGGTGCTCGTCGCCGAGGCGGGCACCGGCACCGGCAAGACGTTCGCGTATCTCGTCCCGGCGCTGCGCTCGGGCGGCAAGGTGATCATCTCCACCGGCACCAAGACGCTGCAGGATCAGCTCTTCGACCGCGACATCCCGACGGTGAGGAGCGCGCTCAGGCTCCCGGTCACCGTCGCGCTGCTCAAGGGCCGCGCGAACTATGTCTGCCACCACCACCTGCAGCGCGCGATGACCGACGGCCGGTTCGGAAGCCGCGACGACACCCGCGATCTCGCGGCCATCGCGCGCTTCGCGCAGAACACGACCACCGGCGACCGGGCGGACTGCGTCGACGTCGCCGAGACCTCGCCGGTGTGGTCGCAGGCCACCTCCACGCGCGAGAACTGCCTCGGCACCGACTGTCATCACTTCGACAAATGCTTCGTGATGCAGGCGCGCAAGGCTGCGCTCGAAGCCGACGTCGTCGTGGTGAACCACCATCTGTTCTTCTCCGACCTGGCGCTGCGCGACGAAGGCATCGGCGAGCTGCTGCCCGCGTTCAACACGGTCATCTTCGACGAAGCGCACCAGATCCCCGAGACCGCGACGCTCTTCTTCGGCGAGAGCGCGTCCACCACGCAGATCGTGACGCTCGTGCGCGACACCCTGATCGAGGCCGCCGCGGGCGCCCGGGATTCGACGACGCTGCCCGACGCGGCGCGCGCCGTGGAGAAGGCCGCGCGCGATCTCAGGCTCGTTTTCAGGGAAGAGGCCGGCCGCATGCCGCTGCGCACCGTCGAGCGCAACCGCGACTTCGCGCCCGCGCTCGGCGCGGTGCTCGCGCGCCTGGACGAGCTGGGCGAGGAGCTCACCGAGCATGGCGAGCGCAGCGAAGGGCTGCAGCGCTGTCGCGAGCGCGCGCTGGAGATCGCGGAAAAGCTCGAGCGCTGGAGGAGCGGCGTCGACGGCGAGCGCGTGAAGTGGGTCGAGCTCTTCAACCAGTCGCTGCATCTGAATTCGACGCCGCTGTCGGTCGCGGACGTGTTCGCCAAGCAGGTGCAGGCGCAGGCGCGCGCGTGGATCTTCACCTCGGCGACGCTGTCGGTGGCGCGCGATTTCCAGCACTACTGCGGCGCGCTGGGCCTGTCCGAAGCGAAGACGCAAAGCTGGGACAGCCCGTTCATGTACGACCTGCAGGCCCTGCTCTACGTCCCCGCGAAGATGCCCGAGCCGAACACGCCGGAGTACACGCGGGCCGTGGTGCAAGCCGCGCTGCCGCTCATCGAGGCGAGCGGGGGGCGCACCTTCCTGCTCTTCACGTCGTTGCGGGCGATGCGCGAAGCGCGCGACCTCCTGCACGAAGCGATGCAGCGGCGCATGCTCGACTTCCCGGTGCTCACGCAGGGCGAAGGCTCGCGCAGCGAGCTCCTGGACCGCTTCCGCCGCCTCGGCAACGCGGTGCTCATCGGCAGCCAGTCGTTCTGGGAAGGCGTGGACGTCAAGGGCGAGGCGCTGTCGCTCGTCGTCATCGACAAGCTGCCGTTCTCCGCCCCGGACGATCCGGTGCTCGCCGCGCGCATCGACAAGCTCAACCGGGACGGCCGCAACGCTTTCCTCGAGCACCAGCTTCCGCAGGCGGTGATCACGCTGAAGCAGGGCGCGGGGCGCCTCATCCGCGACGAGAACGACCGCGGCGTGCTGATGATCTGCGACCCGCGGCTGTACGGGAAAAGCTACGGCAGGCGCATCCTCGCGAGCCTGCCGCCGATGCGGCGCACGCGGTCGGAGCAGGAGGCGGTGGCATTTCTCAGAATGGAGCTGCCGATCGTCGCCTGACGCCCCTTTAGTAATTCTGAACGTTGATCAACGGTTGTGACATTGTGCAACCAGGCCGTATGGCCTAAATTGCACCTTGCACAAAGTGTCAGCAGTGGCATTTCAACCCGAACAACCAAGCGCCTCAAGACGCACGGGGGAATCGTGGAAGACCGGAATGTTCGTTATCTGTCGGACGCGCAGGTGATGCTGAGCGACGTCACCGTCGCTGCGATCGTGGCGATCCTGCTGCTGGACGTGCTGCGCGCCGTCTTGTGAGAGGGCGCGTCCGCGCGCTTACTTCGACTCGCGGGCGAAATACATGGCGGCTTTGCGGAGTACGGCGTTCTCCTCCGTAAGGCTCGCGTTTTCGCGACGCAGCCGTTCGAGCTCTTCCTGCAGCGCCTGCACCTGGCCGTCGCCGGACGCGGCCGGCTGTTGTCGTTCGAGCTGCGTCTTCCAGCGTGCGATCTGGTTGCGGTGCACGCCGAGCTCGCGCGCGACTGCTGCAACCGGCTTCTGACCTTCTTCGGCGAGCCGCACAGCCTCCACTTTGAAATCGCGCGAATAGCTTCTGTATGGTTTGCGCTTCATCGATGGCGCTCCTTTCAAAGGATTATGTCGGCGGCTTGCGTTGCCTGCTGCTACCTGCGCGGATCTTCGGCGGTCGCCTCCCGTTGCCTGCTGGTAGGTGTTGCGGGTGCAAGAATGTGGCGCGTGTCCATGTCGTTCGACCACGGTCACGCGTCTTTCGTTCGGATCGGTGCGGAATGCGGCTCCAGGTCGCCGGCGTCGGGTCCAGGCGCCGACGAACGCGGGGCGCCGGACGGTTGCGCTTCGGACGTAGCGATCTCGGCGGATTGCGCCGGGAGGTTCTCGACGCGCCAGTGATGCGCCTTGCACCGCGGGCCGCCGTGCAGCCCCAACTTGCACGGCAGCGGCAGGCGCAGCCAGTGGTTGATGGCGAGGACGACCCTGAGGGCGCGCGGGGTCACGCGGCGGCGGCCTCCAGGACATGCCGCCCGGCAGGCGGCAGGCGATAGCGAATGGGTTGCAATGTAACAAGCTGCCTCGGATATGGTCCTGCGATGATATAGCACCCGTGAGGCGGGCGCTGCCGGGAATTCTCTGAAAAGCGTAATGCACGCTGGCACTTAATCACGGATACGCGACGTGCATTCGCGCACAATGTTACAAATGACGACCTTTAATGCACCAAGCCATCGCCGGGGGACGCTGCCGGCCCGGTTGCGGCGATCGCACGCGGTGGTGGCCGCGGCGCTGATCCTGGGCGGGGCTTGCGCTCACGCAACGCCGCAGCGCGCCGCCGAGTTCTACGACGACGCCCTGCGGAAGTTGCAGCGCAACGATTCGCGGGGTGCAGCGATCCAGTTGCGCAACGCCATCGAGCAGGACAACCGGATGCTGGACGCCCACGTGCTCCTCGGGCAGACGCTCCTCAAGAGCGGCGACATCCGCGGCGCCGAAGCGGCGTTCGAGGCCGCGCTGAAAAAAGGCCTCGATCGCAGCGCGATCGCGCTTCCGCTGGCACAGACATACCTCGGGCTCGGCCGGCCCGACCTGGTCGTGGACCGGGTGCGCGCCGACGGCCTCGCGCCCGCCGCCAAAGCCGAGGTGCTGGCCCTGCGCGGCAGCGCTTACGCCGAGATCGGGCGTCGCAGCCTCGCCACGCAGAGCTTCGCCGACGCCCGCGCTGCGGATCCGCGCTCGATCGCGCCTCATATCGCCGAGACCGGCATGCTGCTGGCGGCGCGGGACTTCGACCGCGCGAAAGCCGTCGCGGCGAGCGCGACCGAGATCGCGCCGCGCAACGCGGAGGCGTGGAACATCCATGCGGCCGTGCTGCACGCGACGGGCGACCTTCGCGGCGCGCTGGCGGCCTACGACAGGGCGTTGGGGCTGGAAGCGCGCCACGTGGACGCCAGGATCGCCCGGGCGGCGCTGCTGATCGATCTGAAGCGCGACGGCGAGGCCGAGAGCGATCTCACCGTGCTCAGGCAGTCCGCGCCGGGAGAGCCCCGGGCGGCGTTCCTGCGCGCGATCCTCGCCGGCCGCAAAGGCGACGAGCGCGCGGTCGTGGACGCCCTTCAGGAAGTGGCGAAGCTGATCGACAGCCTTTCGCCGGCGTGGCTGCAGGCGCACGAGCAGCTGCTGATGCTCGGCGCGATGGCGAGCCACGGGCTTGGCCAGCTCGAGAAGGCTCGGACCTACCTCGACCATGTGCTCATCCGCAGCCCGCGCAATCTCGGAGCGAAGCGGCTCTTCGCATCGATCTGCATGGATCTCAAGGATTATCAACGCGCGCTGCCCGAGCTGGAGGCGCTTTACAAGGCCCAGCCCGACGATGCACAGGTGCTGTCGATGCTCGGCACGGTGCATCTGGTGCAGGGGCGGTATCAGAAGGCGGCCCAGCTTCTCGAAGCCGCGGCAGCGCGCGGCGCTTCGGCCGATGTGAACAGGGCGCTCGGGTTCAGTCTGCTCGAGCTCGGTCGCACCGAGCTCGGACGCATCACACTGCAGAAGGTGCTGGCGGCGAATCCGGCGGACGTCGACGCCGCCATGCGCTTGGCGCTGCTTTACATGCGCGAGAACGAGCCGCGGAAAGCGCTGCAGCTGGTCGAGGCGACGGTCGCGCGCGCGCCGACCAACCTCGCGTTGCTCAATTACATGGGCGTCATCAAGACGGCTTCGGGGGACATGTCCGGCGCCCGCGCGGCTTACATGCAGGTGCTGCGGGCGGACGCCGCATTCCGGCCGGCGGCGCTCAACCTCGCGCGCCTGGACGTCAGTGAAGGAAGGTTCGACGACGGGCGCCGCCGACTGACTGCGCTGCAGGCCGGCAACCCCGACGCGACCGACGTCCTGGTCGAGTTGGCGACGCTCGAGGAGCGGGCAGGCAACCCGGCCGAGGCGATTCGACACCTGCGCAAGGCGCACGATACGCAGCGCCGCGATCCGCGCCCCGGGCTGGCGCTGGTCGAGCTGCACATGCGGCAGCTCCAGTTCGATCGTGCGCTTGCTGCAGCGCTGGACCTGAGTGCGCGATATCCCGCCTATCTGCCCGCAAAGCTCGCGCTGGGAATCGCGTATCAGGCGACCGGGGACGTGCAGAACGCGCGCGCGCTCTATCTCGAAGCCGGCCGCATGGCGGGGCTGGACGCCGTCGCGCAGCTGCGGATCGCGCGAGCGCAGCTCGCCGCCGGCAGTGCGGATGCCGCCTACAGCTCGGCGCAGACCGCGCTCCAGGCCAGGCCGGACATGGTCGAGGCGCTGGCGTTCATCGTCGAGATCGAACGCCAGCGCGGCGGCGCCGCGCGCGCTGAATCGGCGCTGCAGACGCTCAGGAAAAAATATCCGTCGGCGGAGGAGACGTCGATCGCCGCAGGCGATCTGGCGATGTCGCTCAACCGGCCTGCGGCGGCGCTGACCGCTTACCGCGCAGCGCTCGCGCGTCAGGACTCCGCGCCCAATGCAGTGAGAATCGCCCGCGCACACCTTGCCGCCGGAGACGCGGCCAAGGGCCTCGCGTTCCTCGAAGGCTGGACCGCGAAGCGGCCTGCCGACGGCTACGCGCTGAAAGGGCTCGCAGAGATGCATCTGCGGGTCGGTGCATACAAGGCGGCCGGTGAGGTGTACCGGCGCCTGCTCAAGATCGATCCCAACGATCCCGCCGTGCTCAACAACCTCGCGAACGTGCTGGATGCTCTGAAGGATCCCGATGCCGAGAAGTACGCGGATCGCGCGCTGAATCTCGTGCCCGGGCATCCCGACTATGCCGACACGCTCGGCTGGATCCTCGCGCGCAAGGGCCGACTCGACGCCGGCCTGCGCTACCTGCGCGACGCGCGACTGCGCAGCCCCGACAACGGCGACGTGCGATTCCATCTCGCCTACGCGCTCGCGAGCGCGTCGCGCCTCGACGAGGCGCGGGAGGAGCTCAGGGCGGCGATGGCGGCGCCGAGGCGGCCCGCCGACGCCCCCGAGCTGGGGCAGCTCAGGAAACAGCTGGGCATCTGACGGAATTTATTCCTTGAGGTGCATGGCAAATGCCGTCAACCTGTGACATGTTGCACAGTGCAACAACACGCCACAATTCGTCCCTCGCCAGGACGCTCCCGAGACCCGGCACGAGAACCGGAAGGATTGCAATGAAGAAGGCTCTGCGAAGCTTCGTTCCCTGTGCGCTCGCGCTCGCCTGCGGCGACGCGTATGCGGCCATCACATGGAACGTGACCGGGACTCCCACCGCGGGGGTTACGGTGTCCGGCTATTCGAATACCGGCAACATCTCCGGCAAGACCGACAAGCAGAACAACGCCAATAACGGCGAGATCCAGACGATCCAGGCGGCGCAGCTCGTCTCCTACGTCGGCGGCCTCGGCATCACCAACGCGGACAAGTGCTCGAGCGGAAAGTACTGCGATCTCCAGGAAGGAACGAACCCCGAGCATTCGCTGGACAACAACGGTCGCTACGACATGGTGCTGCTGAAGTTCAGCGCACCGGTCAAGCTCACGGGACTGACGATCGGCTGGAAGTCCGGCGATTCCGACATGTCGGTGCTCGCGTACACCGGTTCCGGCGCGGTGACTACGAGCAATTACGCGACCGACAAGAACTTCGTGGGGCTCACGTATTCCGAGCTCCTGAGCAAGGGCTGGACGGCCATCGGCAATTACGCGGACGTCGCCACGAACGCGGTGAAGTCGATCAACAGCGTCAACGTGGTTTCGTCGTACTGGCTGATCGGCGCCTACAATCCGCTCGCGATCAACGCGCTGGCCAACCCGCTCGGGGGCACAGCCTTCAGCACGAGCAGTTACGACTACGTGAAGCTTGCCTCGGTCACGGGGTTTTACGCGGTGCCGGAGCCCGGCTCGCTCGCGCTGGCGGCCGTCGCATTGGCGGGCCTCGGCTTCGCCGTGCGTCGCAGCCGCGCGCAAGCGTCTGCGACTGCCTGAGCGCGACTCAACAACAGCTTCGGTAAGAACGCAAATGGGCCCTCGCAAGAGGGCCCATTTCTTTTGGGTGCCGCCTATCGCCGCGCGTGAGTGAGTGCGAAAAAAAAGCCCCGGCATGTGCCGGGGCTTTCGAGGGGTATGCCTGGAGCCGCGTTACGCGGTCTTCTTGTTGCGGCGGCGCAGGCCGAAGCCGAGGCCGCTCAATGCGACGCCGAGCAGGGCGATCGAGCTCGGCTCGGGGATGGCGTTCGCGGCGAACGTCGCGTTGCCTTGCATGCATTCGGTGCCGGTTGCAGAGGCGGCGCTCGCGCAGTCGCCTTCCGCCGGATGTACCGGAGAGAGGGTCGCCGATCCGAAGAACCCCAGATCGGCCAATCCGTTGCCGGAGTCCAGAGTGTTCGTGTTGTAGTTGAAGTTCGCCACGCCGCCCGTGCCGACCACGTCGAGGAACGACATCGGGTTGAACGAGATGGAAGAGCCGCCGCCCGTGACAACGCCGGCCAAAGTGTGACCGGCGACATCGGTGGCGTGTCCCGCCAGCGTCAGGAACAGGGTGCCGTCCGTGGCGTCGCTCAGGTCTTGCGCGCTCGTCGTTCCCACCCCGGGGTTGAACAGGGTGCCGCCGCTGCCGGGCCCGACGAAATCGAGATAGAACTTGACCGTGCCCAGCTTGGCCGTGAAGGTGTCGACGCCCGGCGCCACGTTCGTGTACTGGTCGATCGTGAAACCCTCGAAGCGGAAAGTGAGCTGGCATGCGCTGCTGCACACCGGCGGAGGAGCGCCGATCGTATTCGGGCCGATGCCGCTCACCCAGCCGATGCCGCTCAGCACATCTCCCGCCCCGTTGATGACGTTCTGGAAGATCGAAGTCGCGAACATCTGGCTGCCGAGCGGCACGTTGATCGTGCCGCCGGTGGCGTAGATGACGTCCGCAGACGCGGGGGCCGCGGCCAGAGCCAGAAGCGCCGCGCCTGCGAGCCGTTTGATGGTTTTCATTTTATCCCCTGATTGACGATTCAATCTGACGCGGCCACTTAAAGCACGGTGTGTGCCAGAAACGAAATGCGCGGCGCATCAGCCACTTAGTCCCGGAGCGGCGACGAGGTGCCGGGGGAGTGTAAAAAACCTCGACAGCACACGCACGAGCCCGGGTTGCACCTCGAAACGCATGTGTCGATTCGGTGCAATTTGTCACAGGTAAGACTTCGGTCTGATACAACTTGTGGTACCCTCGCTGTCCGTCGCCTAGGGGCGGCAGGGGGCGAGGGCATGACGCGAAAAACGATATCAATTCACGAGGTTGCGGCAGCGATGTTGCTGCTTGCCGCGGCGGTGCTGGGCGGGTGCGCGGCCAACAAATATCCGCCGGCGCCGGCGAGCGCGGGCGGCAGCGATTATAACTATGTCATAGGGCCCGGCGACGTCGTCAACATCATCGTCTGGCGCAATCCCGAGCTCTCGATGTCGGTGCCGGTGAGGCCGGACGGCAAGATCAGCGCGCCGCTCATCGAAGACATCGACGTCTCGGGCAAGAGCGCGAGCACCATCGCGAGAACGATGGAAAGCGCCCTGTCGAAATACATCAGGGACCCGGTCGTCACCGTCGTCGTCACCAATTTCGTCGGGCCGTACAGCGAGCAGATCCGCATCATCGGCGAGGCGGCGAAACCCCAGGTGCTGCCGTATCGCCAGAAGATGACGCTGCTCGACGTGATGATCGCGGTCGGCGGCATCACCGATTTCGCGGACGGCAACGCGGCCAGCATCCTGCGCACCGCCGAAGGCAACAAACAGTACGCGGTGCGCATCAAGGACCTGCTCAGGCGCGGCGATGTCTCGGCCAACGTCGAGATGCGCCCGGGCGACGTCGTGATCATTCCCCAAAGCTGGTTCTAACTTCCCGTAGCTCTTCGCCGCGCGGGCGTCGCCGCTTCGCGCGCAGGTGATCGTATGCATGAACTGATACAGCAGGCTGTCACGGTCCTGCGCGGCATGTGGCAGTGGCGATGGCTGGGCCTCGCCGTCGCGTGGATCGTCGGGATCGTCGCTGCAGGCGTGGTGTTCGTGCTGCCGAACCAATACGAAGCATCGGCGCGGATCTGGGTCGACACCCAGTCGGTGCTGAAGCCGCTCATGTCGGGACTCGCGGTGCAGCCCAACGTCGACCAGCAGATCGGCATGTTGAGCCGGACGCTCATCAACCGGCCCAACATGGAAAAGCTGGTGCGGATGGCGGACCTCGATCTCAGCATCAAGTCGAAGGAAGAGCAGGAAGCGCTGATCGACCGGCTGATGAAGACGCTCGAGATCAAGGGCCTCGGCCGCGACAACCTGTTCACGCTCGCGTTTCGCGATCCCGAGCCGGAGAAGGCGAAGCGCGTCGTGCAGTCGCTCACGTCCATCTTCGTCGAGTCCAGCCTCGGCAACAAGCGGCGGGATACCGATACCGCGCGCCAGTTCATCGAAGACCAGATCAAGATCTACGAAGGCAAGCTCACCGAAGCCGAAAACCGGCTCAAGGAGTTCAAGCTGAAGAACCTGAGCTCCGGCACCGGCGACGGCAAGGACGCGTTCGGACGCATCGGCGAGCTCGAGCTGGCGATGAACCAGGCGCGCCTCGCGCTGCGCGAAGCGGAGCAGTCGCGCGACGCGATCAGGCAGCAGCTCGCGTCGGAGTCGCCGAACTTGCCGCTGCCGCAGGATGCGAAGGGCGAGGCGACCGTTCCCGAGATCGATGCCCGGCTCGACGCCCTGAAAAAGAACCTCGATCTCCTGCTCCAGAGGTACACCGACAAGCATCCCGACGTGGCCGGCACCCGACGCGTCATCGCGGAGCTCGAGGCGCAGAAGCGTGACGAGCTGGCGGCACGCAAAGCCGCGGAGAAGAGCGCTCCGGCGGCGCCGGTCGCGCCGGCTGCGACCAACCCGGTCTACCAGAAGCTGAAGATGTCGCTCGCCGAAGCGGAAGCGACCGTCGCTTCCCTGAGAACGCGCGTGGCCGAGCACGAGGCGCGTTACGCGCGGTTCAAGGCATCGATCAACATGATGCCGGAGATCGAAGCCGAATACGCGCAGCTCAACCGCGACTACGACATCAACAAGAAGAATTACGAGACGCTCGTATCGCGCCGCGAGTCCGCCGCGATCTCGGGGCAGATGGACCAGAGCGCCGCGATCGCCGAGTTCCGGCTGATCGACCCGCCGCGCGTATCCCCGCAACCCGTTGCGCCGAACCGCCTGCTGCTCGTCGCGCTCGCCCTCGCGGGCGCCCTGGCCGCAGGTCTGGCCGCGAGCTTCGCCGCGAGCCAGATCCGTCCCTCGGTCCCGGACGCGTTCACGTTGCGCGAGCTCACCGGGCTCACGGTGCTCGGGACGATTTCGTATTTCGTCAGCGAGCCCCTGCGCCGCAAGGAGCGCCGCAGCAAGATCGCATTCATCGGCGGACTGGCGTCGCTCGTCATCGCGTTCGGAATCGTGATCGCGTTCGTATTCATAACCGGCTCGCGGGCGGTGATCGCATGAGCGTCATAGAACAGGCAGCCAAACGCCTCGAGCAGCTCCAGCGTGCCGGGGTTGCCGCGCCCGCGCCCGCGCCGCAGCCCACCGCTCAAACGGCCACGACCGAGGCGCAACCTGCGCCCGTGCCGCCGCCGAAAAACGAGGTGTCGCCTGCACCGGTCACGTCGCTGCGCGTAGAGGTGCCGCCCCAACCGGCCCCGGAAGCGGCGCCGACGTCGCGCAAGGTGGAGCTCGACCTCGCGCGCCTCGCCGCCGCCGGCATCGTCACACCCGACGCGCCGCGCTCCCGCGCCGCCGACGAGTTTCGCGTCATCAAGCGGCCGCTGCTCGAGAACGCATCCCTCCAGGGCGACTCCGCGATCCAGCACGGCAACCTGGTCTTCATCACGAGCGCGCTGCCCGGCGAGGGCAAGAGCTTCACGTCGGTCAACCTCGCGATGAGCATCGCGATGGAGCTCGACCACACGGTGCTGCTCGTGGACGCGGACGTGGCGAGGCCTTCGCTGCCGCGGATGCTCGGACTGCCGGAAACCCGCGGCCTGCTCGATCTGCTCGTCGACGGCTCGGTCGAGGTCTCGGACGTCCTCCTGAGAACCAACATCGAAAAGCTCTCGATCCTGCCGAGCGGAACGAAGCACGCGCGCGCGACCGAACTGCTGGCGAGCACCTCCATGAACCGGCTGCTCGAGGACATGGCGCGGCGCTATCCGGACCGCATCATCATCTTCGATTCGCCGCCGCTCCTGGTCACCACCGAAGCGCGCGCGCTCGCGACGCACATGGGGCAGGTCGTGCTGGTGGTGTCCGCCGACAGCACCCCGCAATCGGTCGTGACGCACGCCCTCTCGACGATCGAGTCGTGTCCGGTGAAGCTGATGCTGCTCAACAAGGCGCGCGGCTCTTCTCACGGCGGCTATGGCTACGGCTACGGCTACGGCTATGGCTACGGCGGTTGAACGAGGGCACGTGCGCGGCCGCGAACCGTGCGGCGGCGGCTCACGATGACGAGCGGCAGGCGCAGGCTGCCGGCCTCTCGTATCGTGGCGGCGGGCGCCATGGCGGTGATGCTGCCCGCGCGCGCCGCGGAGGCGCCGATGCCGGAGGCCGACGCGTCCGGCCTGCCGGTATACGGCCAGCCTGCGACGACGCCGTCGCAGCAGCGGCAGCCGGCGACGGTCGCCGAGGCGCCGACGGCCTCCCAACGGCGCGGCTGGTTCGTCGTGCCGTCGTTCTCGTTGCTGGAGACCTATACCGATAACGTCGGCCTGAAACCGGGAAGCGGCAAGGAATCCGACCTCGTCACGTCGCTCAACCCGCAGCTTCGCGTCATTGGCGACACCGCGCGCCTCAAGCTCAACCTCGATTACCGGCGGCAGCAACTCTTCTATGCCAACGAGTCCCGCAACAACAGCGGCCTGAACTTCCTGAACGCGACCGGCCGCTTCGAGGCGGTCGAGAATCGGGTATTCATCGAAGGCGGCGGCCACATCACGCAGTCGGCGATCTCGGCTTTCGGCGCGCAGCCGACCTCGACAGAGAACGTCAACGGCAACCGTGCCGAGGTCCGCTCGTTCTACCTGAGCCCGTACGTGCGCGGCCGCTTCGGCAGCACCGCCGACTACGAGGCGCGCTATCGCGGAACGGATACGCATGCGAGCTCGAACTCGCTCGTGAACGCCACCGTTCACGACTGGACGGCGATGCTCAAGAGCAGCAACGAGCTTGCGACGATCGGCTGGCGGTTCGATGCGCAGAAGCAGTCGAGCGAGTTCGACACGCGGCGTACGCTCGATCTCTCCCGCATACGCGCGTCGCTCTTGTACCGCTACCAGCGCGAGCTCACGTTTTCTCTACTCGGCGGCTACGAGACCAACAACTACGCGTCCGCGTCCCAGGAGGGTCGCGCGACCTACGGCATCGGCGTCGACTGGCTACCGGGTCCGCGCACGAGCGCGCACGGCTCCGCCGAACGCGGGTTCTTCGGCGACAACCACGAAGTCAGGCTGACTCACCGCACGCCGCTCTCGTCGTGGGAGCTCCTCGACAGCAGGGTCGTCACCATCCTTCCGAACCAGCTCGCGCAGGCGCCGGTCGGCACCGCATACGACCTGCTCTTCAACGCGCTCGCCTCTCGTATTCCTGACCCTATCCAGCGCGCGCAGGCGGTCGACCGGCAGCTCCAGCTCAGCGGCATCCCGCGGGATCTCGGTCTGGTAAACAGCTTCCTGACCAACGCCGCTTACGTGCAGCGCACCCACCAGGCCTCGGTCGCGCTGCTCGGCGTGCGCAACACCATCACCTTCACCGCGGCGTTGGGGCGGCGCGAGGGCATCACGACCGTCGGGGGGGCGTCCGGCGATTTCGCGACCGCGAACGTGATCGACACCCGCACGATCAGCGCGAACTGGGCGCACAAGCTGTCGGCGATCTCGTCGGTGAACCTGTTGTTGTCGCACTTCAACAACAAGGGAACGTCGGGCACGACCGTCGAAAGCACGCAGAACCTGGCGCGCGTGCTGCTGACGCACCAATTGAGTCCGCGCACGACGGCCACGCTCGGCGTGCGCTACGTCAACTTCACCACCACGACCGGCAGCGGTTACACGGAACGGGCCGTGACCGCGTCGATTGCAACGACGTTCTAGGGGCCGCAGTGTACGAATCCTTCTACGGCCTCACCGCGAAGCCGTTCCAGCTCAATCCGGACCCGGATTTCTTCTTCGCGAGCAAGCAGCACAACCGCGCGCTCGCTTACCTCGAGTACGGCCTGCACAAGAACGAGGGCTTCATCGTGGTGACGGGGGAGATCGGCGCGGGCAAGACGACCGTGCTGCGCAACCTGCTCGGTAAGATCGATCCGAAGGAAGTGGAGGCGGTACAGATCGTCAGCACGCAGCTCGATGCCGGCGATACGCTGCGCATGGTCGCCGCCGCGTTCGGCGTGCCTGCGGCGAACGCGACGAAATCCGATCTCCTGCTGGCGATCGAGGCTTACCTGCTCAAGCTGCGCATGGAAGGCCGGCGCGCGCTGCTCGTCGTCGACGAAGCGCAAAACCTCACGCTCGAGTCGATGGAGGAGCTGCGCATGCTCTCCAACTACCAGCTCGAGAACCAGGCGCTGCTCCAGAGCTTCCTCGTCGGGCAGCCGGAGTTCAGGAGGATCCTCGCGAGCCCGCGCATGGAGCAGTTGCGCCAGCGCATCACCGCGGCGTGTCACATCAGTCCGATGGACGCGGACGAGACGCGCGAATACGTGCGTCACCGCCTGCGCCATGTGGGCTGGACCGGGCGGCCGCACCTCGAGCTCGATGCGTACGAATCGATCTTCGAGGTGACCGAAGGCGTTCCGCGCAGGATCAACACGCTCTGCGACAGGCTGCTGCTCGCCGGCTTCCTGTCCGAAAAGCTCGTGCTCGACGGCCAGGACGTGAAGCAGGCCGCGGAAGAGATCCGCGCGGAGACGACGCTCGGTGCTGCGCCGGAACCCGCGGCGGCGAACGAATCCCGCGCGGGACCGAACGGGAGCGATGTGCTGCACGGCCTGGGCATCACCGCCGACGATCTCGATGCGCTCGACCTCGCGATCGACGACGAGACCGCGCAGCGCGTGACCACGATGGTGTCTCGGCTGCAGGCGGGCGATTTCGAAGAGCGTCTCGAGCGTCTCGAAAAGCAGAGCCTGTCGACGCTCGCGGTGCTGCGACATCTGCTGAATGCGCTGCGCGCACGCCGCTCGTCATCGGTCCAGAAGGAAAACGAACAGTGAATGCGATACGTGAGCTCGACGCGCCGGTCGCATGCGTCGTGGGCGCCCGCCCGAACTTCATGAAGATGGCGCCGATCCTGAGGGCGTTTGCCGCGCACGTGCCACGCCTCCCGACACTGCTGGTGCATACCGGCCAACACTACGACGTCGATATGAACAGCCGGCTGTTCGCAGACCTGGAGCTGCCGCCGCCGGACATCAACCTGGAGGTCGGGTCCGCGAGTCATGCGGTTCAGACGGCGGAAGTCATGCGGAGGTTCGAGCCGGTGCTCGACACGCATCGCCCTTCGTGCGTGCTGGTAGTCGGCGACGTCAATTCGACATTGGCGTGCAGCCTCGTCGCGACGAAGAAGGGCGTGCCGGTCGTGCACGTCGAAGCCGGCCTTCGCAGCTTCGATCGCGCGATGCCGGAAGAGATCAACCGCGTGCTCACCGACCAGCTTTCCGATGTGCTCTACACGACCGAGCGCGCCGCCGAAGGCAACCTGGCTCGCGAAGGTATCGAGCCCGCGCGCGTGCGTTTCGTGGGTAACGTCATGATCGACAGCCTACGGGCGAACCTCCCGCGTGCGCGCGCGCCCGAAACGACCCTGCAGGCATGCGGACAGGATGACGGGCTCTTGCGCGATGCCCGCGGTTTCGGCGTCGTGACGCTCCATCGCCCGTCGAACGTGGACGAGCCGGAGACGCTCGAACATCTCCTTCGCACGCTGAGCGAGGTGGCAAGGCGCTTGCCGCTGGTCTTCGTCATGCATCCGCGCACGCGCGAACGCGTGGAGCGATTCGGCTTGATGCCTCTCGTCGCCGCTTCGCGCATCGCGCTGCTGCCGCCGCAGGGCTATCTCGAGACACTCGGCCTGCTCTCGAAAGCCACGCTCGTGCTGACGGATTCGGGTGGTTTGCAGGAGGAGACGACCGCGCTCGGCGTCGTCTGTCTCACCCTGCGCGAGAATACCGAGCGCCCGATCACGGTAGAGCAGGGCACCAACACGGTCGTCGGTCGCGACCGGGGCGCCATTCTCGGCGCGGTGGACGACGTGCTGGCCGGCGGCGGCAAGCGCGGGCGTGTCCCCGAGCTCTGGGACGGCCGCGCCGCCGAGCGGATCGCCGCCGATCTGGCGCAGTACCTGTTGCTGCGTGATAACTCGGAGGCGCGCATTGGCTGATCCCGTGCGCTGCGTCAACGCTCTCACGATCGATGTGGAGGACTACTTCCAGGTCTCCGCATTAGCGCCGCACATCGATCGCGGGGGCTGGGATACGCGCGAATGCCGTGTCGAGCGCAACATGGAGCGCATCCTCGCGATGCTCGAGGCGAGCGGCGCGCGCGCGACGTTCTTCACCCTCGGCTGGATCGCGGAGCGCTACCCGCAGCTCGTCCGCGCCATCGTCGCGGCGGGGCACGAGCTTGCGAGCCACGGCTATGCGCACCTGCGTGCGAGCGAGCAGGGCGAAGCCGAGTTTTTCGACGACGTGGCTCGCGCGAAGCGGCTGCTCGAGGACATCGGGGGCGAGCGGGTGCGCGGCTATCGTGCGCCGAGCTTCTCCATCGGCGCGTCGAACCTCTGGGCTTTCGAATGCCTCGAGCGCGCCGGTTACGAGTACAGCTCGAGCACGTACCCGATCCGCCACGACCATTACGGGATGCCCGACGCGCCGCGTTTTCCTTACCGGCCGTCCGGCGGTCTCATCGAAGTGCCGGTCACGGCGATGCGCCTCTTCGACCGCAACTGGCCGGCGGCGGGCGGCGGTTATTTCCGTCTCATGCCTTATCCGGTCTCGCGCTGGCTGCTCGCACGCGTCAACGACGTCGACCGGCGCCCGGCGGTCTTCTACTTCCATCCATGGGAGATCGACCCGGCGCAGCCGCGCATTCCCGGCGTCGGCGCGAAGACCCGCTTCAGGCATTACGTGAACCTCTCGCGCATGGAAGCGCGCCTGAAGCGCCTCTTCGGCGATTTTCGCTGGGACCGGCTCGACCGAGCGGTCCCCGAGCTGGCCGCGGCCTGAAGCGTGGACCTGACGCTGCCCCAGCTCGTCAGTGCGCCGTGGGTGATGGCGCTGACCTCGGCGGATCGCGCTGAGCGCGCCCGCTGGGACGCGTTCGTGATGAACGCACCGGACGCCTCGTTCTTTCACCGCTCCGGCTGGCAGCGCGTGATCGAGCGCGTCTTCGGACATCACACCTACTTCTTCTACGCGGTCGAAGGCACCGAGGTGACCGGCGTGCTGCCGCTTGCGCACGTGAAGAGCCGGCTCTTCGGCAATGCGCTGGTGTCGCTGCCCTTCACCGTGTACGGCGGCGTCGCCGCCACGAGCGCACGGGCGGCCACCGCGCTGGAAGCCGAAGCGCTCTCTCTCGCGGGCCGTCTGGGTGTCGATCATCTCGAGCTGCGCCACGTCTCGCCCCGTCATCCGAGCTGGCCGCGTCAGGACCTCTACGTGACCTTCCGCAAGGAGATCCTGCCGGAGGTCGAAGCGAACATGCTCGCCATCCCGCGCAAACAGCGCGCGATGGTGCGCAAGGGGATCAAGAACGGGCTCACGAGCACCGTCGATGCCGGCACCGATCGTTTCTTCGATTTGTTCGCCGACAACGTGCATCGCCACGGGACGCCCGCGCTGCCGAAGCGCTACTTCCAGGCGCTGAAGGACGAGTTCGGCGACGACTGCGAGATCCTCACGGTCTGTGACCGCGCCGGAAAAGCCGTCAGCAGCGTCATGAGCTTTCGCTTTCGGGATGAGATCCTGCCTTACTATGCCGGCGACGCCGAAGCCGCGCGCGATCTCGCCGCGAACGACTTCAAGTACTGGGAAGTGATGCGCCGCGCGTGCGAGCAGGGCGTGCGTATCTTCGATTACGGGCGCAGCAAGCGCGACACCGGCTCGTTCGCGTTCAAGAAGAACTGGGGTTTCGAGCCGACGCCGCTCCATTACGAATACCACTTGTACCGCCGGCGCACTATTCCGCAGAACAATCCGTCGAATCCGAAGTATCGCGCGTTCATCGCGCTGTGGCGCCGGCTGCCGCGCGCGGTCGCGGACCGGCTCGGTCCATACATCGTGCGCAATCTGGGCTGACGCGCGTGAGCAACCTGCTTTTCCTGGCGCACAGGCTTCCGTACCCGCCGAACAAAGGCGACAAGGTGCGCTCGTACCATCTGCTCAAAGCGCTGGCTCGTGACCATCGTGTCTTTCTGGGCACGTTCGTGGACGATCGTGCCGACGCCGCTTACGTCGGCAACCTGGCGCCGCTGTGTGCCGGTTTGCACGTCGAGCCGCTGAGGCCGGCGGCGGCCAAGGTGCGCAGCCTTACCGGGCTGCTCACCGGCGAAGCGCTGACGCTGCCGTACTACCGGGACGGCAACCTCGCGCGCTGGGTGCGCCGCACGGTGGCAGAACAGGGCATCGATACCGCGGTCGCGTTTTCCTCACCGATGGCGCAGTACGTCGAGGGGCTGCCGGGCGTGCGGCTGTTCGTCGATCTCGTCGACGTCGACTCGGCGAAGTGGCAGGAATACAGCCGCTCGCATCACTGGCCGTCGTCGTGGATCTATGCGCGCGAAGGACGGCGTCTGCTCGCAGCCGAACGCGCGATCGCCGCTCGTGCCGAGCGCTCGTTCCTCGTCACGCCCGCCGAAGTCGCGCTCTTCAGCCGGCTCGCGCCCGAGTGCGCGGGAAGGGTGGACGCGATCGGCAACGGCGTCGATTCGGAGTACTTCGCTCCGCAGACCGAGCGGCTGTCGCCGTATGCAGCGGGCGAGACGCCGGTGGTGTTCACCGGCGCCATGGATTACTGGCCGAACGTCGACGCGGTCACGTGGTTCGCCGACGCGGTGCTGCCCGCCCTGCGGGCGCGCAGGCCCGACGTGCGGTTCTACATCGTCGGCATGCGGCCCGCGCCGGCAGTCGAAGCGCTCGCAAGCGATGCGATCGTCGTCACGGGCGGCGTTCCCGACGTGCGGCCGTACGTGCAGCACGCCGCGATCGCCGTGGCGCCGCTGCGTGTCGCTCGCGGCATACAGAACAAGGTGCTCGAGGCGATGGCGATGGGCAAAGCAGTCGTGACTTCGCGGGCGTGCGCGGGCGCGATCGAAGGCGCGACGGACGACGTGGTCACCGGCGTCGGGAGCGCCGGCGCTTTCGTCGATGCGATCGATGCGCTGCTGGCCGATCCCGCACGGGCTCAAGCGCAGGGCGCCGCGGGCCGCCGCTTCATCGCCGCGCGCCATAGCTGGGATCGACAGCTCGAGCCGCTGTTGCGGCGCATTGCGCAGCCTGCCGCCTTCGCTGCGAGTCCGTTCGCGCGAGGACACGAGGCGCTGGCGCCATGAAACGGGATCTGCCGACCGATTACGATGTCGCTTCGTCGGCGCGGAGCGGCATGACGTGGCGTACGAGCGCGATCGCGATCGGCGCGTGCATAGCGTGCGTACTGGCGCTGTATGGCTCCACCGCGCGCGGAATGGTCGAGATCTGGACGCGCTCGGACACGTTCGCTCACGGCTACGTCGTCGTTCCGATCTCGCTGTGGCTCGTCTGGAGCGAGCGTGCCGAGATTGCGCGGGCGGTGCCGCGTCCGGCATGGTGGCCGCTGGTGCTGCTTGCAGCCGCGGGCGCCGCCTGGCTTGCGGGCGAGCTTGCGAGCGTCAATGCAGTGACCCAGCTCGCGCTGGTGGCGATGGTCGTGTGCGTCGTCGTCGCGCTCGTCGGCGGAGAGGCTGCGCGCAGCCTCGCATTTCCGCTCGCCTTCCTGTTCTTCGCGGTGCCGATCGGCGAGTTCGTGATGCCGCGGCTCATGGAATGGACCGCCGACGTGACGGTGCTCGGGTTGCGCCTCACCGGGATTCCGGTTTATCGCGAAGGGCAGCAGTTCGTCATACCCAGCGGGCGGTGGTCGGTCGTCGAGGCGTGCAGCGGCGTGCGCTACCTGATCGCCTCCCTCATGGTCGGCACCCTGTTCGCGCACCTCGCGTATCGCTCAGCGCGTCGCCGCATCGCATTCATCGCGTTCGCAGTCGCGGTGCCCATCGTCGCGAACTGGATGCGCGCCTACATCATCGTGATGCTCGGCCACCTGTCCGACAACAAAGTGGCTGCCGGCGCCGACCACCTCATCTACGGCTGGGCTTTCTTCGGGATCGTGATGGCGATCCTCTTCTTCGCCGGCGCGCGCTGGCGCGAGGATCGGACCGGCGCTGCCGTAACAGCTTCGGCCGCGGCTCCGGCGGCGGGCCGGAAGGGCCGGAGCGTGATCGCGACCGCAGCGCTCTGCGTCGCCGTCGCGGCGGTGTGGAAGCTCGCGTTCGTCGCGATCGAGCATGCCGACGCCGCGAGCGCCCCGCAACTCGCGCTCGTGCAGCCGGGCGGCGGATGGCAGCGCGTCGATGCGTCGCGTGATGCGTGGCGCCCACGCTTCGAGAATCCCGCCGCGGAAACGAACGCGATCTTCAGCGACGGCACCGCACGCGTCGGGCTCTTCGTTGCGTATTACCGGAACCAGGGCTACACGAGCAAGCTCGTCAGCTCCGAGAACGTGCTCGTCACGACCAAGGACAAGCGCTGGGCGCAGGTGAAGTCGGGCGCGCGCAGCGTCGACGCCGGCGGTCGTAGCCTCGAGGTGCGCTCGGCTGAGCTCAAGGGTGCGAGCGGCGAGCGTATGGTCGTATGGAGCTGGTACTGGATCGCCGGCCGCACCACGACCAGCGATCACGTGGCGAAGGCGTACACCGCATTGTCGCGGCTGCGCGGTGAGGGCGACGATTCGGCCGCGGTGATCGTGTATGCGACGGGCGCGGACACGGCCCAGGCGGTGAAAGCGCTCGAATCGTTCGTCGCGGCATCCGAGGGACCGATTTCCGCTGCGCTGTCGCGAACGAGGTCCGTGCGATGAGCCCAGCCGATCCGCGTCCGCTGATCGCGCACGTCGTGTATCGCTTCGACATCGGCGGTCTCGAGAACGTGATCGCGAGCCTCATCGACTGGCTGCCCACCTACCGGCATGCCGTGGTGGCGCTGACGGAGGTCACTGCGTTCCGCGAGCGCATCGCACGGCGCGACGTGGAGTACATCGCGCTCGGCAAAGCCCCGGGACACGCGGTGCGGCTGTATCCCGCCTTGTACCGTTATTTCCGTCGTGCACGGCCGGCTGTCGTGCACACGTGCAACCTGGCCGCGCTGGAAGCCGCCGTCCCCGCATGGCTCGCGCGCGTTCCCGTGCGCGTGCACGCGGAGCACGGCTGGGACGTGCACGATCGCGACGGATCGAGCCGCAAGTACCGCCATATCCGCCGGTTGTATCGGCCTTTCGTCAGCCGCTACGTCACCGTGTCGCCGCACATCGTCGAATACCTGACGCGCGGCGTCGGCATAAGCGAGGCGGATGTCTCTCTGATCTTCAACGGGGTCGATACCGATCGCTACGCGCCCGCTGCGGGCGGGAGCGCGGCCGTGCCGTTCGACGGCGGTGCATGGGTGGTGGGAACGGTCGGACGGATGCAGGCGATCAAGAACCAGACGCTGCTCGCGCGCTCTTTCGTGCGCGCGCTGCAGATAGAGCCTCGCGCCGCCGACAGCATGCGCCTGGCGATGATCGGGGACGGTCCGTTGCGCAGCGTAGCCGCGGCCATCCTCGCCGAGGCCGGCGTCCATCACCTCGCCTGGCTGCCCGGCGCACGCGACGACGTGGCGGCGATCATGCGCGGGTTGGGATGCTTCGTGCTGCCGTCGCTGGCGGAGGGCACGTCGTGCACGATCCAGGAGGCGATGGCGAGCGGCCTGCCGATCGTCGCTACGGCCGTGGGAGGCAACGCCGACTTGGTGACCGAAGGCGTCACCGGCACGCTCGTTCCCTCGGGTGACGTCGACGCGATGGCGCACGCGATCCTGCGCTACTGGGGCGACCGCACGCTGGCTGCGCGCCACGCAGCGGCGGCGCGCGCGCGCGTCGCCGAAGCATTCAGCATCCGCGCGATGGCGGACGCCTACGACCGGCTGTTCTCACGGCTGCTCGCCCAGCGGGCGCCGCAGCTTGCACCCGGAGCGGCCTGATCGTGTGCGGCCTCACCGGCATCTTCGACACCCGGCACCGCCGCGACATCGATCGCGGCGTTTTGCACCGCATGAACGAGAGCCAGCACCATCGCGGGCCGGACGAGGGCGGCCTGCACGTCGAGCCGGGTATCGGCCTCGGCCACCGGCGGCTGTCGATCATCGACCTCGCCACGGGACAGCAGCCGCTCTTCAACGAAGACGGCAGCGTCTGCGTGGTGTTCAACGGCGAGATCTACAACTACCGCGACCTCATACCCGAGCTGACGGCGCTCGGGCACGTGTTCCGGACGCGCAGCGACACCGAAGTCATCGTGCACGCATGGGAAGCGTGGGGCGAAGACTGCGTGCAGCGCTTTCGCGGCATGTTCGCTTTCGCGCTGTGGGATCGGAACAGCGAAACCCTCTTCCTCGCGCGCGACCGGCTCGGCGTGAAGCCGCTGCACTACGCGCTGCTCCCGGACGGCCTGCTGCTCTTCGGCTCCGAGCTCAAATCGCTGCTGGCGCACGGCGGCTTCTCGCGCGACATCGATCCCTGCGCGGTCGAGGAGTATTTCGCCCTCGGCTACGTCGCCGAGCCGCGGTGCATCTTCAGGCAGGCCCGCAAGCTGCCGGCGGGACATACGCTGAAGGTGCGGCGGGGAGAGCGGGTCGCGGAGCCGCGCCAGTATTGGGATGTGCGATTCGGCGCGACCTCACCCATCGGTGAGGTCGAAGCTCGCGAAGAGCTGATCCGGCGGCTGCGCGAATCGGTGAAGCTGCGCATGGTGTCCGAAGTGCCCCTCGGCGCGTTCCTGTCCGGTGGCGTGGATTCGAGCGCGGTTGTCGCGATGATGGCCGGTGTTTCCACCGAACCGGTGAACACCTGCTCGATCGCTTTCGCCGACCCCGCATACAACGAAGCGCAGTTCGCGCGACAGGTCGCGGATCGATACGCCACGCGGCATCACGAGGACCTCGTCGACAGCGAAGACTTCGGCCTCGTCGATACGCTCGCCGCGCTCTACGACGAGCCTTATGCGGACAGCTCGGCGATCCCGACCTATCGCGTGTGCCAGCTCGCGCGCAAGCACGTCACCGTAGCGCTGTCGGGTGACGGCGGCGACGAAGTCTTCGCAGGCTATAGGCGCTACCGCATGCACCTGGCAGAGGAGGGCGTGCGCGCGCGTTTGCCATTGTCCCTGCGCCAGTCGGTCTTCGGCCTGCTCGGTCGCGCGTATCCCAAGCTCGACTGGGCGCCCCGCGTCTTCCGCGGCAAGACGACATTCCAGGCGCTCGCGCGCGATGCGGTCGGTGCGTATTTCCATTCGGTCTCGGCCGTGAGCGACGACCTGCGCAGCGGCGTCTTCAGCGGTGAGCTCAAAGCGGCCCTCGGCGGCTACAACGCGGTGGAGGTCTTCCGCCGCCACGCGGCGTACGCCCGAACCGACGATGCGCTCGCGCTCGTTCAGTACATCGACCTCAAGACCTGGCTGGTCGGCGATATCAATACCAAGGTCGACCGAGCGAGCATGGCGCATTCGCTGGAAGTGCGCGAGCCGCTGATGGATCACGCGCTCGTCGAATGGGCCGCGACTCTGCCGAGCGCTTTCAAGCTCGCCGGCGGTATTGGCAAGAAGGTGTTCAAGCAGGCGCTCGAGCCGTACCTGCCGAACGACGTGCTTTACCGGCCGAAGATGGGTTTCTCGGTTCCGCTTGCGCGCTGGCTGCGCGGTCCGTTGCGCGAGCGCATCCGCAGGTCGTTGCGCGGAGAGCGCCTGCTCGACACCGGCTGGTTCGATCGGCGCACGCTCGAGCAGCTCGTGGAAGAGCACGGATCCGGACGGCGTGACCACAGCGTGGCCATCTGGTCGCTGCTGATGTTCGACGCGTTTCTCGGCCAGGCCGATCACCGCATTGCCCGGCCCGCGCTGGCCGCGTAAGACATGCGCATTCTCTACCATCATCGCACCGCCTCCCGCGACGGCCAGGCGGTCCATATCGAAGAGATGATCTCGGCCCTGCGCAAGCTCGGGCACGAGCTGATCGTCGTCGCGCCGGGCGGCGACGGCGGCGCCGGGATGGGCAACAAGATCGGCTGGGTGCATCGGCTCAAGTCGGCTTTGCCTAAAGCGTTATACGAGCTGCTCGAGCTCGCGTATTCGCTCGTTGCGTATCGGAGGCTCGTCCGTGCGATTCGCGACGCGCGGCCCGACGTCGTCTACGAACGCTACAACCTGTTCATGCTCGCCGGCGCGATGGTCCGCAGGCGATTCGGCCTGCCGCTTCTGCTGGAGGTGAACGCGCCGCTCGCGCACGAGCGCGGCCGGTTCGGGGGGCTCGGCCTGCCGCGGCTTGCCGCATGGGCGGAAGGCGTGGCATGGCGCAACGCCGATTTCGTGCTGCCGGTCACGAGCGCGCTGGGTGCGCACGTGCAACGCCGCGGCGTGCCGGCGTCGCGAGTCGCGGTCATCCCCAACGGCATCAACCTCGAGCACTTCAGCGCCGCGCCGCCGCCTGCTACCGCAAAGGCGACACTGGGCTACGGCGACGAGATCGTCCTCGGCTTTACGGGTTTCGTACGCGACTGGCACGGTGTGGATCGTGTGGTGCGATGGCTCGCGAGTGCCGCGGCGCCTCGCAACGCGCGGTTCCTCGTCGTCGGAGACGGTCCCGCGCGCGCCGATCTCGAAAAGCTGGCCGCGGACCTCGGGCTTGCCGAACGCGTCAGGTTCACCGGCGTCGTCGATCGCAGCGCCGTGCCCGCGTACGTGGCCGCATTCGATATCGCCTTGCAACCGGCAGTGGTCGAGTATGCGTCGCCGCTCAAGCTCTTCGAATACCTCGCGCTCGGCAAGGCCATCGTAGCGCCGCGTCAGCCCAACATCGAAGAAGTGCTCGTCGACGGTGAAAACGCGGTGCTGTTCGATGCATCCGGAGCAGGGCTCGAAGCGGCGCTGACGCGGTTGTGCGGAGACGCTCGCCTGCGCGAGCGCCTCGGCGCGGCGGCCGCCGCCACCATCGCGCAGCGCAACCTTACGTGGACGGGTAATGCGCGGCGTGTGGAATCGCTTGCGGCGGAGCTGTCCGGGCGCGGCCCGGGCAGCCTGGCCGCGGAGCACGGAGCGCGGCGGTGATCAAGCTGCTGACTTTCACGACGCTCTACCCGAACAGCGTCAATCCCGCGCACGGCATCTTCGTCGAGACGCGCCTGCGGCATCTCGTGGCGAGCGGAGAGGTGCAGTCGAAAGTGATTGCGCCGGTGCCGTGGTTTCCGTCCAAGCATCCGCTGTTCGGAGAATACGCGGCTTTCTCTGCCGTGCCTCGGGTCGAGGTGCTCAACGGCATCGAGATCCGTCACCCCCGTTATCTCGTGCTGCCGAAGATCGGCATGACGGTCACTCCGTTCACGCTCGCGCGTGCGGGTATCGCGGCGGCGCGCAAGCTGATCGCGGAGGGCTATGACTTCGATGTCATCGACGCGCATTACTTCTATCCGGACGGGGTTGCGGCCGTGATGATGGGCAAGGCTTTGGGCAAGCCGGTCGTGGTCACGGCGCGCGGGACGGACATCAACCTGATACCTCGCTACGCGCTTCCGCGCCGCATGATCCTCTGGGCGGCCGAGCATTGCGCGGAGATCATCACGGTCTGCGCCGCTCTCAAGGACGAGCTCGTCGCGCTGGGCGCCGACGGCGCAAAGATCACCGTCCTGCGCAATGGCGTCGATTTGAAGCTGTTCAGGCCCGAGGATCGCGGGCAGGCACGCGCGGCGCTGAATATCACGCGATACAGCCTGGCCGCGGTCGGTCGTCTGGTCGAGGCAAAGGGGCACGATCTCATCATCCGTGCGTTGCCCCAGCTTCAGGATGTCGAGCTGCTGATCGCGGGAACGGGACCCTGCGCGCAGGCACTGCGCGAGCTCACGGTCTCCCTCGGGGTGGCGGATCGCGTCCGCTTTCTCGGGCGTCTGTCTCAGGGCGAACTGCGTACGCTCTATAGCGCGGTAGACGCGCTGGTGCTCGCGTCGGTGCGCGAGGGGTGGCCCAACGTCTTGCTCGAAGCGATGGCCTGCGGAACGCCGGTTATCACGACGCGCCTGGCGGGTTGCGCCGAGGTCGTGACTGACCGCGCGGCCGGCGTCCTCATGCGCGAACGATCGTCGAGCGCGATCGCAGAGCACGTGACGGAGCTGCGCCGCGATGCTCCGGATCGCGCCGAAACCCGGCGCTACGCGGAGCGGTTTTCGTGGGACGACTCGACGGTCGGGCAAGTCGATCTGTTCAAGCGGGCCTGCTCGACGACGGGCGAGCTACGGGCGGCCGCACTACGTTCGACCTGATGCCCGATGCGTGACCTCGCCATTACTTCGTTCCTCATCATCGGTGCGCTTGCCGCGCTCGGCCGGCCATGGCGGGGGGTGATTCTTTGGGCAATTGTGAGCCTCATGAATCCGCACCGCCTCACGTGGGGATTCGCCTATGACTGGCCATGGGCGCAGTGGATCGTCGCAACGACGATGATTGGTTTGTTGTTCCATTGGAAGGAGGCGCAGGCGAAGTGGTATGCGCCGGTGATTCTGCTCGTGGTATTTACGGTGTGGCAGAGCATCACGTATCCGTTCTCGTTCAACCCGGAGCTCAGCTATGAAATGTGGACGCGGGTACTGAAGATCAACTTCATGCTGCTGGTCACGATCGCGCTTCTGCATACGAGGAAGCACGTGCACGCACTGGTGTGGGTGATCGTGATATCGCTCGGATTGTACGGGGTGAAGGGTGGCTTGTTCACATTGGCGACGGGAGGACATTACCGCGTCTACGGTCCTACGCAGACGTTCATCGAAGGGAACAACGAAGTGGCGTTGGCGCTGACGATGGTTATCCCTTTGATGTACTACCTTTCGTCGGTCGCCACCAAGAAATACGTGAAGTGGGGCTTGCGAGTCTCGATGTTGTTATGCGTCGTCTCGGTTCTGGGCAGCCATTCACGCGGTGCGTTGGTGGCAATCGCCGCGATGTCGGTGCTCTTGGTGTGGAAGAGCGAAAAGAAACTTGGCGTGGGCGCTCTTGTTGTGCTCGGTGCCGCACTGATACTTCCGCTGATGCCGGAGCAATGGTGGGAGCGGATGGAGACGATCCAGGACTACGATACGGACGCGTCGGCGCAGGGTCGGATCAACAGCTGGTGGCTTACCGTCAACGTGGCCAAGGCGCACTTCTTCGGCGGAGGCTACGCCATGTATACCCGCGACGTATTCGCACAATTCGCCCCGAATCCGCTGGATATTCACGTTGCACATAGCATTTACTTCTCCACGCTCGGGGAACACGGAGTGGTCGGCCTCGTGCTCTTCCTCGCTTTCTGGGCGGCGACCTGGCGCGCAGCCGGGTGGGCACAACGCGACGCGCGCGTCCGGACGGGGCCGGAGTTCGCGTGGGCGCGTATGTTGTTCGCAATGGTCAAAGTGAGCCTCATCGGGTATCTCGTCGGAGGCGCGTTCCTGAGTCTCGCCTATTTCGACCTGCCGTATTACTTGATGGCGATCGTGGTCGTCACGCGTTACTCCATAGAAAAGGCGAGGCAACAAGAGCCGGTGCTGCAACACGCGACGCCCCCGAGTGTTGCTGCTCAGCCGCACTGACGAGACTTTTTGTGCGCCGCGAGGCGGCTGCCACGGCGTTATGCCTGGTCGCCCGCTCACTAGCACAAACCGCGCGAGTCCCTACGTATCGCAACGTTACGAAGACCGGTACACGCTATGTTGAGCGTACGAGCATGATGGCTTGGTTCAAGAACCGCCTGCGCGCGATTGCCTATGGCGTTGGAGTCTATGGATTGATCCATCGCGTACGGAACAGGCACACGCTGACTGTTTTCATGTTCCATCGCGTGCTTCCGCGTTCCAGTACGGCTTTTGCGAGTGCCGAGCGGGAGTTTACGCTCTGCGTCGAGAATTTCGCGCGATCCCTCGACTTCATTCAAAAGCACTATCACGTGATCGACCTCGATCATGTCGCGCGCGCAAGAGAAGGAAAGCGGCCTTTACCAACTCGCGCGGCCCTTATCACCTTTGATGATGGCTGGCGCGATTCACTCGAATTCGCGTACGCCGAGCTTCGTCGGCGGCGCATGCCATGCGTAGTCTTTGTCGCCTCCG
The DNA here is from genome assembly GCA_036262035.1 of Burkholderiales bacterium. Classification (NCBI taxonomy): domain Bacteria; kingdom Pseudomonadati; phylum Pseudomonadota; class Betaproteobacteria; order Burkholderiales; species Burkholderiales bacterium. The sequence goes on along the minus strand of DATAJS010000023.1, from coordinate 154,320 downwards.
AAGTCCTGAATACGGAGCAACCGGTCTGGTGGCAGGATCTCCTAGTCTCGGCACTCGCGGAATCGACTGAGATCGCGGAGTTGAAGACGTTGTTCCCGCCTCTTGGCGAGGGCCGGGCAAGTGCTCCTATAGGTATCCAGGAATACACCGCGGAGCTCGCGCGGCATCCCCTTGCCGATCGCTATGAGATGCTGCGCAGGTATGCGCCCTGCCATGCCCCTGGGCGGCAGATGCTTACGGCTCATGATGTGCAGGAAGCCGATCGCACGCTCGTCGAGTTTGGAGGTCACGGGCATACCCACGCCCCTCTGACCCACGTCGATGATGTAGACGGCGAGCTCAACGAGTCATTCACCGCAATTGCCAACGTTGCCGGCAAGGTGCGATCGATGTCGTTTCCGCATGGGGCGTTCGATGAGAGTGTGGTAATGAAGGCGGCGTCGGCAGGCTTCGAAATGCTTTTTTCGAGCGAGCCGGTGCTCAACCGTCCCCAGACGCAGGGGCGCGTGCCCGGTGTGTTTGGCCGCGTCCATCTGCCAGAGAATCAGTGGACTTGCGACGGGTTGAACATATCGCATCCAAAGCTCGCGACTTTTATGTTTTTCCGGCCTCAGCGGAACCCATGTGCGCCACGCGATCGCACAAGCATCCCCGTTCCACGCCAGCCTGAAGCTTTCCTGATCCATGCACTCCCCGGGCGCGCACATGGCGATTGGTCCGGGGTCGTCAAGCGAATGGATGATCTTACGCAGCAAGAGCGTGACGCGTGGCGGAAGATCCAACAAGAACACCCGGAATATCAATCACCTTTCTTCTCGGCGGAGTTTTCAGCCGCGGTCGCAAATGCATCCCGGCAAGTGCGGGTGTGTCTCTTGCACTTCAACGGTCGTTTGTGCGGCTTTTGGCCGTTCCAGTTTGCCAATGACTTTGCCCGCTGGTGTCGAGCTGCAGAACGCGTTGGTTCTGAGCTCAATGACTCGTGCGGAGTCATTTTGGACACTGATATAGCCCCAACCATCGATGCGGTTACGTTGCTCGCCTGCGCTGGACTATCGCATTTCCTTTACAGTCATTTGGACGAACGGCAGCTGGAACTGGGATTAGCCGGGGCAGAGCCTCGGGTCGGAGCGAGTATCTCGTTGCCTGATGGGTCTGACTCGTATTGGAGTGGTGTGAGGCAGCGCCATCGTGGCGTGTTCAACAACATCAAGAACAGACAACGCAAAGCTGAAAAGGATTTCAAACGCGTCGCCTTTACGTTTGATCAGGAACATTCATGGGAGTGGCTGCAAGTCGCCATTTCACAAAAGCGCGAGCAATACCGCGTGAACGGGGTGCCCGACGCGCTGGCGGAGGCGTGGAAGGGACATGTGCTTGAGAATCTGCGCGTGCAGAAGTCGCCCGGGTGCGCTCTCGTCCTATCCACGCTCGAGTTCGACGGCGTGTGGGCGGCAGTACATATCGGTCTGCGATCGTTCGACAGATTGCATTACTGGTTTCCCGTCTATAACCCCGCTTTACGCGGATACAGCCCGGGGTTATTGCTCCTCTCGAACATCATCGAGGAATCTGGTCAGCATGGGGTGTCGCACATCGACCTGGGAGAAGGTAAGAGCCAGTACAAGGACTGGTTCGCAACCGAAGAGTATCGGGTGTTCCGTGGCGCGTGGAGCGCTTCGGATATTCGGAGTATCGCTTATCGGGTTCAGTTGTCCGCTGGCTGGCGCTTGTCGCGTTATGCGGCCGCGCTCAAGTAGATATAAGAAAGCCTGGCGGCGCGATTGGTTCGACGCGGCCCGCGAAAAAAACGAGGAAGGTTTGTTACTTAGCTCTATCCCTGTCGAGGAATGCGCGTGCGAGGCCAGGCGGTGATGCGGGGCCAGCAGTGCGCATCGGCGATCCGACATCTATCGGAGATACGGCGATCAAGGACGCTACGGCTGTGCTGAAGAGGTTCGCAAGATGTTTGTAGAAGCGAAAGAAGCGTTTTCCCGTGATCGAGCGCTGCGAATCGCGCTATATGCGCCGATCGCCGAGCACGCGGCCTATAGCGCGATTAAAAAGAGACCTGTAGCCCGTCTCAAGAGCGTTATCAAGAACGCTTGGAACCGTTTGAGCACGCGGATCACCGGCACGCTCGTGTTGAGCGATTACCATTACCTGACCCGACAGCACACGAACAAGGGTGACCTAGCCATTAGAGTGGCAATTCGAGAGCAGCTGATCGAAGCGTTCAATCCGCAGCAGCTGGAGTTTTTGGAGATCACCTGGGGCGACATGACGCCCGAGCTACTGCGGGAGGTGAACGCAAGTTGCGACTTGTTCGTGATCGGCGGCGGAGGCTACGTCTTCGTGCGGGGCGACGGCTCTACGAACACACGCTTGGAGGACATCAACTTTTTACGGCAGATCAGTTGTCCGGTCATCGCCTACGCTATCGGCATGAATCGATTGATGCACGAGCAATTGTGTGGGCTGGATGAAGTCACCGCCGAGACGAAGAAAAAGCTTGGCGAGCTTGCGCGGCTCTGTGCTCACATGTCCGTGAGGGATGTGGAGACGCGTCAACTATTCGCCATGCACGTCGACAAGTTGCAAGCGCCAGCCGTAGTGGGTGACCCGGTGCTGTTTTTGAGAAAACGCAACGAATCGAGGGGCCGGGGCGTTGTCGCCGAGCGATGCCGCATTGGCATCAATCTCGCTGCGCACGGCTGGCAGGCCATCCAGGTCCTAACAGGGGCGCTGAGCGAGCTCGTTGCGTTCCTGCGATGGCTAAAAGACGAATACGGCGCGGAGCTCGTTTACTTTGTCCATCACGATCTCGAGCATCCTGTCGCGGACTACCTACAGGCGCAAGGTCTGCAACTGGTCAAAATCGACACCGATCCGGTTTCAATGATCGGGGAGTATGCGGAAGTGGACTTTGTAATCTGCCAAATGCTGCACTCGAGCATTTTCGCCGCAAATGCGGAGGTCCCTTTCCTGAGTATTGCTTACGATCAAAAGAACCTGGCATTCTGCCGATTGCTCGAGGTTCCGCAGTGCTGCATCCCACACGAGCATGCCACCGTGGCTACGTTGCAGGAGGCGTTCCGCACGTTGTTCGGCGTGCGCGATGAGTTGCGTGGCGTTCTGCAGCGTCGGAAGCAAGAACTACAGGCCGACATGCTGGAGTTTCAGAGGCGCATTAAGGAGTTGCGGGCCCACGTAGGTGACTAGCGCAGCCGTCGGACGCGTCCCTAAGAGATTCGTTCCTCCGCTACGACCGGGAACCGAATGCCGAGCGTCATCAGGTATTGCACGAGCAACCTGTTCGACGTCTTTGCCCAAGGCGAGAAACGCGGCAATTGATAGAGCGACGTCTGCCGCGTGGCCGCCCCGAGGGCAGTCGTGACCGCCGCGGCGAATCCGGCTTGCCGCACGTAGCGCACGTGCGTCGATACGATGTCCACGCCCGGGAGGCCGTTCGGATAGGCAAACAGGTTCACCGGGGCCCGGATCACGCTCTCGAGCATCTCCTTGGACTCGGCGATCTCTGCACGCGCCTCGTCGTTCGAGCAGCGCGACAGTATCGGGTGATTCACGGTATGTGCCCCGATAGAGAAGCCTTTGTCGTGCAGCGCGCGGACGTCGTCCGCGGAAAACAGGGGGTAGTCACGCGCGACCCCCGACAGCTCCTCGCATTCCAGAATGAACGCGTCGCGGTGCTCGGCGCCGAGGTACTTCGCATGTTTGATGACGTCCGCCGCCTGTACGGGGGCGAGCGGGTGAGAGCGTACTCCGTACTTGCGGAGCAGCGGCTGCAGGCGGCGGGGCTCGCCGCCCAGCGCGTTCAGGACGCGGTGAAGCCTTTCGAACCATAACGGCCGCCCCTGCAGTTGGCAGGTCGTAATGAAGAATGTCGCCGGCAGACGGTGCGTTTCGAGGTACGGAACGACCCCGGTCAACCAGTTGCTGTAACCGTCGTCGAACGTGAGGGCGGCGGCAAACGGCGGCAACGCATTCCTGCCCAGGCGCGCGATGGCGTCCTCGAGAGGAAGCAACACGAAATAGCGCTGAACCACGGCGAGCAGTTGCTCGAAATCGCGGAGCGTGAATTCGTCCGGGCCATACTCGTCCGACTCGCCGGGGACCTTGTGGAAATTGAAGATCGTCAGCTTCTCCGTGCGGCGGCGGACCACGTCGCCGCTGACGACCCCGGCTGCGAGCCTTGCCCATAACGGAGCGCCCGCGCGGCGCGAAATGATGGGCGCCGTGACCTGCGGCTCCAGGGTCGCCGGCCGCGCCGCCATTGATCGCTCGTCGGAATCGGATCGCAATGACCGAGCGCGCTCGCGCATCACCCTCGCGGCGGCGAGGCCCAGATAGACCAGCGCTCGCGACGGACGGGCACCGCCTTCGAGCGCTTTCCGAAATGCATCCAGGGCGACGGAAGCATTCCCGTCCCAGTAATGCGAGTAGCCGTGCGCGAAGTAGGTCATCGCCACGCGCCGGCGAAACTCCGCGTCCGGGATGGTGTTGCCGTTCGGATCGACGGTGCCCCACTGAGCGTGCGCGCGCTGAAGTATGAACGCGAGATGATTTTCCGCGTCCAGCCTGTGCATCGCGCTCGCCGGATGCATGCGATACAGCGCGATCGGTGCGTCGAGACAGTCCATTTCCGCGACCCGGGATGCTCTCAACCAGAAATCGTAGTCCTCGCCGATTCTCAACGATTCGTCGAAGCCTCCAATGCGCTCGTAGACGGTTCGCCGGATCATTGCGGTGTTCATTCCGACCAGCAAGCCGAGCAGCAAGCGCGTATAGATCCAGCCGGATCGAGTCGGTTCTGGACGCGCCAGAGTCGAGCAATTCCTGACGAGACCGGCGGCAGCTGGATACTCGCCGTCTTCGCCGCGTTCCCACCTGATGAAGCCGCCGAACACCACGCCGACTTCGGGATGTGCCTCGAGGTAGGCGGCCTGTGCGGAAAGCTTGCCGGGGAACCAGACGTCGTCGGCATCAAGAAACGCGAAGAATTCGCCTCGCGCCTGGCTCATTGCGAAGTTGCGCGCGCGGGATACGCCGCCTTTGTCCCGCCGGAAGACGCGTATGCGGGGATCGAGGTCCGCGAGCGTGGAGTACGCGAAATCGTCCGAGCCGTCGTCGACGATCAGGATTTCGATGTTCCCGAAGTCCTGGCTCAGGATGCTGTCGAGCGCCTCGCGGATGTACTCCCGGCAGTTGTATACGGGAATGATGACGGAAACGACGGGCGCTTCACCGGCGCTGGCGTTCGGCTCGGCACTCTGCTGCGTCTGCAACGATGTGTCCACGGCGGTTATCGGCTTCCCGAATCCGAGCGTTTCCTGACCTGCAGCGTCGCGCTGACGGTGGAGAGCATCAGCAGCAGCTCGCGACGAAGGGGATGCCGGATGAGAAGCAGCGTGACCGTCCAGACGGGCAGCACGATCGCACCGGCAACCACGAGCCGCTCGAACGGCGCCGCAACCGAATCGAACAACAGCGCTTTGATGCCTGCGACCGCCAGGCTTACCGCGAGGGTGAGGGTGAGGCTCGACACCAGTGGCAACATCAACTGCCCTGGCCTGGTTTGGATGTGCTTGTGGGCGAGATACAAATACGCCGGGATCGAGGCCACCTCCGCGATGACCACGGCGTACGCGAAAGAGACGAGCGAGCCGTCGAACAGGGCGAGACCGAGCGCGATCTTGGCTGCCACGACCAGCACAAGAGGCAAGGCCGTCCAGTACGGCCTGCCGATGCCGGTCAAGGCCGGCTGCAGGAACGAGAAGGTGATCTGCACCGCGCACGCGAGGCAGAGCAGGGGGATGACCGGCGCGCATTCGAGCCACGCGGATCCGTACAGGGTTTCGATCACTTCCGGGGCGAGCGCCGCGGTGACTGCGAGGATGGGCCAGGCGATCGCGGTCAGGTAGGCGATCGCCCTGGTCACTTCGGCGCCGAGATCTGCCCCGCTGTGATGCACCGCCGCCATGTAAGGCAGCGACACGTAGTTGAGCGTCGGGCCGGTGACATGGTTGAGGATGTTGACGGTCGAATTCGCCCGGCTGAAGAGTCCGACGTTGTGCGCGGTGCTGAGCTTGCCGAGGAAGAGGTCCGGAATCGCGTTGTCGATCGCTTTCAGCGCTGATGAGAGCATCGCACCGAGTCCGAAGTGCGCAACGCTGCGCCAGCCTCTGAGGCTGGGCAACCAAGGCAAACCCTTCGGCCGCAGGAGGTTGTATGTGGTCACCGAGGCGATGATGTTCAGCAGGTTCCCCCAGGCGAGGCTCATGTAGCTGAAACCGAGGTAGGCGAGGGTGATGCAGGAGGTCGCGTACACCACGGTGCTCACACCGGTCGCAATGGCCGCTTTCCCTGCCTGGAGCTCGCGGCCAAGGACGGCGTTGGACACGGCTCCGAACGGAATGAAGAAAAAGCCGATCGCAAGCACCTTCATCGTGTCGCCGACGCCGGGCTGCCTGAAATAAGCCGCCAGGAAGTCGCTGGCGACGAACAGCGTCGCGGCAATAATCCACGAGGAGGTCATCAGCACACCCAGCGCCGCGCGCAGCATGTCAGGCGTGAGGTGCTTCTGCCTCTTGATGAACGCAGCTACCCCGAAGTCGCGAAATACGTGCGAAAAGTTGACGACCACGGCGGTGATCGAAAATATTCCGATCTCCGACGGGGAGAGCAGGCGCGCCAGCACGATCGACACGATAAAATTCGTGACGGTCGCGAAATTCGAGGAAAGAAACTGTATCGCCAGTTTCTGACGGAGATGTAGCATCTGCCACAATGTTGAAACGAATCGGCACCCCTGCCTTCGGGGCGTGAGTCTAACAGCTGACTTCCGGCGTCGTATCGCCCGTAAGGCAGTTTCGGGAAATGCGTCCTTTTAAGGCGGCGTGGGCCCTGCTTTTTCTGCTCGTCTGCTGCGCGGGAGCGGCGGCGGCCCCGCGGAATTCGGTCTCGATCATCAACCGCAGCGGCGCGGAGGAACTGAACTATCCCGTGCAGCTAGGGCGGCCCTTCGTCGAGGGCGAAGTGGCCCCCGGCAAGTCCGTCGAGGCGCGCATCGACGACCGGCCGCTGCAGACGCAGGTCGACGTCAAGCAGCGCTGGCCCGACGGATCTCTTAAGTACGCCATCGTTCTGTTCGTCGTCCCGAAGCTTCCGGCCGGCCAGCCCGTCGAAGTGGTGTTGCATCCGGCCGGGGCGGCCGCAGAAGCTGTGCCCCTCAGGCCGGCCGAGATGCTCGATGCGAGGTTCGACTTCGACGCGACGATCAATGTCGCAGGAACGTCGATTTCGGCGCGCGAGATGCTTTCGCGAGGCGACTTCGCGTACTGGACGAGCGGCCCGGTCGCCACGACCGTGATACTCGGCGATCACTCGGCGCGCCGGACCTACGACGTCCGCGCATCGTCGTTTCGCCCGATTTTCCACGCGACGTTCTGGCCGGCGATCAACAAGGTGAGAGTCAGGTTCATCGGCGAGAATTCGCTGACGACCGATATTCGGGATTCGCGCTACGACCTGATGCTTTCGGCGGGACATGCGCGCGCGCAAACCTTCTACGAGAAGCGCGACGTGAAGCACTACGCCGCGACGCGCTGGACCAAGGAATACTGGCTCGGCGGCGAGCCTGCGCGAAACGTCGATGTGGACTACAACCTCGCGTATTTGAGCGCTACCCGCTTCGTGCCGAATCTGGAAATAGCCGCCCGCGCGGAAAACTCGCGCGCCGTCGCTCAATATCATTCGCGCTGGCTGAAGCAGCCGCGAGATCTGTACGACGCCGGCTTGTGGACCAAGTACATGCCGACCACCGGCGGTCGGGACGACATCGGCCTCATGCCGGAGTGGGTTGCGCGCTGGATCGCCTCGGGCGATGCGCGCATGCGCGAAGTCGCGCTCGGTTCCGCGGACCTGGCCGCGGCATGGCCGGTCCATTATCGCGAGGGGAACGCGGCCAGGAAGTACGACGCGTCGGGAAAGATCGCCGCGATTGGCCGGCCCGTTTCGGTGGTCGCGTGGCCGACGATCTGGCTCGTGAACAACGCCGGAGTGCCGTACTTCGTCAAAGGCGATCGGATCACCGAGCAGGCCTATCCGCACGTCAGCGGCGGGTGGATAGCGGATGGGGCGCATCAGCCAGATCCATTCTCGATCGCGTATGTCGTGACCGGCGACTACTGGTACCTGAAGGAGTTGCAGTTCTGGGCCGCGGCCTGGGCGCTCATGTACAACCCCGGATTCAGACCACCGGGCGTTGCGAGGATCGACGATCAGGTCCGCGGCGACGCGTGGGTGTTCCAGAACCGGGTGAATGCCGCTTTCCTTTCTCCCGATGGCACACCCGAGCAGGCTTACTTCAGAACGCTGGTCGATCAGGCCTTGGCGATCTGGGAGGGCGAACGGGACGTTCATGGGCGCTACTCGGGCTCGGACCTATGGTCGTGGGCACGCCGAAATGCGGTGGAGCGGTCGCCACTTCATTTCTGGGGGCGCGGCAGCACTGAAAGCCGTGCCTTGGCCAACTTTGTAACACCCCAGGTAGCCGCGACAGAACCGCTCTGGATGAACTACTACGTGATGGCGGTCCTTGGCGTCGCGAAGGAGAAAGGTTTTGCGACGGCGCCGCTGCTGCGCTGGCATTCGCGGCTATTGACGACCCAGTTCGGCGCCAAGGGATACGACTCGCGGCTCCTGGCTGCCTATGTGACTCCGATGAAGCGATCGAACGGAACCTACTTCCAGACGTGGGAAGAGATCGGGAACGCATACGCGAGCGTAGCCAAGGTCAACCGGTCATTCGACAACAGCGCCTACGCCATTCAAGCCGCGACTGCGGCGGCGTTCGTCAGCGGAGAAGAGAGCGGCGCGGATGCGTGGTCGTGGCTTTCCAAGAACGTTCGGCAGGCACGATGGTACGACCCCACCGCGAATGCACGCTGGGCGGTCGTCCCTCGATGAGCAGGCGCGTGCTCATGGTCGCTTTTCACTTCCCGCCATTCGCCGGCAGCAGTGGCGTCCAGCGTGCTCTGAGATTCGTGCAGTATCTGCCGGCATTTCAATGGCAGCCTATTGTCCTGACCGTTCACCCTCGTGCTTACGAGTGCACCGCCGACGATCTCGTGGGTGAGATTCCCCACGACACGCCCGTGGAACGCGCGTTCGCGGTAGATGCTGCGCGCCATCTCTCGATTCGCCGGCGCTACCTGCGGATCACCGCGACCCCAGACCGCTGGACGATGTGGCGCTTCGGCGCGATCCGCTCGGGATTGCGGCTGATCGAGAAATGGCGCCCCGATGTGATCTGGTCGACTTACCCGATCGCTACCGCGCACACGATCGCCGCCCGTCTGCACCGGCGCACGGGATTGCCGTGGATCGCGGAGTTCAGGGACCCGATGGCACAGAGCGATTATCCGACCGACCCGGTGATATGGAAGAGCTTCAAGCGCATCGAGGAAGACGCGTTGAGCTCGTCGAGGTTCGCCGTCTTCGCGACGGCGGCCGCGGCCGAAATGTATACAGCCCGGTATCCGGACGCTGCCGACCGCGTGCGCGTGATCGAAAACGGATTCGACCAAGCCGCCTTTGAGGCGGTGGATGCTTCACCTCTCCGGCACACGCCGTTGACGTCAGGGGCGACGACGTTGCTGCACAGCGGTGTGGTGTATCCCTCCGAGCGCGATCCCAGCCACCTCTTCGAAGCCGTGGCGAACCTGCGGCGGCAGGGCGCTATCGATCCGGCGCACCTGCGTCTGCGATTTCGCGGCTCCGGTCACGACGCGTTCGTGCGATCGCTCGCTGCACGGGCTGGGGTCATCGAGTTCGTGGAGCTGCTGCCCTCTACCGCGTATGGGCAGGCGCTGGAAGAGATGGTTCGCGCGGACGGTCTACTGCTTCTGCAAGCCGCGAATTGCGACAACCAGATTCCGGCGAAGCTGTACGAATACGTTCGAGCGCAACGACCGGTGCTCGCGCTGACTTCCCACGAAGGCAGCACCGGCCGCTTTCTGCGCGGTGCTGGCGTCGATTCGATCTCCCCGCTCGATTCGGTCGAGGCGATCGCACGGCTGCTGGTGCGCTTTGTCGAGGACGTGCGGGCAGGGCGGGCGGTAACGCCGGCGCAGTCGTCGATCGAAGGCAGGTCACGGCGAGCCGGCGCGGGCAAGCTCGCAGAGCTGCTCACGGAGGCGTCACGGTGACGCGGTTAGCCGCCGCGATCTGCCTCGCGTGGCTTACGAGCGCGTTCGCTGCGGAGCCTGCGCCCTCGGCGCCAGGCCGCGTGCTGACCGTCGGCCCGGGCCAGCAGTACGTCTCGATCGCAGACGCGGCGCGCGCGGCACGGGACGGTGACACAGTCGAGATCGCTGCGGGGGAATATCGGGCGGATGTGGCGGTGTGGACCCAGAAGCACGTCACCATTCGCGCGGTCCAGGGACGCGCGCGCCTCGTCGCAGACGGCGCCGCGGCGGAAGGCAAGGCGATCTGGGTCATGCGCGGCGGAGAGTTCGTCGTCGAGAACATCGATTTCACGGGAGCACGCGTGCGCGAGCGCAACGGCGCCGGCATACGCTTCGAAAGCGGCCGGCTGATGGTGCGCAACTGCACGTTCACAGACAACGAGAACGGCATCCTCACGGCGGGAGACGAGAATGCGGCGCTGGAGATCGACCGCAGCGAATTCGGTCATAGCGGCGCCGGTGATGGATACAGCCATAACCTGTATGCCGGAACGATTCGCAAGCTCAGCGTCACGCGCAGCTACTTTCACCACGCGAGGACAGGCCATCTGTTGAAGAGTCGGGCCCGCGAGAACGACATCCGCTACAACCGGCTGACCGACGAGACCGGCGGGCGGGCAAGCTACGAGCTCGAGTTTCCGTCGGGCGGCGTCGCATACGTCGTCGGGAATATCGTCCAGCAAAGCGGCACGACCGAGAACCCCATCGTCGTCTCGTTCGGAGGGGAAGGCTATCGCTGGCCGCGGAGCGAGCTCTATCTGGTCCATAACACGCTCGTCGACGATCGCGGGCCGCCGGGAACGTTGCTGAGAATCGCACCGGGCGCCGATCGCGTGGTCGTTGCGAACAATCTGACCGTTGGAGGCGCAGAGCTCGCAGGGGACCGCGTCGGCCACTACACAGCGAACTTCAACGTGAGGCCGAGCGATCTTGCACGGGGAAGCGCGTTCGAATATCGGTTGCCGAGGAACTCCGGCCTACTCGGGCGTGCAGTGCCGATTGCGCCTATCGACGGCGTGTCGCTGACACCGCTCGAGGAGTACGCACATCCGCTGAATAGCCGGCCGTTGGCTGGCTTACGCCTCAGCCCCGGGGCATTGCAGCAGTCGTCGCCGTGAGCCGGGCGATGGTCATAGTTGCAGGCGTGGCGTGCCTGTTCGCCGGCATGGCGCTGGCCGCGGTCTACCCCTTAGGCGCTGCTTGGGCAGCCACCGCCTTTGCCGCGGCTGGGATAGTGTTCTACAAGTTCGAAGAGAGCTGGCTCGTCTGGGTTCCCGCTCTCCTTCCGGTCATCGGCTTCGCCACGTGGACCGGTTCGATCACCTTCGAAGAGTTCGACCTGCTCGTGCTCGCGGCCGCAGGCGCGGGATATCTGCGGCGTGCGGTGGACGATCGCTCCCGCCTGGAGCCGAAGCGTCAGGCTCGACCGGATGTTGTCGCCTACGCGCTGATTACGGCCTTTGCGGTATCGACGGTCATCGCCTTCATTCGGGGTTGGTATCCCGGCGACGAAGGCTTCGGATATTGGCAGGGATACGATGGCCCGATGAACAGCCTGCGGATCGCGAAGCCATTCATCCTCGCTGTGCTTCTCCTTCCGCTGTTGCGGTCAGCGCTGGCAAGAGATGGTGCGCTCACCGCCCGGCGGCTGAGCCTCGGCGCGACCATCGGACTCGCGGCCGCGTGCTTGACGGTCGTGTGGGAGCGAGCCGCTTTCCCGGGGTTGCTCGATTTCTCCGCCGACTATCGTGCGACGGCATTCTTCTGGGAGATGCACGTCGGAGGGGCTGCGCTCGACGGCTTCATCGCGCTGACCGTGCCATTTGCGGTGTGGCGCTTTCAGCGCGCGCATAGCAACGTGCACCGCACCGTGCTCACGCTCGTGCTCGGCATCGCGGCTTACGCATGCCTGGTGACCTTCTCCCGTGCCTTGTATGTCGCGGTCCTCGCCGGGGTCGCGCTGCTCGTGACGCTGCAGTTGAAGCAGGAGCGTGGCGAACGCTCGACCACCATCATCGGCGCACTGTCGCTTGCCGCGTTATTCGCATGCGTCACGGCGCTATTGTGTTTCGTCGCGTTCCGTCACGGAGGCTACAGGGCGCTTGCAGCGGTGCTCGACGTGGGCGCCGTGTCGATATTGCAGGCGCCCCTCGTGCGCTCGTCGACGCTTTCGCAGCAATCGGCCGGCGCCGCGGTCGGCGTGCTGGGCGGCGCAGGGCTGCTCATGGCCGCCTGTATGTTCTCGAAGGGGCCCTACGTGCTTTTCGGGATCGCGCTCGCGGCTGCCGTCGGGGTGGCGATGGCCGCGCACAAGACGCCGTTCATTCGAGTGGCTGCGGTCGCAACGTATGTGTGCTCAGTGATGAGCGCGGGCGCCGTCGCTGCCCACTGGGGCGGTGTCGAAGCGTTGAGGGATGCCTCCGCCAGTCTCGCCGCGGTCACGGCGGTCGCCGCGTGGAATGCGCGGGCACGCGTGCCGCTCTGGCCGGAGGAACGCCGGGCGGCATTGACGTTGATCGGAAGCGCTCTTCTCGTGGGTGCAGTCGTCGCTGTTTTCAGCGCGGGAGCCTATATGGGTGGCCGTGTGTCGACGGCCGAGCGCGATATCAGCGGCCGCATTCAGCACTGGGGCACCGGATTAGCGTTACTCAGCGGGTTGGACTGGTTTGCCGGAAAAGGTCTCGGCCGTTTCCCCGGGGCGTACTTCTACGAAGCGCCGGCCGGTGAACTTCCGGGCAGCTATCGCATCGTTGCCTCCGGCGGGGAAAGCTTCCTGGCGCTTGGAGGTCCGCGGCATATGCTGGGTTTCGGCGAGTTGTTTCGGATCTCGCAGCGCGTCTCGGCATCTTCCGCAGGCGTCTACACCGTCTCTCTGAAAGCGCGTGCGGCGGAGCAGGCTGCGCTGCACGTGGAAATCTGCGAAAAACATCTGCTCTACGTCGGTGCGTGTGCGGTGAAGGCCGTGGCGCTACAGGCAGCGCCAGGCGAATGGCGACCGCTTACGATCGCACTCGACGGCACTCAGTTCGGTCGCGGTCCCTGGTATGCGCCGCGCCTCGCGTTCTTTTCCATGGCGGTGGAGACGAAGGGACGCCTCATCGACGTAGACGAGGTGCAGGTCGTCGGTCCCGACGGCAGGTCGCAGATCCACAACGGCGACTTTGCGGGCGGGATGAGCCGGTGGTTCTTCACGAGCGACAAACACCATCTGCCGTGGCACATGAAGAACATGCTGCTCGCCCTGTTATTCGATCAGGGCGTGCTCGGACTCACCTGTTTGCTGCTGCTCGTCGCGACCGCTTTCGTTCGGGTTGCATTCGGTATCGCGGCACGTTCGGCAGTCGCGCCGGCGTTGGCGGCGTCATTGGCAGGCTTCCTGGTGGTAGGTCTTACCGACAGCCTCCTCGACATACCTCGCATCGCATTCTTGTTTTATCTTTTGGTTGGCGCCGCAGTATTCGCGCCGACGCCGACTGCAATCGATTCCCAGCACGCAGCCCCGCGCCGCCGCATACGCAACTCCCGCGGCAATCAGACCGACACGCGCTGAAATGGGTCTCATGTCTACGAACGAACACCTGCATCCGCTCGAGGCGCCGGCGTATTGCGCCATCCTGTGTACGCTCTGTGCTCTGCTGTTCGTATTCGGTGCGCCTGCCGGAGGGGCTTTTTCGTGGCCCGATTCTCCACGCCACGCGTTGAACGGCGCCTTCGTGATGGATCTTGTTCGCGCCGCTCCGATGTCAGACCTGAAGGGCTACGCCTACAACTACTACTCGCAATATCCGGCGCTCACGATTCTCTTCTATCCGCCGCTGTTCTATGTGCTGCTTGCACCGTTTTATGCGGTGCTGGGCGTCTCCCAGGAGACAGCGCTCTTCGTCATCTTCCTGTGCTATGCACTCTTCGCGTGGGGGACCTTTTTTTTCGCGAGGCTGTGGCTTGCACCGGTGCTTTCACTCGCAGTTGCGCTGGTGCTCGTGACGGCTCCGGAGGTGACCTATTGGGGACGTCAGGTCATGCTCGAGATTCCCGCCTTTGCCTTCCTGGTGTGGAGCGCGTACTTCTTCGTGCGCCACATACGCGAAGAGCGTATCGGGTGGCTCTATCTCAGCGTCGCGCTGCTCATCCTCGGTGCGTACACGAAACTCTCCGTCGTGTTCGTGGCGGCGCCCTACGCGATTACGCTTGTTGCCCATCGCGGAGCCAGTTTCTTCAGGGACCGCAATACGTACATCATCGCGGCGGCTGCGGCAGTCGCGATGGCCCCGCTCATCTACCTCACGCTCAACTTCGGTCAGGCCAACGTGCAGTCGGTTACGGGCCTCGCGGATGCGGCCGTGTCGAGGAGAAGCCTGGAAGGGTGGCTCTGGTATGCGCGCAAGCTGCCGGGCCAGATCGGCTGGCCCGCGCTGGTCGCGGCGATCGTATTCGTCTTCGCAAAGCCCGTTCTGCGCCATCGCAGCACGGGGATACACACCGCAACGTTTCTGCTCTCGTGGCTCATCGTCGGCTATGTGTTCTTCTCGGCTATCGACCTGAAAGAGGAGCGCCATAGCATTTTCCTGCTGCTGCCGGTCGCGATGGCGGTAGGGTTTTCGGCAAGCCTGATCTTCGAGCGCTCGCCTCGCTGGGCGGCGGTATCCGCCATTGCGATCGGCCTCATGACCCTCTCGATTACTTTGTTTACCAGGCCCGTGCACTACGTGCGGGGCTATGAAGCCGTCGTGGATTATGTGTCACGCCACGCTCCCCAGTACAGTAACGTAATGTTTTCAGGCTATCGCGACGGCGCGTTCATTTTCAACATGCGCGCTCGCTCGCATCGACCCGACCTGCGCGTGCTGCGCGCCGACAAGATGTTGCTGCAGATTTCGGTGCGGAGATCCCTGGGAGTCGGCCAGAGGACTTACACCGAAGCGGAAATCGGCAATCTCATCAGTGCGATGGGGGTTCATTACGTCGTCGCACAGCCCGATTTTTGGACCGATCTTGACCAAATGGCGCGTCTGCAGAGCGTCTTGCGGGGCGCCCAGTTCGAGGAGGTCACGCGATTCCCGATGCTCGCTAATTACAATGCGCAAGAGAAGTTGTTGATCGTTTACCGTAACCTTGGTCAGGTCAACAAAGATCCGGTCACGATCACGAACGAGATTCCGATGCTGAACATGAACGTCATCGAAGGAAAGCCGCCTGCAACTAACTGACTTCGTGACGGGCCCCGCGAATCAGGGCCAAGAAGACGAGGCAGAGAAAGCCTTGATGTCGAGCGCAGACGAAAGCGATGGCCTGGTTTCTGATTTGGCAGAGGGTATTACCGACAACTCTCTCACGCGTGAGATTCTGCGGGCTGTTATCTCGCTCAGGAACTCCCGCGGTCGACACGTCCAGATGATGCCGCGGCAAAGTATCTCTCAACAGCGAGAGCGGCAAGGATACACACCAGCGGCATGATCGGTTCGCGATAGCGAAAGATCACGTAGAAGAGCGCGTGCACCGCCGTGTAGCAACCCACGGCAGTCCAAAGCAAGGCGCAGCGTCGCTCGCGCAGCGTGCTGAGAAAGACAGTGGCTAGAGCACAGAGTGCGAGAACGAGAAACTCTATTGCCCAAAGCAGCCTGACGGAGCTCTCGACTGTTCCCGCCGGTTGTTTTCCGCTATGGAATGGCGGTGTCCAGAAATAAAGCACCTTTTTGATCGCCAACATCCCGAATTCGGCGGGGTGCTCCGCTATCCAGGCTAGCGCTTCTTGCTTCAACACATTCGACGCACGCACCTCTCCACTGCGGCGAAGCTCAGCCCAACTCCCTCCTCGCGGAGTATCTGCAATGGACACAAACCAACCGGTCGCAGCGGGGTTGTTGCCGAGATAAAGATTGAAACCCCCGTTGGTGTTGAGCACAGGGCTTCCCAATACTACAGCGTTTCGAATGAGCCATGGAGCGACAGTAATGAAGGCGACGATCATCACGATCATAGATAAAACGATGCGCTTCCTGGTGTTTACCGGGAGGAACACCAATGTGAGAGCTGCGGCGCCGGCGAGCGCGAGCCCTGCGTTACCGGTTAGTGAGATCAATCCGAATAACAAACCCGCCGCAAGGGCGATGGTCCAGGAAGGCTTTTGCATGAGCCGTAGTAAGCACCAGATTGTGCCTAGCATTAGCGGCGTCAACAGGTTCTCCTTCAGAACATAGACGCAATACACACTCGCCGGAAGATATACGGCCCATGAGAGCGCTGCGATTCGTCTTCCCCAGCGGCCGGCTCCGGCCTCCGCCGCCACAAAGTAGCAAAGAACGATCGTGACTGCGCCCAAGATGGCGTTAGCTGTCAGAACCGGTGAGACGATTTCACCAAACAATGCGAAAACAGGTGCGACGACGAGGAGCGGATAGCCCGCGTTATACATGGCGCGATTTCCCGCATCGTCCACCATAGCAGGGCCGTTTATGAGAGTTCTGGCCATGCTGATGTAAGCGAGCTCGTCGCTTTCGGGGATGTGTTTCAGAAACAAGACGGCGGCAACGCGCAAGACTACTCCTGCGGCGACGATGCCTACGAGCCAGCATACGTCGCGAGTGCTCATCCTGATATCGCAGAGCGCCATATCAACTGCGCGCGACGATGAATACGCCGGCGCAAATGAGGAGCACACCGATTAATCGGGGCAGCGAAACGTGCTCTCCCGCAATCGCACCGACAGCGACCGTTGCAAGGAAGCCGAGGCCGACGAGCGGATATGCCTTGCTCACATCCCATTTCGACAGCACAGCGAGCCATACCACGGCGCCGAGAGCGTAGAGCGCGAAGCCGGCGAGAACATATCCGTTCGCGAATATGGCGGCGACTGCTCGCACTCGAAATGGATCGCTCAAGGCGCTCTGGGCATCCGCACTGGACATGCCGGCTTTTAGGCAGAATTGCGCCGCGACTGAAAGCACTATGCTCAGAAGCGCAGTCAGGAGTGGGTTCATAGCGGCCAAGAGAAGGCGACGGTGTGTGCGACAACCACTACCGCGATTATTACGAGGACAAGGATGCGGCTGCCGTGATCCTTCGCAGCGTAAACGATCGGGTCGTCGTGCATTTCGCCTCTAGATGTCTTGATCCACAGACGCGTGAGCCAGTAAATAAGCCCGAGCCCCACCAGCCAAAGCAGTTGAGGGCTCGCATAGCGTGCCTGGGTCTCGGGCGTGACGATGAAGAGCCCGAATACGACGATCGCAGATACCGCAGCGGCGACTCCGAGCGGCCACAGCACGGCGAGGTCGGTCACTCGATAGTCTCGGCCGCGCGTCGTTGAAGTCCCCTGTTCGTGTAGCGTTACGAGCTCCGCGCAACGCTTCACCAATGCGAGGCTGAGAAAAAGAAAGATCGAAAAGGCGAGTAGCCACGAGCTCGTCGTGACGCCTATGGCGACCGAGCCCGCGAATATCCTGAGCGTGTACAGGATCGCAAGCACCAACACATCGAGTACGACGTACTGCTTCAACGTCCAGCTGTAAGCGCTGGTCAGCCCGAGATATATCAAAAGCATCACAAAGAACGCTGCCGAAACTGCCAACGCTAGTAAGCATCCAATCACCAACGTGACGAGAGCGACGACGAGCCCATGCGCGATCGGCAGATGCGCGCTGGCGAACGGACGTGTGCGCTTGCGTGGATGTGCGCGGTCAGCTTCCAGATCCAACAGATCGTTAACTATGTAAGTCGCCGAGGCGGCGAGCGAAAAGGCGACAAACGCCACAATGCTCTGGCTGAGCATCGACGTCGAAAGAGAGAAAGCGGTGAGGGCAGGTACGAACAGCAAGCAGTTCTTAACCCACTGGTGCACTCGGAAAGCCCTTGCCCATGCGCCCAGGTCGACGGACCGCCTCGGAAACTCGCGTTCTACGACGACGCTCCGACGAATCCTACGTGTGAGTCGGGACGGCACGCCCACTAGGATGGCCGCCTTTGCGGCCTCCCAGATCGGCACGTCCGCGCGGCTGTCGCCCGCATAGACGAACTCGTTGCCGACGGCCTCGCGTATGGCGCGCAGTTTCGCTTCGCCCTTCAGGTTATCATCGCCCGCGGTCGCAATGACCTTGTCGAAGATGCCCACATGCTGACCGATCGCACGGGCGATCCCCACGTGCGCGGCCGTCGCCAGCACGATGGAACGCCCCAGCGTCTTCTGCTCGCGAAGGTAGGCGAGAAGCTTTCCGTGCAATGGCAGGTGCTCGACGGACAGGCTCACCCGGCTCGTGACGGAGGCTTTGAATCGTGCGCGGCCGTGGAGCAGCCACAGCGGCAGGTTGAGCAGCGCGATCGGGGACGTCTTCAGGAGCTTGAGGAGCGATTCGAGCAGGGTGTCCGTCGGGGTGAGCGTTCCATCCAGGTCCACCACTATCGGAAGGCGTTGAGCTGAGTCCAATTTGCACCTTTGCGCTTGTGGCTACGTTGCCCCAATCACAGCAACAAAGTTGGGCTGGGCTGCATTCTAAGCCCGCGCCGAAGCCGCGACAGGCATGAGTGCCTCGCCGAATGCCGTTTCAGTCGAGTGCCGGACCGATGTCGATGGCGCGAGCGTGTTTCTGTCGCCCCGGTGGTTCGAACTGCTGAGCGCAACGGGTCCGAGGGCCGAGGCGCCCGTTCGCGTCTATTCGCTAAGGACGGCGAGCGGCGAGTCGATCGCTGAATTACCTACCGTGGAGGAAGCGGGCCGCGGCTTATGGCGACCGCGCACGCTGCGCGCTCTATCGAGCTACTACACACCGCTGTTCGCACCCTTGGTCACGCCGGGCGCGGCGCTCACTTGCCTCCCCGAGGTCGCGCGGGTCGTAGCCCGCGAGCGAGCGTGGGACATCGTCGACCTGCAGCCGCTCGCGATCGAGGCCCCGACGTTCGTTGCGCTGGAGGACGCTTTTCGCGCCGCGGGCTATCTCACCCAGCGTTACTTCCGCTTCGCGAACTGGTACCTGCACGTCGCCGGGCGCTCGTTCGAGCAATATTGCGAGAGTCTGCCTGCCGCGCTCCGCAACACCATCCGACGCAAGACGCGAAAGCTTGCCGCTTCGCACGATGTGCGTGTGGCGATCACGACGGGCGAGGCCGCCGACCTCGAGCGGATCGTTGGTGCGTACGAGCGGGTCTATGCCGCAAGCTGGAAGGAACCCGAGCCCGATCCGACCTTCATCCCTCGGCTCATACGCGTCGCCGCCGCCGAAGGCTGGCTGCGCCTGGGCGTCCTCTATATCGACGATCAGCCGGCCGCGGCCCAGCTGTGGCTAACGTCCGGCGGCACCGCCTCCATCTACAAGCTCGCCCACGACGAGCGCTACGCGGAATGGTCGGTCGGCTCCCAGCTCATGCTCGAGATGATGCGCCATGCGCTCGACGTCGACCGCGTCGACGAGGTGGATTTCCTAATGGGAGACGAGCCTTACAAGCGGGACTGGATGTCGGGTCGCAGGGAGCGGTGGGGGATCATGGCGTTCGATCCGCGGCGCCCGCTCGGGCTGCTCGCCGCCATGCGGCACATCGGCGGGCGGGCGTTGCGAAAAATGTTCGCCCGATAGCTTTCCCCGACATACAACTTGGTGCAATTTGTGTAAAATTGCACGTGCCACGTTGCAACCCTCAAGAAACGCAGTCCCCAGTCCGTGGCAGGGGTGGTCGGGGACTGCCGTCTAAGAATTCCCCCTCAGCTTTGCCTTGAAGCGGCCGTGCGCCGGCGTCTTTTCCGGCCGCGCGTGACGAATGTTGCACTTTGTGTCAAGCAGCAACGTTTGAACTATTGCCTTATTCCTGTAAGCGTGGCCGTACACAATACGCCCGTCTCCCGGATAGCTCGAATGGCCGACGCCGTCGATCGCCGGTGCGACTAAATTTGCTGCTTTGTGCACCTACGCCGAGTTTCAAATAAATCTAAAAATCGTTTTCAAATTAGCACCTAGTTTGTTGCGCTAGCATCGCCCGGTGGTTCGGCGCCGAGCGGACCCATAGAACGTAGAAGAGCGCCTCGAAAGGGCGCGAAAAGTGGTCGATAGGGGAATATCTTGATCAGGGTGTTCAGTCACTGGCTGCCGTCGCACACGGTCATCCAGATCGCGTTCGACGTATTGCTGCTGGTGGCGCTGGTCCTCGGCGCCGCATGGATGAGCTACGCCGAGCTTCCGGCGGTCTGGATGGCGGCGCCGTATGCGATCACGTTCGCGGTCGTCGCGGTGGCGCTCAACAAGGCGCTGGGGTTCTACCACCTGCGCGTGAAGCGCAGCACGGCGCGCCTCGCGGCGCTCGCGCTGGCGTCGGGATTCCTCGCCGCACCCGTGGCCTACGCACTCTTCGAGGAAGTTCCCCAGCGACACCTCGGCTATCCCGGGCTCGCCGTCTACGCCTTTGCGGCATTCCTCGGCATTCTCGCGATCCGGCTGTCCGCCAGCGCGCTCGGGTTCCGGCCGGTGCTGCAGCGCCGGGTGATGGTCGTCGGCACCGGCGCCGACGCGCAGGCGCTCGAGCACTCGCTCCAGCGTGCGGACACCACCGTGGTGGGCTTTTACCCCGTGGACGATTCCAAGCCCCAGGTCGCGGCTTCGCGCGTCCTGGCGAAAGGCGCCTCGCTCGCGCAGGTCGCGCTCGGCCTCAAGGTCAACGAGATCGTCGTCGCCGTCTCGGAGCGGCGCGGCGGCGGCATGCCGGTCAACGCGCTGCTCGACTGCAAGCTCGCCGGCGTGCGCGTGCTCGACCTTTCCAGCTACTTCGAGCGCGCGCTCGGTCAGCTCCGGCTCGATTCGCTGCGCGCGAGCTGGCTCGTCTTCGGCGACGGTTTCCGGCAGGGCTGGACCCGTACGTTCAACAAGCGTGTGTTCGACGTCGTCGTGAGCGCCGTGCTGCTCGTGCTCGCGCTGCCGGTGATGCTGGTGACCGCGCTGCTGATCCTCGCCGAGAGCCGCGGCCCGATCTTCTACTCCCAGGAGCGCGTCGGCCGCGGCGGCCGCCTTCTGCGCGTCGCCAAATTCCGCAGCATGCGACCCGACGCGGAAAGCGACGGCAAGCCTCGCTGGGCGCAGACCAACGACGAGCGCGTGACGCGCGTCGGCCGTTTCATCCGCAAATACCGCATCGACGAGCTGCCGCAGCTCCTCAACGTACTCAAGGGCGACATGAGCCTCGTCGGACCCCGACCCGAGCGGCCGTATTTCGTCGACAAGCTCACGAAAGACATCCCGTTCTACGCCGCCCGTCACAGCGTCAAGCCCGGGCTCACCGGCTGGGCGCAGGTGCGTTATCACTACGGCGCCAGCCCCGACGACGCGGTCAACAAGCTCCAGTTCGACCTGTACTACATCAAGAACCACACGCTGTTCCTGGACCTCGTCGTGCTCTTCGAGACGGTGATGGTCGTCATCACCGGCAAAGGCGCCCAGTAGCCGCGCCCGCGGCTGCCTACGCGATCGCGGAGCGCGCGTGACCGTTACAGCCTGGAGCTATGGTGCGGCCTGCGTCATCTTCATCGGGCTCGCGCTGCAGCTCGGCCTGACGCGCGGCGGCGGCCGCCATCGCTCGGCGCTCGCCGCAGCGTGCGTGTTGAGCGCGGTGTGGGGCCTGGCGGGCTGGGCGTTCGCCGTCACCCAGGTCTTCGGCTTCCTCATCGCAGCGGCGGTGGCCGACGCCCTGCGCATGTGCGCGTGGTTCGCCTTCCTGGTCCTGCTCCTCGCCGGGGCACGCGACGCCGAGACCGCGAGCCGCTGCCGTCCGCTCATCCGGGTCGGCGCGGTGCTCGGGTGCTTCGCGCTGTTCAGCGTGATCGCGGCGGCGAACGCGTGGCCCATCCTCGGCGCTCCGGGCCGCCTGGCGATGCTCAGCTCGCTCGGCATGGCGGTATTCGCGCTGGTTCTCCTCGAAACCCTGTACCGCAACGTCTCGGCCGATGCGCGCTGGCAGGTGAAGCCGCTGTGCATCGGGCTCGCCGCGGTCTGCGGCTTCGACGTCTACGTCTACAGCGACGCGCTGCTCTTCAACCTCGTCGACGTTCACGCGTTCAGCGTGAGAGGCTTCGTCAACGCCGCGATCGCACCGCTGATCGCGATCGGCGCCGCGCGTACCGGCGCGTGGCACACGCAGGTGCGCCTGTCGCACCGCGTGGTGTTCCATTCCGCCGCGCTGGTCGCGACCGGCGTCTATCTCCTGTTCGTCGCGGGCGCGGGCTACTACGTGCGCATCGCCGGCGGCACGTGGGGGCCGGCATTCCAGGTCGCGCTCCTGTTCGCCGGCCTCGTCGGACTGTGCGTGTTCGCGACCTCCGGCGCGGTGCGCGCACGCTTGCGTGTCTTCGTCGCGAAGCACTTCCACAGCCATCGCTACGACTATCGCGAGGAGTGGCTGCGGTTCACCCGCACGCTCGCCTCGGCCGAAGGCGAAGCGGTGCTGGGGCAGCAGATCGTGCACGGCCTGGCGAACCTCGTCGAAAGCCCCGGCGGTGCGCTGTGGCTGCGCGAGGGCGCGGACGGCGAATACCGGCAGAGGACGCGCTGGAACATGGGCGAGAGCGCCGGCGCCGAAGGGACCGACGGCGGCCTGGTCCGCTATCTGCGCGAGAGCGGCTGGGTGGTCGACCTCGACGAGTATCGCTCGTCGCCGGGACGCTACGGCGAGCTGCGCATTCCCGAGTGGCTCTCGGCGCTGCCGAGCGCGTGGCTCATCGTCCCGCTCGCCCTGGGCGACGACCTCATCGGCTTCGTCGTGCTCGGCACGCCGCGCACGCGCATCGCGATCGACTGGGAAGTGGGCGATCTCCTGAAGACCGCCGCGCGGCAGGCCGCGAGCTTCATCGGTCACATGCAGGCGACCGAGGCGCTCCTGGAGTCGCGCAAGTTCGACGCGTTCAACCGCATGTCCGCGTTCGTCGTGCACGATCTCAAGAACCTCGTCGCGCAGCTCTCGCTCATGCTGAAGAACGCCGAGCGCCACAAGTATAATGTCGAGTTCCAGGAAGACATGCTCGCCACGGTGCAGCACGTGGTGCAGCGCATGCAGCACCTGATGTTGCAGCTTCGCGACGGCAACACGCCGATCCAGTCGGCCGCGCCGGTCAACGTCGCCGACGTCGTGCGCCGGGTAGCGCGCACCAAGCAGGGCCAGGAACCCCAGCCGGTTTACGACCTTCAGGAAGACGTGCTCGCGCGAGGCCATGCCGAGCGCATCGAGCGCGTCATCGGGCACCTCGTCCAGAACGCGATAGACGCCACGCCCAGGAGCGGCGGCGTTCGCGTGCGCGCGGAGCGCGCGCGCGGCCACGCGGTGGTCGAGGTCTGCGACGACGGCTGCGGCATGACGCCCGAGTTCGCGCGCGAGCGTTTGTTCAAACCGTTTCAGACGACGAAAGACGGCGGCATGGGAATAGGGGCTTACGAGAGCCTGCAGTACGTGCGAGAGCTCGGCGGCGACATCGACGTCGAAACACGTGTGGGCGGCGGCACGACGATGCGCGTGCTGCTGCCGCTGTACGACGATGCGCGGTCGGCGCGCGAGCAGCCGGAGGCGGTGGCGTGAGCGAAGCCGCGCGCGTGCTGCTCATCGTCGAGGACGACCCGGCGCTGCAGAAGCAGATGCGGTGGGCCTTCGACGGCTACCAGACCGTGACCGCTGCGGATCGCGAGGAGGCGCTCGCGCAGGTACGGCGCCATTCGCCCGCGGTGATCACGATGGATCTCGGCCTGCCGCCGAATCCCGATTCGCCGGAGGAAGGGCTGAAGCTCCTCGAGCAGATCCTCGCCGAGGCGCCGGAGACCAAGGTCGTGGTCCTTACGGGGCAGAACGACAGGGCGCACGCGCTGAAAGCGATCGCGCTCGGGGCGTACGACTTCTACGCCAAGCCGTTCGAACCCGAATTGCTGGCGCTCACGCTCGAGCGCGCCTTCCGGCTCTACGACCTGCAGCGCGAGAACCGCCGGCTGCTCGCCATGCAGCAGCCCGACGCGCTCAGCGGATTGCTCACGCGCGATCCGGAGATGTTGCGCATCTGCCGGACCGTGGAGAAAGTCGCGACGACCGGCGCGTCGGTGCTGTTGCTCGGCGAGAGCGGCACCGGCAAGGAGCTGCTCGCGCGGGGCCTGCACCAGCTCTCGCGCCGGCCCGCCGAGAAGTTCGTCGCGATCAACTGCGCCGCCATCCCGGAGAACCTCCTGGAGAGCGAGCTCTTCGGCTACGAGAAAGGCGCGTTCACCGGCGCGGTGAAGACGACGCCGGGCAAGATCGAGCTCGCCGACGGCGGCACGCTCATGCTCGACGAGATCGGCGACCTGCCGCTCGCGCTGCAGGCGAAGCTGCTGCGTTTCCTCCAGGAGCGCGTGGTGGAAAGGCTCGGCGGCCGCCGCGAGATCGCGGTGGACGTGCGCATCGTCTGCGCCACGCACCAGAACGTCAAGGCGCTGATCGCCGACGGCCGTTTTCGCGAGGATCTCTACTATCGTCTCGCCGAGATCGTGGTGTCGATCCCCCCGCTGCGCAGCCGCAGCGGCGACGCGGCGCTCCTCGCACATGCGCTGGTGCGCCGCTTCGCCGAGGACTACAAGCGCGGCGGCCTCGCGCTGTCCGACGACGCGCTGAACGCCATCGCGGCGCATGCGTGGCCCGGCAACGTACGCGAGCTCGAGAACTGCGTGAAGCGCGCGGTGATCATGTCCGAGGGACGGCAGATCACCGCGGCCGATCTCGGTTTCGACGAGCAGCGCGAAAGCACCGAAACCACGCTCAGCCTGCGCGACGTGAGGGATGCCGCCGAGCGCAGCGCGGTCATCTCGGTATTGAGCCGCGTCAACGGCAACATCGCCAAGGCCGCCGAGGTCCTCGGCGTCAGCCGTCCCACCCTGTACGACCTCATGCACCGCTTCGGCTTGCGCTGATCGCGGCTTTAGAACGGGTTCACGATGACTTCTTCCAAATTCTGCAGGACCACGCTGCTCGTCCTCGCCGCTCTGACGGCCGCCGCGTGCAGCCGCGAGACGCCCGAAAGCCTCGTCGAGTCGGCGCGGGCGTACATCGCCAAGCAGGACCACAATGCCGCGGCGATTCAGCTCAGGAACGCGCTGCAGAAGCAGCCCGGCAACGCCGAGGCGCGCTATCTCCTCGGGCGCGAGCTGCTCGCGACGGGCGACTACGTCAGCGCCGAAAAGGAGCTGCGCCGCGCGTACGAGCTCAAGTATCCCGCCGACAAGGTCGTGCCGGCGCTCGCCACCGCGCTGGTGGCGATCGGACAACCGAAGAAAGTGCTCGACGAGCTGGCGTCGCAGACCGTGAGCGACCCCGACGCGATCGCAGAGCTGCAAACGGCGATCGGCTACGCCCATTTCGCCGGCGGTAACCAGGCGGCCGCGCGCAGCGCCTTCGCGGCGGCGCTGGCCGCGCGCCCTGCATACGTGCGCGCGAAGCTGGGGCAGGCGCGGCTCTCCGCTGTGGGCGGCGATCTCGCCGCGGCGCTGCAACTCGTCGAGCAGGCCGTCGCGGCGGATCCGAAGTCGGCCGAGTCGTGGCAGCTCAAGGGCGATCTCCTGGCCGCGCACCAGCAGCCCGACGCGGCGCTCGAAGCGTTGCGCAAAGCCGTGGAGCTGCGGCCGCAGTCTCCGGCCGCCCAGGCCGCGGTCGTGTCGCTGCTCCTGAGGCAGAACAAGCTCGAAGAGGCGGGCAAGCAGCTCGAGGCGATGAAGAAAGTCGCGCCCAAGCATCCGCAGACCGCGTACTTCGACGCGCTCTACCAGTACCGCAACCGCAAGCTGAAGGAGGCCGAGCAGGCGATCCAGCAAACGCTGAGCGTCGCGCCCGACGATCCCGCGGCGCTCACGCTCGCGGCCACGATCAAGCTCGACCTCGGCCAGTATGCGCAGGCCGAGGCCCACGCGCAGAAAGTGCTGTCGCGCTCGCCCGACCAGACGCTCGCCCGGCGCGTGCTGGTCGCGACGTACCTGCGCAGCGGTCAGGCGGCCAAAGCGCTCGAGTCGCTCGAGCCGGGACTGAATGCCTCGCCGCGAGACGCAAGCCTGCATGCGCTCGCCGGCGAGGCTCACATGATGAACGGCGAGGCGGGCAAGGCCGCCGCAAGCTTCGCGCGCGCGGCCGAGCTCGAGCCGTCGAATTCCAAAGTGCGCACGGCGCTGGCGCTGTCGCGCCTCGCGAGCGGCGATACGCAGAAAGGCCTGACCGAGCTGGAGCAGGTCGCCGCCGGGGATAGCGGCACCCGCGCCGACCTCGCCCTGATCTCCCAGTACCTGCAGCAGCGCTCGTACGAGCGCGCGCTGGCGGCCATCGCGGCGCTCGAGAAGAAGCAGCCCGGACCGCTCGCGCCCCACCTGCGCGGCATTGCATTCATGCTCAAGGCCGATCTCGCGACGGCCCGCAAGAGCTTCGAGCGCGCGCTCGAGATCGATCCGGCGTACCTGCCGTCGGTGGCGAGCCTTGCGAGGATCGATCTGGCGGAGAAGAAGCCGGAAGCCGCACGCGTCCGATACGAGGCGATCATCGCCAAGGATGCCAAGAACGCGGCCGCGATCCTGTCGCTGGCCGAGCTTTCGGCCGTAACGGGCAAGCCGCCGGCTGAAGTCGGCGCGCTGATCGAGAAAGCGGTCGCCGCGCAGCCGAACAACGGCAAGGCGCGCGCGACGCTGGTTCGTCACTATCTCGCACACAAAGACACGCAGAAAGCGCTGGCTGCGGCACGCGAAGGCATGGCCGCGGTGCCCGACAACCTGGAGCTGATGGACGCCGCGGCGCGGGCGTACCAGGTGAACGGTGAGACGAACGAAGCGCTGAGCATTTACAAGCGCATGACCGAGCTGCAGCCGGGTAGCCCACATCCGTACCTACGCATGGCCGAAGCTCAGCTCGCCGCAAAGCAGGTCGACGCCGCGGCGGGCAGTCTCAAGGAAGCGCTCGCCGTTCGGCCCGATTCGCTGGATGCGCAGCGCGGACTGATCGCCGTGCACCTGAGCGCCGGGCGCGTCGAGGAGGCGATGAAGGTCGCGCGACAGGTGCAAAGGGCGCATCCGCGGCAGGCGATCGGTTACGTGCTCGAAGGCGACATTCATGCCACGCGCAAGAGCTGGAGCGAAGCGGCTGCGGCCTATCGCGCCGGCCTGAAGCAGACCGGCAGCTCGACCGATCTCGCCGTGCGCCTGCATACCGTGCTCGTGGCCGGCGGCGATCGGGGGGGTGCCGAGCGCTTTGCCGCCGATTGGCTGCGCACCAATCCGCGCGACCAGGCTTTTCGCATGATGCTCGCGCAGGCCGCGCTGAGCTCGAAGGACTACGCCGCCGCCGTCGAGCAGTATCGGGCGATCCTGAAAGACCAGCCGTCGAATCCGGTCGTGCTCAACAATCTCGCCTGGGCTGCCGCGCAGCTCAAGGACCCCCACGCCATCGAGTACGCCGAAAAAGCGTACGCCGTCGCGCCCGCGCATCCGTCGGTGATGGACACTTACGCCGGACTGCTGATCGAGCGCGGCGAGACCGCACGGGCCGTCGAGCTCCTGCGCAAGGCTTCGGCGGCGGCGCCGGAATCGGCCGAGATCCGCCTCAATCTCGTGCGCGGCCTCATCAAGGCCGGCGACAAGCAGGCGGCGCGCGCCGAGATCGATTCGCTCGCGAAGCTCGGCGACAAGTTCGCCGGGCAGGCCGAGCTCGCCAAGCTGCGGCAGCAGCTCTGATGCGGTCGCGAGCGGGGCTGCGCGCAATCGCGGCGTGCGCGCTGCTCGGGCTGTGCGCGGCCGACGGCTTTGGCCAGGAGGCGTCCGAGCTGCGCGCCGAAGCGCGCGCGTACGAGCACGGCGAAGGCGTGCGCAGGAATGTCGCGCGGGCGATCGAGCTCTACTGCAAGGCGGCGCGTTACGGCGACGTCGAAGCGCAGTTCAGCCTCGGCTGGATCTATGCGAACGGGCGCGGCGTGCCGAAGGATGACGCCATGGCCGCATTCTATTTCCGGCTCGCCGCCTCGCAGGGCCATGACCACGCCGCGCAGATGCTGCGTTTCGTCGGCGACTCGGTCGCTGCGGCTCCGCACTGTCTCACCCCCGACCCGCCCTTGCTCGCGGCAGCGCCCGCGACGCCTGTCGACCGCGAAGCGCACGACGACGAGGCCTTCGTGCCGCGCACCCCGATGCAGAAGCTCGCGGCGGGACTCGTCCGCGAGCTCGCGCCCAAGTACGGGGTCAGGCCGCGTCTCGCGCTCGCGGTGATCCGCGCCGAATCGAACTTCGAGGCTTCGGCGCGCTCGCCGAAGAACGCGCAGGGACTGATGCAGCTCATTCCGGAGACGGCGGCGCGCTTCAACGTCGCCAGGCCGTTCGATCCGGCACAGAACATACGCGGGGGACTGGCCTATCTGCGCTGGCTGCTCGCGTATTTCGAAGGCGACGTCACGCTCGTCGCGGCGGCGTACAACGCGGGCGAGGGCGCGGTGAACCGCTTCCGTGGAGTGCCGCCGTTCGCCGAAACTCGCGATTACGTGCAGCGCATCCTGCGGCTGTACGGGGCGCTGGAGCATCCGTTCGACCCGGCCGTCACCGATTCGTCACCGGAGCTCGGCAGCATCCGCAAAGCCGCGTCTCGCGGGCCGAGGGTGTCGGCCGCCGCAACGCCCGCGCGCGAGTTCTGATCCGTGCCGGTCCGACTCGCGCTATTGCTGCTCGCGCTGGCGGGAGCGATGCCATGCCGCGCCGGCGCGCTTCCCGACACCATCGAGCGCATCAAACCTTCGATCGTCGCCGTCGGCACTTATCAGAAGACGCGCAGCCCGCCTTTCCAGTTTCGCGGCACCGGCTTCGTCGTCGGTGACGGCACCCGGGTCGCGACCAACGCGCACGTGCTGCCGGAGCAGCTCGACGTGCAGCAGCGCGAGGTGCTGGTCGTCATGGTGCGCGCAGGCGGCGAGCCGCAGCCGCGCGAAGCTGCACTGGTGGTGACCGACGGCGGCCACGACGTCGCCGTGCTGCGCATCAACGGCGCGCCGTTGCCCGCGCTGTCGTTCGCATCGGACGCGGTGCGAGAGGGCGACATGGTCGCGTTTACCGGCTTCCCCGTCGGCGGCGTGCTCGGTCTCGCGCCGGTGACGCACCGGGGCATGGTGTCCGCGATCACGCCGATCGCGCTGCCGATGGCAAGCGCACGGCAGCTCGACCCGCGCGTCGTGCGCCGGGTCAAAGCCGGCACGTTCTCGGTGCTGCAGCTCGACGCCACGGCCTATCCGGGCAACAGCGGCAGCCCCTTGTTCGACATCGAATCGGGTCGAGTCGTGGGCATCATCAACATGGTCTTCGTGAAGGGCACGCGCGAGTCGGTGCTGAGCCATCCTTCGGGGATCACGTTCGCCATTCCCATTCGTCACCTCGCCGAGCTGCTGTCGGCGCAGGAGAGCGGCGCACGCGACCGTTAGGCGGGCTCGGATGAACGAACAGCCTGTCGTCTTCGAATGCGCCGGCGAGAGCCTCGTCGGCATCGTCAGCGTGCCCCGCGGATCGCCGAAGCTCGGCGTGGTGATCCTCGTCGGCGGCCCGCAGTATCGCGTGGGCAGCCATCGCCAGTTCGTCCTGCTCGCGCGCCGTCTCGCCGCCGGCGGCGCCGCGGTCATGCGCTTCGATTATCGCGGCATGGGCGACAGCGCAGGCGCGAGCGTGCCGTTCGACGAGATCGCGCCCGATGTCGCGTGCGCGATCGACGCGCTCGCCGTCGCGTGTCCGTCCATAGATCGCGTCATTCTGTGCGGCCTGTGCGACGCCGCGTCCGCCGCGCTCCTGTACGCGCACTCGACGCACGATGCGCGCATTGCGGGTCTGGTGCTGTTGAACCCGTGGGTGGGCAGCGAGCGCGCGCGGGCGGCGGCCTACGTCAAGCACTACTACACCAAACGAATGCTCGAAGCATCGTTCTGGCGCAAGCTGCTCGCCGGAGGCGTGGACATCGGGTCAGCGGCCGCACACTTGTCGCGGTCGATCCGTCGCGTGCTCGGCAGTGCCGGGGAACCTGCAAGCCGCGGCGGGGAATCGCTCGCCGATCGTCTCGGCCGTGCGCTCGACGGGCTGACCACCCCCACCTTGCTGCTGCTCAGCAGCGACGATCTGACGGCACGGGAGTTCGGCGAGTACAGCCGCGCACGGCGGCGCGGCGCGCGGCTCAGCGCGTGCGTCGAGCAGCACACCGTCGATGCCGATCACACGTTCGCGTCCTCGGCGGCGCGACGGCGGATGGAGGACCTCACCGCCGAATGGTTGCACCGCACCTATCCGGAACCCGAGTGCCTCATCGCGAGCGGCGGTTTGCTCAATATCGATTGAGCGGACGTTCAACCGCTCTCGCACTTGGCCCTGCTGCGTGTCAATCATATAAACTGCGCTAATTCCAAGAACGATATCGAGGGAGAGTACGTGGACGAAAAGGTCTCGTACGCAGCAGGTCAGATTCACGCGCACATGTGTCTCCTGCGCGCGCTGGTCGCGGTTCATCCCGAGCGTGAGAAGCTGCTGATGGATTTCATCAGCAAGCGCGACATCGCGGTATCGCTGTCGATCTCGAGCGCAGTCACCGAAGGTTATCTCGAAGGTCTGCGCGACGAGAGCGAGAGCCTCCTCAAGGGTTTCGATTGCTGAGATGCGGTGCGTGTTAGGACGAACGACGGCGCCGCGACTCGCACCGCCCATGTCAAGTCCGGCGCGTCGTACCTTTGGCGGGTACGGCCTTTGATGCCTCCTGTGGCACAGTGTGCGCGGGAGAAGCATCGGGTCGAGCCCGGTCGCTGAACGGGAGCTTCCGAGAAGACCAAGAAGTGCGCCGGAGATGAAACCCCCGCGTTTACCGCTCTCGAGCCTGAGAACATTCGCCGTGGTCGCGCGGCTGCTGAGCGTCACCAAGGCGGCCGACGAGCTGAAGGTCACCCCGTCGGCGGTCAGCCATCACATCAAGCTGCTGGAGGAATATCTCGAGACCAAGCTGCTGCGTCGCACGGGCAACAAGATCGCGCTGACCGCCGCGGGCGAGCGCTACGTCGCTCAGGTCGAGGACGGTCTGCTGCTCCTGTCGAACGCGACGCGCAATCTGAAGGCCGCGAAAGACCAGCCCATCCTGCGGGTCGCATGCCCCCCGAGCCTCGGGATGCTGTGGCTGATGGGGCGCATCGGCGGCTTCATGAAAGAGCGCGACGACATCTCGCTGTCGATGACGATGGTGCCCGATCCGACGATCCTGCTCCGCAGCGCTTTCGACGTCGGGCTCTGGTACGGGCAGGGCCCGCTCAGCGGACTGCGTGTCGTGCCGCTCAGCCGCAACCCGATATTCCCGATCTGCAGCCCGCACCTGGCGAGACACGCAGGCGCGATCGCCGAGCCGGGCGATCTGGCGAATCACACGCTGCTCGACAGCTCGGACGAAACCTATTACGACAAACAGCCGCAGCGTCCCGGCTGGCACGGCTGGCTGCAGGCCGCCGGCCTCCCGGATATCGCAGGAAAGCGCTATCTCAATTTCACGCCGCGCGTGTACATGCATCAGGCCGTCAGGGAGTGTCTCGGCGTCGGATTGAGCCGCGGCTTGCTCGCGGTGGACGAGCTCGCGGAGAAACAGATCGTCGTGCCGTTCGGCCCCGCCGTCGAGCAACCCTCGACCTACAACCTGGTGTGTCCGACCGTGCTCATCAAACGCAGGGACGTGATCGCATTCACCGAGTGGATCGTGAGCGAGGCACAGCGCAGCATGTCGATTCTCGACAAGCTGCTCGCCGAGTTTCGCTGAGCCCGCGCGGGCAGGGACGGCCGCTCACTCGAAAAAGCTCGAGTTGAAGCAGAAGAGGTTTTCGCCGCGGTTGATCACTTCGAAATCGAGCGCGGCGATCGTCTGGAGAAAGCGCCGCGACGTGCCCTTGAAGGGCAGCAGCCAGTCGTGCAGCTCGATCGCGATGAGCGCGAAGCGGTCCACCCATTCGGTGTTCGTCGCGAAGAGATCGGCTTCGCCGCCTTCGATGTCGAGCTTGCACACCAGCGGGAATGCCGAACCGGCGCGTTCGAGCAGCGCGGCGATCGAATGGACCGCGACCGGCCGGCCGCCCTCGGCTTCGACACGATAGGCCCATTCGCCGCGGCCGGGATCGACGAGGTGCATCGTCCCGTCCTCGGCGCCGACCGCGCCTTCGACGATGGTGACGTTCGGGCCCGTGCAGTTCAGGCGCAGGAGCTCGACGTTGTCGGGCGCGGGCTCCACCGCGACGATCCGGGCCTCGGGAAACAGCGCGCGAAACCACGCCGCGCTCGCGCCGATGTTGGCGCCGGCGTCGAGGATGAGCGGCGTGACGCCTCCGGCACGCACGCTGTCGTAGAGGCGCCGCACGAGCTGTCCCTGCGCCCATTGCTCGAAGTGGTAATCCTGCTGGACGAATACCTGCTGCAGCACCCCGGCGTCGGCGTGGGACGCCTTGCGCGTCCAGAAGTCGAGCGTGGTCTTACCGAGCCTGACTTCGTGCTTCTCGAGCGCGTCGGCAGGAATCACGAGCGGGGCCTGTCAGGCGGGCCTGCCGTAGAGATCGTGCTCGTCCGAATCCTCGATGAGCACTTCGGCGAGCTCGCCCTGTTTCAGCTTGTGCGAGCGCGGCATGTGCACCAGCCCGTCGATCTCCGGCGCGTCGGCGGGTGTGCGGCCGACCGCGCCGCCCTCGTCGACCTCGTCGACCAGCACGGTCAGCGTGCGGCCGACCTTGCGTGCAAGCCGTTCGGCGCTGATGCGCGCCTGAACTTCCATGAACCGCTCGCGGCGCGCTTCCTTCACTTCCTCGGGCACGGGGTCGGCCAGCGCGTTCGCCGCCGCGCCTTCGACCGGCGAATAGGCGAAGCAGCCGACGCGATCGAGCTGCGCTTCTTCGAGGAAGGCGAGGAGCTCCTCGAAATCGCTCTCGGTCTCGCCGGGGAAGCCGACGATGAAAGTGCTGCGAATCGTGAGCTGCGGGCAGATCTCGCGCCAGCGCTTGATGCGCGCGAGGTTGTTCTCCGAGCTCGCGGGACGCTTCATCGCTTTCAGCACCCGCGCGCTCGCGTGCTGGAAAGGCACGTCGAGGTAGGGAAGGACCTTGCCCTCCGCCATCAGCGGGATCGCTTCGTCGACGTGCGGGTAGGGATAGACGTAATGCAGGCGCACCCACACGCCGAGCTCGCCGAGCGCGCGGGCGAGCTCGGTCATGCGCGTTTTCAGCGGGCGGCCGCCCCAGAAGCCGGTGCGGTACTTGACGTCGACGCCGTAGGCGCTGGTGTCCTGAGACACGACGAGGAGCTCTTTCACGCCCGCGTCGACGAGCGCTTCGGCTTCCTTCATCACGTCTCCGATGGGCCGGCTCACGAGGTCGCCGCGCATGGACGGGATGATGCAGAAGGCGCAACGATGGTTGCAGCCTTCGGAGATCTTGAGATACGCGTAATGCTTCGGCGTGAGGCGCACGCCCTGCGGCGGCACGAGGTCGACGAAGGGATCGTGCGGCTTCGGCAGGTGCGTATGCACCGCGGACATCACTTCTTCGGTGGCGTGCGGGCCGGTCACCGCGAGCACCCTGGGGTGCGTCTTCTGCACGACGTCGCCCTTGGCGCCGAGGCAGCCGGTGACGATCACTTTGCCGTTCTTGTCGAGCGCCTCGCCGATCGCATCCAGCGATTCGGCCACGGCGGCGTCGATGAAGCCGCAGGTGTTGACGACGACCAGGTCCGCGCCTTCGTACGACGGCGAGATGAGATAGCCCTCCGCGCGCAGCTGCGTGAGGATGCGTTCGGAATCGACCGTCGCTTTGGGACAGCCCAAAGAGACAAAGCCCACCTTGGCGGGCGCTTGAGTGCTCACGATGGAAAACGGTAGAACGACGCGCGGCTACTTCTTGTCGTCGCCGCCGCCTTCGGGTTCGGGTTTATTCGGCTGCGCCCCGGGGAAACCGGGGAACTGGAAATTGCCGAACATGTTGCGCGTCTGCTGCTGGAGCTGCTGCTGCATCTCCATGAACGCGTTCGCGCTCTGCTCGAGATAGCGGCTCATGAAGCCCTGGAGCGCCGGCCCCTGCATCTTCACGAACTCGCCCCAGGCGTCGGAGTTGATCATCGGGTTCTGGCCGTAGATCTGCCGCGACTGCTCCTGGAGGCGCTTCTGCATGTCGATGAAGGTGTGGATGTTCTTCTCGAGATACGTCCCCATCATGCCCTGCATCGCGTTGCCGTAGAAGCGGATGATCTGCGAGAGCATGTCGGAGGAGAACATCGGCGCGCCCGCGGTTTCTTCCTCGAGGATGATCTGGAGCAGGATGCTGCGGGTCAGATCGTCCTTGCTCTTCGCGTCCTCGACGCGGAAGTCGACTTGCTCGAGCACGAGCTTCTTCACGTCCTGCAGGGTGATGTAGCTGCTCGTCTCGGTGTCGTACAACCGGCGATTCGGATACTTCTTGATGATTCTCGACGGCTGCTGCGACATGGAAGGAACCTCGGAGGCTAGTGCGATCGGCAATTATTCCACAACCGCCCGGGCGTGACAATTAAAGGCCTGAATTAGCGGGGTAAATTCCCGCAAGAGAGGAGAGAGGCGAAAGGCGAGAGGAGAAGAACCCGGATCACGCGACGGTGTTCTCCTCTCTCTTATCGCCTCTCTCCTTTCGGCCTCTCACTGCATGTGCTGTCCGCCGTTGATGGCGATGTTGGCGCCCGTGACGAAGGCGGCCTCCTCCGAGCAGAGATAAGCCACCAGGCCCGCGACCTCCTCGGGCTTGCCGAGGCGGCCGACCGGAATCTGCGGGACGATCTTGGAATCGAGGATGTCCTTCGGGATCGCCAGCACCATCTTGGTCCCGATATAGCCGGGGGAGATCGTGTTCACGGTCACGCCCTTCCTTGCGTACTCGAGCGCCGCCGCCTTGGTGAACCCGTGCATGCCGGCCTTGGCCGCGGAGTAGTTGGTCTGGCCGAACGCGCCTTTCTGGCCGTTCACCGAGGAGACGTTGATGATGCGGCCCCAGCCGCGGTCGGCCATGCCGTCGATCACCGGCTTGGTCATGTTGAAGACGCTGTCGAGGTTGGTCTTCATCACCGCGTCCCAGTTCGCCCGGTCCATCTTCTTGAAGGTCATGTCGCGGGTGATGCCGGCGTTGTTGACGAGCACGTCGACCGGCCCGTGCTCGGCCGCGATCTGCTTCACCGCTTTCTGGCACGAATCGAAGTCGGCGACGTCGACCTCCACGGCGCTGAACTGATGGCCCTGACCCTTCATCTCGTCGAGCCATTGCTTCGATTTGGTATTGCCGGGCGAATACGTGGCGACGACCTTGTAGCCCATGGCGGAAAGCTTTACGCAGATCGCCTCGCCCAATCCGCCCATCCCGCCGGTAACCACCGCCAAACGCTGTGCCATGATGTCCTCCGCTGTTGAAAACGCGCGTGCTGCAACTACCTCAAACCGTCTTCTCTTTCACGTACCGCCCCGGTGCGGGTTCGATCTCGGGATACTCGTCGCTGCCGGGCGTCGAGCACGCCGGGATGCGTTCGCCCGCCTGCTTCGCGAGCCACTCGCTCCAGTGCTTCCACCAGCTCCCCGGCGTGTCGGTCGCTGCTTCCAGCCATCGCGCCGGGTCCTTCATGAGTTTACCGCCGGCCCAGAAATTGCGGCGGTTGCGGGACGCCGGATTGATGACGCCGGCGATGTGTCCGCTCGCGCCGAGCACGAACTGCACGGCGCCCTTGAGGTGTCGCGCGCTCGCGTACGCCGTCTGCCACGGCACGATGTGATCGTCGCGCGCTGCGACGACGTATGCCGGCATGTCGATCTTGCGCAGGTCGACCGGCACGCCGCACATCGTGAGCTTGCCCGGCTTCTTCAGGTTGTTCTCGAGGTACATGTTGCGCACGTAGTACGCATACATCGCGCCCGGAAGGTTGGTGCTGTCGCCGTTCCAGTAGAGGAGGTCGAAAGCTTCCGGCGTCTTGCCCTTGAGATAGTTGTTGACGACGTACTGCCAGATGAGATCGTTGGCGCGCAGCGACGCGAAGGTGAGGGCGAGCTCCTTGCCCGGCATGACGCCGCCGTTCGCGAAGTCGCGCTCGCGCTTGCCGACGTACGCCTTGTCGACGAAGACCGAGATCTCGCCGGTGTCGCAGAAGTCGAGCATCGCCGCGAGCAGCGTGAGGCTGGCGACCCGATCGTCACCCTGCGCGCGGCGCACCGCGAGCGCGCTGCCGAGCAGCGTGCCGCCGATGCAGAACCCCAGCGCGTTCACCTTGTCCGCGCCGGTGATGTCCAGCGCGACGTCCAGCGCGCGCATGACCCCTTGCTGCAGGTAATCGTCCCACGTGGTGGTGCCCATCGACTCGGGCATGTTGCGCCACGAGGCGATGAACACCGTGTGGCCCTGCTCGACGGCGTAGCGCACGAACGAGTTCTGCGGCTGGAGGTCGAGGATGTAGTACTTGTTGATGCACGGCGGGACGATGACGAGCGGCCGTTCGTAGACCGTGTCGGTCGCAGGATGGTACTGGATGAGCTGCATGAGCTCGTTCTCGTACACCACCGCGCCCGGCGTCAGCGCGAGATTGCCGCCGACCTCGAAGGCGGTCTCGTCGGTCATCGAGACCAGCCCCCGGTCGATGTCACCTGCGAAGTTGCGCAGCCCCGCAGCCAGGCTTTCGCCGCCGGTCTCGCCGGCGAGCTTCAGCGCCTCGGGATTGCTCCACGGGAAGTTCGACGGCGCCATGGCGTCGATGTACTGCCGCGTATAGAAGGAGAGCTTCTTCTTGTCGCGCGCCGGAAGCTCGGCGGCTTCGACGAGCTCCGAGAGCAGGCGCGCGTTGAGGAGGTACGACTGCGCGAGAAAGCTCCAGTACGGCTGCTGCCAGTCGGCGCCGCGGAAGCGGCGGTCGCCCGACTCGGCCTGGACGACCTGCGGCGGCGCGGCATCGGGCGCCGTCGTCGAAACGCTGGTCCAGAGCTCGAGCTGTTTCTGGTAATAACGGCTCTGGATGTCGAGCCAGCGCTGGGGATCGGCGGCGAACGCCGTCGTCAGCGATTTCAGCATCGCGCCGCTGCCGGGCGCGGTGCCGTCTTCCGCGAGCGGCTTCATCATGCGCTCGAGGAGTTGGCGGTTGAGGTCGGCGAGCGCCTGCATGGAGGCGGGAGCGGGCGATCCGGTGCGAGACGGTTCTTCGGCCATGGCGGGCTGCCGGCGGCGGGCCGGTTCGTTTGGTATGGTCTCGATTATGCGGGCAGATACGGATGCGAGCACGAGACGTGCCGCCTCGCCGCGTCAGACGTACGAGTGCACGACTTCGCCGACCAGCCAGATCGTCGCGATGCCCAGTCCGATCAGGACGACCTGCTGCGCCGTCGCGCCGAGCTCCGCCCGGCGGTGCAGGCCCGGGATGAGATCGGCGACGGCCACGTAGAGCATGCTCGCCGCGGCCAGCCCGAGGAGCGGCGGCACCCACTGCTGCACGGTCTGCAGCGCGAAATACGCGATCACGCCGCCCACGACCATCGCCACGCTGGAGAGCATGTTGAGGAGGAGCGCGGCGCGGCGGGTATATCCCGAGTGCAGCAGGATCAGGAAGTCGCCCACTTCCTGCGGAATCTCGTGGGCGATGATCGCGAGCGCGGTGACGATCCCGAGCTCGGTGTTGGCGAGAAACGCGGCGGCGACGAGGATGCCGTCGACGAAGTTGTGGAAGGTGTCCCCGATGAGGATCATCAGGCCGCTGCGGCCGTGATCGTGGGCGCCGTTGGGCGGCGGCGCGGCGTGGCTGTGCGCGTGATCCTGGACCGACGGATCGTGCGCCTCGCACTGCTCGAGGTGGCAGTGGCGCCACAGCACGAGCTTTTCGAGCACGAAGAAGAGCAGGATGCCGCCCAGTATCGTCGCGGCCATCGCCTGCATGCTGGTGGC
Organism: Burkholderiales bacterium; assembly: GCA_036262035.1. NCBI lineage: Bacteria > Pseudomonadati > Pseudomonadota > Betaproteobacteria > Burkholderiales > Burkholderiales bacterium. The sequence goes on along the minus strand of DATAJS010000023.1, from coordinate 116,151 downwards.
GACCTCGAAGGCGTGGGGCAGCAGCTCGATGAACACCGCGCCGAGCAGCGCGCCGACGGCATAGCTGATGAGCACCGGGATGTGCGCCGCGCTCGCGAACGTCGCGAAGAACGAGGCGACGAGCACCGAGAGCACGCCACCCGCGAGGGTCGTCGCGACGATCCAGGTCAGGGAAGTCATTGAAGGAACCGGCGGGGCAGCGCGCGCGTCATGCAGCGCACGTCGCCGAGAAAAGGGCGGATTATACGCGCCAGATGAAAGCGCCCATACGCCCGGTGATGCGGTCGCGGCGGTAGGAATAGAAGCGCTGCGCGTTGTCGTACGTGCAAAGGTCGCCGCCGTAGACGCGCGCGACGCCGCAGCGCTCGAGCGTGCGCCGCGCGAGCGACGGCAGGTCGGCGAGCCACTTGCCTTGTGCGTGCGGCCGGAAAGCGCTTTTCGCGCCGGCATCCTTCGCCGTGTAGGCTTCGAGGACGTCGTCGCCCACTTCGAACGCCGTCGGCCCGATGCCGGGTCCGATGTACGCCATGAGGCTCCTGCCGTCGGCGCCGCGCTCGACCATCGCCGCGATGGTGTTGTCGATGACGCCGGCCGCGAGGCCGCGCCACCCCGCGTGTGCAGCGGCGACCACGCTGCCGTCGGCGTCGGTCAACAGGATCGGCAGGCAGTCGGCGACCATGATCGCGCACACCGTGCCCGGCTCGCGCGCCGTCGACGCGTCGGCCTGCGGGCCGTCGGCGACGCTTTCGGCTTCGACGACGCGCGCGCCGTGCACCTGTTTGAGCCAGCGCGGTTCAGCCGGCAGCATCGCGCGCAATCGCTCGCGGTTCGCGCGCACCGCCTGCGTGTCGTCGCCGGTGCTGTAACCGAGGTTGAAGCTCGCGTACGGGCCGGCGCTCACGCCGCCTGCCCGCGTGGTGATCACCGCCCGCGCGTTTGCGGGTGCGGGCCAGTCGGGAACGATCCAGTCAGGATTGAACATTTGAATATAGAGAGGAGACAGGAGACAGGGGAGGCGCGACGCTATTCTCCTCTCTCCTCTCTCTTCTCTCCTTTCAACCTCTCCATGAGCTCTCGCATATCCTCCGGCACCGGCGCCTCCCAGCTCATCGCCTTGCGCGACACCGGATGCACGAGCCCCAGCCTTTGCGCGTGCAGCGCCTGGCGGTGGAACGCGAGCTTAGGGTTAACGTTGCGCTTGCCGTACACCGGGTCGCCCAGGAGGGGATGTTTGATCGAGGCGAGGTGCACGCGGATCTGGTGCGTGCGTCCCGTTTCGAGGCGGCAGGCGAGCAGCGTCGCGTCGGGGTAGCGCTCGACCACGTGGTAATGGGTCACCGCGGGCTTGCCGCGCGAGACCACCGCCATGCGCGTGCGGCTCGTCGGGTGACGTCCGATCGGCGCTTCGACCTTGCCGTCGCGAGCGACGGCGCCGTGCGCGATCGCGGCGTACTCGCGCCTGACCGTTCGCGCCTGGAGCTGCCGCACCAGATCGGTCTGCGCTTCGAGCGTCTTCGCCACGACGAGAAGGCCGCTCGTCTCCTTGTCGAGCCGGTGGACGATACCGGCGCGCGGCACCTGGGCGAGTTGCGGCGCATGGTCGAGCAGGGCGTTGAGCAGCGTGCCGCTCCAGTTGCCGCTGCCCGGATGAACTACGAGCCCCGCCGGCTTGTCGATGACGATGATCGCCGCGTCTTCGAAGACGACGTCGAGCGCGATCGCCTCGGGTGCGGCCGCAAGCTCGCGCGGGTCGGCGGCGGGGCGCACTTCGAGCGCTTCGCCGCCCCAGACCTTCGCGCGCGGCAGCGCGGCGCGGCCGTCGATGCGTACGCGCTCGTCCTTGACCCATTGCGCGAGCCGGCTGCGCGAGTGCTCGGGCAGCAGCCTGGCGAGCGCCTGGTCGAGGCGCATGCCGGCGCATTCGGCGGGTACGGTCAAGGCCAGCGCCGCAGGCGAAGCCTGTGAGCTATAATCCTGTTTTTCGGGGAGTTTTTGCATGATCCAGCGTAGTTTAGCCGTAGTCCTGATGCTGCTCATCGGGTGGCTGCTGGGCGCCTGTGCGCAGTTCAAGAGCGACTACGACGAAACCAAAGGCTGGTCGGCGGGCAAGCTGTACTCCGAAGCGAAGTCCAACCTGAACGACCGCAACTTCGAGCAGGCGATCAAGTATTACCAGAAGCTCGAGGCGCGCTATCCGTACGGCCGCTTCGCGCAGCAGGCGCAGATCGAAGTCGCCTACGCGCACTACAAGCAGGGCGAGCCCGCGCTCGCCGTCGCCGCGTCGGACCGCTTCATCAAGATGCACCCGAATCATCCCAACGTCGATTACGTCTATTACCTGAAGGGCCTCGCGAACTTCAACGAGGATCTCGGCATCATGGGCTTCATCGGCCAGCAGGACATGTCCGAGCGCGATCCGAAGGCGGGGGTGGAATCGTTCGATGCGTTCAAGGAGCTCGTCGCACGCTATCCCGAGAGCAAGTACACGCCCGACGCGATCGAGCGCATGAAGTACCTCGTCAACTCGCTCGGGGCTCACGAGATCCACGTCGCGCGCTACTACATGAAGCGCGGCGCCTACGTCGCGGCGGTCAACCGTATCCAGTACGCGCTGAAGACCTATCCCACGGCGCCCGCGAACGAAGAAGGCCTGGTCATGCTCGTGCAGGCGTACGACAAGCTCGGGATGACCGACCTGCGCAACGACGCCGAGCGGGTGATGAAGAAGAACTTCCCGAACAGCGTGTACCTCAACGGCGGCCGTCCGGGACGTTCCTGGTGGACCGTGATCCAGCCCTGGAACTGGTAATCGCGCGCCCGCTAGCGGGCGCTGCGCTTCCGCGCCGGTGAACGCCAAGGAGGGAAACCTTGGTTTTCCCTCCTTGAACCTCCCTTCCTTGAACTTCCCCGCTATCCTTAGCGAAGGCGCTTCACCACCGTCAGCAGCTCGTCGACCGCGTGGTCGCCCTTGCCGGCGCGTATCGCCGACTGCACGCAGCCGTGCGCGTGATCCTCGAGCAGCTGCATCGCGACGGCGTCGAGCGCCGAGCGGATCGCCGCGATCTGCGTGAGCACGTCGACGCAGTAACGGTCCTGCGCGATCATCGACGCGACGCCGCGCACCTGGCCTTCGATGCGGTTGAGCCGCTTCAACAACGCAGCGCGATGCGGCTGTACGACGCGCGGCGCTTCTTCCCTATCCGACGACGTCATAACCGGCATCCTCGATCGCGGCCTTGAGCGCGTCCGGCGTGACGCGCCCCGGCTCGTAGCTCACGGTCGCTTCCTTCCGGTCGAGCGACACGTCCGCGCGCTGCACGCCGTCGAGCGCGGTGAGCACGCGCTGCACCGAGGCGACGCAGCCGGAGCAGGTCATGCCGCTGATCTTGAGTGTTTTCGTTTCCATCGTTTACTCCTTGTTCACGGCTTTCCAGCGCTTGAGCAGCAGTGAGTTGCTGACCACCGACACCGAGCTCAAAGCCATTGCCGCGCCCGCGATGAGCGGGTTCAGCAGGCCGACGGCCGCGAGCGGGATGCCGAGCACGTTGTAGACGAACGCGAAGAAGAGGTTCTGGCGGATCTTCTCGAGCGTCGCGCGCGACAGCGCGATCGCGTCGGCGACGCCGGCGAGGTCGGAGCGCATGAGGGTCACGTCCGCGACGCTGATCGCGACGTCCGAGCCGGCGGCGATCGCGAAGCTCACGTCGGCGGCGGCGAGCGCGGGCGCGTCGTTCACGCCGTCGCCCGCCATGCCGACCGAGCGGCCTTCACGCTTCAGCGCCTCGACGCGCTTCGCCTTGTCCTGCGGCAGGACCTCGGCCTCGAAGCGCTCGATGCCGACCTCGCGCGCGATCGAGGCGGCGATCGCCGCGTTGTCGCCGGTCATCATGACGACCTCGATGCCGCGCGCCTTCAGCGCGTCCATCGCGGCGCGCGAGCTTGCACGCAGCCGGTCCGCGATCGCGATCACTCCGATCGCCGCGCCTGCATGCGCGACGACGACCGCGGTCTTACCCTGCGCTTCGAGCGCGGCGAGGTGCGCTTCGGGCACTTTGATGCCGTTCGCGAGCATCAGCCTGCGCGTGCCGAGCAGCGCGGGCACGCCGCCGACGACGGCCTTGACGCCCTGACCGGGTACCGCTTCGAAAGCGGTGACGGCATCGGCCGCGATCGACTGCGCGGCCGCGTGCTGGAGCACCGCGCGCGCGAGCGGGTGCTCGGACGATTGCTCGAGGCTCGCGGCGAGCGCGATCACGTCGCGCGCTTGGGCCGGCGCGAGCGGCACCACGTCGGTCACTTCGGGCCGTCCCATCGTGAGCGTGCCGGTCTTGTCGACGACGAGGGTGTCGATGTGCGCGGCGTGCTCGAGCGCTTCGGCGTTGCGGATCAGTATCCCGGCACGCGCGCCCGCGCCGGTGCCGACCATGATCGCGGTCGGGGTCGCGAGGCCGAGCGCGCACGGGCACGCGATGACGAGCACGGCCACGGCATGCATGAGCGCGAGGGCGGCGCTGGCGGTGACCCACAGCGTCGCGGCGAACGTGACGACCGCGATTGCGACGACGATCGGCACGAAGACGCCCGACACCTTGTCGGCGAGCCGCTGGATCGGCGCTTTGGAGCCTTGCGCCTCTTCGACGAGCCGCACGATCGCCGCGAGCGCCGTATCGGCGCCGATGCCGGTCGCACGGCAGCGAAGCATGCCGGTGGTGTTCACCGTCGCGGCGAAGACGCGTGCGCCGCGCTCTTTCTCGACCGGCAGGCTCTCGCCGGTCAGCATCGCCTCGTCCACGCCCGAGGCGCCGTCGAGCACCACGCCGTCGACCGGAATGCTGTCGCCCGGCCGCACGACGAAGACGTCGCCGACCTGCATCTGCGCGACGGGCACCTCGACGATCTCACCGCCGCGCTCCACGCGCGCCAGCGACGGCTGGAGCCTGATCAGCTCTTCGATCGCGCGCGTGGTGCGCGACTTCGCGCGCGCTTCGAGCAGCTTGCCGAGCAGGATGAACGTGATGATCCCGGCGCTCGCTTCGAAATAGAGGTGCAGGTCGAGGCCGAGGACGACCGCGGCCGCGCTGTAGCCGTACGCCATCGTGGTGCCGAGCGCGATCAGCACGTCCATGTTGGCGCCGCCGCCGCGCAGCGCGTGCCAGGCGCCGACATAGAAGCGTCGTCCTATCCAGAACTGCACGACGCTCGCGAGCGCGAGCTGGAGGGAGGGGGGGATGAACTCGTAATGACCGGCGGTGAGCATGACGGCCATCTGGGCGAGGAAAGGCAGCGTGAGCACGAACGCTGCGACGAACTGCCGGCGCTCCGCACGGTAGTCCGAGAGGCGCCGTGCGCGCTCTTCCTCGCGGGTTCGTCCCGCGATCTCGCGCGCGCCGTAGCCCGCTTTGGCGACCGCCGCGGCGAGCCGCCCTAGATCCGAGCGGGCAGGGTCGTAGCTCACGCGCGCTTTCCCGGTCGCGAAGTTGACGCTCGCCGAGACGCCGGGGATGCGGTTCAGCACCTTCTCGACGCGGGTGGCGCACGCCGCGCAGGTCATGCCCTCGATGCCCAGATCGACGCTGGCCCGGGCCGGGGTGGCAGCGGTGTCCATGGGCGCGAGTATATACCCACAGGGGGTATATGTCAACCGCTGCGAAAAAACCGCGCCGTAGCGCGGTTTCTTCGCGGAGCGGGCTCGCGGTCAGTCGCGCTGGAGCGAGCCGTTGACGACGCGCACCTTGTCGCCGGCCGACACGCCCGGGGCGGACGCGTAGTTGAAGCTGCGGTGCGAGCCGTCGTTCATGCGGACCGCGACGACATAGCTCGTCGTGCTCTTGTAGCGACGCTCGACTTCGGTGCCGGCCGCCGCGCCCGCGCCCGCGCCGATCACCGTGGCGATGGTCTTGCCGCTGCCGTTGCCGATCTGACGTCCGGCGAGGCCGCCGAGGAGGGCGCCTGCCGCCGGGCCGATCATGCTCGCCTCACCTTGTTGCTTCACCGCGCGGACCGAGGTCACCGTGCCGCAGCTATGGCAGGGGGCCGGGGCCGCCGGCGCGGGGCTCGCGGCGGCGACGGTTTCGCGGGTGCTGCTGGAGGTCGCACCGGTCGCCGGCGCGGTCTTAGCCGGCTCGCTCGAAGTCAGGCGCCGCGGCTCGGAGGCCGGCTTGTGCGTGACGGTGCGGCTCTCGCGCGTCGTCGTCGTCGTGGTCGGCGGCGCGCCGGACGGCGCGGCGGTGAGCTCCTGCTTGTCGGCCGCGCGGTTCATCGGGCTCGGGACGATGCCCGTCATGACGCCGATCGCGAGCAGGCACGTGAGGATCACCGCGATCGCGGCGATCACGATCAAAGGGTGATTCCCTCGAAGGCTGTGGGTATTCATATCAAGATCTCCTTTTGCGCTCACTCATTAGACCGCCGGCGCGACGCGGCTGTGCAGCGGTTTTACAACGCGTTACATCCGTAACACTCGATGTCGCCGCGCGCAGACACTGTCTGCGCTGTGTCGCGCAATTCGGTGAAGGAAAAGCAAGCAGCGCGCCAGGTGGCGCGAGGCATCCTGCGGATGCCTCGCGTTGCGCCGGTGAACGCCAAGGAGGGAAACCAAGGTTTCCCTCCTTGAACCTGCCTTCCTTCAGGGTTTAATTCCGCAGCTCTTCGCGGTCGCGATAGAGATCGAGCGCTTCGGGATTGGCCAGCGCTTCGACGTTTTTCACCGGCCGGCCGTGGACCACGTTGCGCACCGCGAGCTCGACGATCTTGCCGCTCTTGGTCCGCGGTATGTCGCCGACCTGCACGATGCGCGCGGGCACGTGGCGGGGCGTGGTGTTGTCGCGGATCTGCTTCCTGATCCTGTCGCGCAGCGCATCGTCGAGGGTGACGCCGTCGCGCAGGCGCACGAACAGCACCACCCGCACGTCATGGTCCCACTCCTGGCCGATGGCCAGGCTTTCCACCACCTCGTCGAGGCGCTCGACCTGGCGGTAAATCTCGGCAGTGCCGATGCGCACGCCGCCCGGATTGAGCACCGCGTCCGAGCGCCCGTAGATGACGAGACCCCGATGCTCGGTCAGCTCGACGTAATCGCCGTGGCACCACACGCCGGGAAAGCGCTCGAAGTAAGCGGCGCGGTACTTGGCGCCGTCGGGGTCGTTCCAGAATCCCACCGGCATCGACGGGAACGGCTTTTCGCAGACGAGCTCGCCCTTGTCGCCGTGGACCGGTTTGCCCTCGTCGTCGTAGACCTCGACCGCCATGCCCAGGCCGCGGCACTGGATCTCGCCGCGATACACCGCACCGATGGGATTGCCGAGCACGAAGCACGAGATGATGTCGGTGCCGCCCGAGATCGACGAGAGCTGCACGTCGCGCTTCACGTGCTCGTAGACGTAGTCGAAGCCTTCGGGGACGAGCGGCGAGCCGGTCGAGAGCACCGCTTTCACCGACGACAGGTCGTGGGTGTGGATCGGGTCCAGGCCGAGCTTGGCGGCGGCGTCGATGTACTTGGCCGACGTGCCGAAGATCGTCGCCTTCTCGGCTTGCGCGTAGTCGAAGAGGATGCGGCCGTCCGCGGCGAACGGCGAGCCGTCGTACAGCAGCAGCGTCGCTTCGGACGCGAGCGCCGAGACGAGCCAGTTCCACATCATCCAGCCGCACGTGGTGAAGTAGAAGATGCGCTCGCCGGCTTTGAGATCGACGTGCAGCCGCTGCTCTTTCAGGTGCTGGAGCAGCGTGCCGCCGGCGCCGTGCACGATGCACTTCGGCACGCCCGTCGTGCCGGACGAATACATGATGTACAGCGGATGGTCGAACGGCAGGCGCTCGAACTCGATGTCGCCGGGATAATACGGCGCGAGGAAGTCGTCGAGCAGCGTCGCACCGCGCAGCCCCGAAAGGTCGGGCTTCGGCTGGGTATACGGCACGACGAGGGTCTTCGCCACGGTCGGCAGCTTGTCGAGGATCTCCTGGATGCGCGGCACGACGTCGATGGTCTTGCCGGCGTAGTAATAGCCGTCGGCGGCGACGAGCACCTTCGGCTCGATCTGGCCGAAGCGGTCGAGCACGCCCTGCACGCCGAAATCGGGCGAGCACGACGAATAGATCGCGCCGATACTCGTCGTCGCCAGCATCGCGACCACCGCCGCCGGCATGTTGGGCAGATACCCGCCGACGCGGTCGCCTCGCGCGACGCCCGCGGCGCGCAGCGCCTGTGCGAAGCGCGATACGTCGTCGTAGAGCTGTGCGTAGGTGACGCGCGTGTGAACCTGCTCCTCGCCCTTGAAGACCAGCGCGACCGCGTCGTCGCGCCGGCGCAGCAGGTTCTCCGCGAAGTTGAGCCGCGCATCCGGAAACCATCGCGCGCCCGGCATGCGGTGGCCGTCGAGAAAGGCGCGCTCGCCGGCATCGCCGACGACGCCGCAGAAATGCCACAGCGCGGTCCAGAACGCTTCGGGCTGCTGGATCGACCACTGCCAGAGGTGCTCGTAGTCGTGCACGTCGACGCCGCACGTCTCGCGCACGCGCTTCATGAACGCAGTCAGGTTCGCCTGCGCGAGGCGTTCGGGCGAGGGCTTCCACATCGGCTCGTTCATGACTCCTCCGTCACACCGTCACCGGTTTATGTCACCGGTTCTCGTCACCGCCTCATCCGTCACCGCTTCACCCGTCACCGCCTCATCCGTCACTCTTCCCGCGTCTCCGGCCGCATGTGCGGGAACAGGATCACATCGCGTATCGACGGGCTGTCGGTGAGCAGCATCACGAATCGATCCACGCCGATGCCCGCGCCGCCGGTGGGCGGCAGGCCGTATTCGAGCGCACGGATGTAATCGGCGTCGAAGTGCATGGCCTCGACGTCGCCGGCCTCCTTCTGCCGCACCTGCTCGCGGAAGCGCTCGGCCTGGTCGTCGGCGTCGTTGAGCTCCGAGAAGCCGTTGGCGATCTCGCGGCCCGCGATGTAGAGCTCGAAACGTTCGGTGATCTCGGGGTTCGAGTCGCTGCGGCGCGCGAGCGGCGACACTTCGGCGGGGTAGTCGAGGATGAACGTCGGCTGGACGAGCGAAGTCTCCGCCGTCGCTTCGAACAGCGAGAGCTGCAGGCCGCCGACGCCGTCGGTGGGCTTGTACGACGCCTTGAGCCGCTGGAGCGCCGAGATCAGCTTGTCGCGGTCGTTCAGGACATCGTCGCCGTACTGCGGGTTGTACTTCCGGATCGCCTCGACGATGGTGAGCCGGTCGAACGGCTTGCCCAGCTCGATGGTCTGGCCCTGGTACTGGACGCTGGTCGAGCCGGTCGCCTCCTGCGCGACATACGCGAGCATCTTCTCGATGAGCTCCATCAGGCCGCGGTATTCCATGTATGCGGCGTAGAACTCGATCATGGTGAACTCGGGATTGTGCCGGGTCGACATTCCCTCGTTGCGGAAGTTGCGGTTGATCTCGAACACGCGCTCGAAACCGCCGACCACGAGGCGCTTGAGATAGAGCTCCGGCGCGATGCGCAGGTACAGCTCCATGTCGAGCGCGTTGTGGTGCGTCACGAACGGTCGCGCCGCGGCGCCGCCCGGGATCGGCTGCATCATCGGCGTCTCGACTTCGAGGAAGTCGCGCTCGACGAGGAAGCTGCGGATCGCCTGGATGATGCGCGAGCGCGTGCGGAAGGTCTTGCGCGTCTCCTCGTTGACGATGAGGTCGACGTAGCGCTGCCGGTATTTGATCTCCTGGTCGGTGAGACCGTGGAACTTCTCGGGCAGCGGGCGCAGCGACTTGGCGAGCAGCCGCAGGTTTTTCACGTGGACGGTGAGCTCGCCCTTGTTGGTCTTGAAGAGCGTGCCTTCGACGCCGAGGATGTCGCCGATGTCCCAGTGCTTGAAGGCGTCGTGCGTTTCCGCCCCGACGTCGTTCGTGGTGACGTAGATCTGGATGCGCCCGCTCATGTCCTGCAGCGTCGCGAAGCTCGCCTTGCCCATGACGCGCTTGAGCATCATGCGCCCGGCGATGCGCACCGACTTGGCCTCGGCCGCGAGCGGTTCACGCTCCATCCCGCCGTACTGCTCGGCGAGCGGACCCGCGAGGTCCGCGCGGTCGAAGTCGTTGGGGTAGGGATTGCCCTGCGCGCGCAGCGCCTTCAGTTTCTCGCGGCGCTCGGCGATCACCGAGTTGGTATCGAGGAGGGGAGTCTTGTTTTCTTCCATGTTTACAGCCCCTGCTTGAGGCTCGCGGTGATGAAGTCGTCGAGGTCGCCGTTGAGGACCGATTCGGTGTTGCCGATCTCGACATTGGTGCGCAGGTCCTTGATGCGCGACTGGTCGAGCACGTACGAGCGGATCTGGTGTCCCCAGCCGATGTCGGTCTTGCTGTCTTCGAGCGCCTGCTTCTCTTCGTTGCGCTTGCGAAGCTCGAGCTCGTAGAGCTTCGCTTTGAGCAGCGCCATCGCTTCGGCGCGGTTGCGGTGCTGCGACCGGTCGTTCTGGCACTGCACGACGATGCCGGTCGGGTTGTGCGTGATGCGCACCGCCGAATCGGTCTTGTTGATGTGCTGGCCGCCGGCGCCCGATGCGCGGTAGGTGTCGACGCGCAGGTCCGCCGGGTTGATCTCGACCTCGATGGTGTCGTCGACTTCGGGGTAGACGAACACGCTCGCGAACGAGGTATGGCGGCGGTTGTTCGAGTCGAACGGCGACTTGCGCACCAGGCGGTGCACGCCGGTCTCGCTGCGCAAATGCCCGTACGCATACTCGCCGGTCACCTTGAACGTCGCGCTCTTCAACCCCGCGACCTCACCCGGCGACTCTTCGAGGATCTCGGTCTTGAAGCCCTTGCCCTCGCAGTAGCGCAGGTACATGCGCTCGAGGATCGCCGCCCAGTCCTGCGCTTCGGTGCCGCCGGAGCCCGCCTGGATGTCGACGAAGCAGTTGTTCGGGTCGGCGGGGTTGGAGAACATCCGCCGGAACTCGAGCTCGGCGACCGATTCCTCGAGCGCGGAGGCGTCGTGGTTGACGCTGGTCAGCGTCGCGTCGTCGTTCTCGTCGCGGGCGATGTCGAAGAGCTCCTTCGCGTCGCGCACGCCGGAATCGAGCCGTTCCAGCGTGCCGACCACCGCCTCGAGCGTCTTGCGCTCCTTGCCGAGGTCCTGGGCGCGCTGCTGGTCGTTCCAGATGTCGGGGTCTTCGGTGAGGCGGACGACCTCGGTCAGTCGAAGCTTCTTCGAATCGAAGTCAAAGATACCTCCGCAGCTCTGCGGCGCGCGCCGCGACGTCGTCGAGGCGCTTGGCGATGAGGTTGATGTGTTCGGCTTCCATGGGGTTCCTGAATAAAGCGTTCGGGGTCAGGTCCGAATTTTCCCGGAAAATTCGGACCTGACCCCAATTAAGCCGAATTATACCGTGCGACGCGCGAGGCTCAGGCTTCGTGCCAGTGCTGCACCACGAGCTGCAGCGACTGCGTGCCGTTGAACTCGTTGACGTCGAGGCGGTAGACCGCTTCGATGCGGGCGGGGAACGTTTCGCACGCGCCGAAGAGCATCGCGTCGAACGCCCGCCCTTCGCGCGCGACCTTGAGCTTCATGTGGCGGCCGCCCACCACACGCTGCTCCACGACCTCGAAGCCGTCGAAAAACCTCGGCTCGGGGAAACCCTGTCCCCAGACCGCCGCTGCAATCGCTCTGCCTGCCGCGAGCGTGGCATGGCCGGCCGGAAGCGAGCCGTCGGTCTCGATCTGACGCTCGAGGTCGGCGGCGGTGACGAGCGATTTCACCGTGTCCTCCCACGCCGAGCGGAACACCGCGAAATCGGTCTCGCGCAGCGTGAGTCCGGCCGCGGCGGCGTGCCCGCCGAAGCGCACGACGAGGCCCGGATGGCGCTTGGTGACGAGGTCGAGCGCATCGCGCAGGTGCAGGCCGGCAATGGAGCGTCCCGATCCCTTGATCTCGCCGGCGTTGCCGCGCGCGAACGCGATCACCGGGCGGTGGAAGCGGTCCTTCAGCCGCGAGGCGACGATGCCGACCACGCCCTGGTGCCATTCGGGATCGAAGAGGGCCAGCGCACAGGCGTCGCCGACGTCCTCGCCGATGGCCGCCAGCGCCGAGTCCTGCATCTGCACCTCGATCTCCCGCCGTTCGCGATTGAGCTCGTCGAGCCGCATCGCGATCGCCAGCGCGCGGTTGGCGTCGTCGGTGACGAGGCACTCGATGCCCAGCGACATGTCGTCGAGCCGGCCCGCGGCATTGAGCCGCGGGCCGAGCACGAAGCCGAGGTCGTACGCGCCGGCGCGTGACGGATCGCGGCCCGACGCACGGAACAGCGCGGCGATACCGGCCTGCGTGCGCCCCGCGCGCATGCGCTTGACGCCCTGCTGCACGAGCACGCGATTGTTCGCATCGAGCCTCACCACGTCGGCGACGGTGCCGAGCGCGACCAAATCCAGCAGGGCCGCCATGTTGATCTCGCGTGTGAGCGCGCCTCGCGTCCTGAGCTCTTTGCGCAGCGCGAGCATGAGATAGAACATGACGCCGACGCCCGCGAGATGCTTGCTCGGGAAGCCGCAGCCGCGCTGGTTCGGGTTGACGATGCACCAGGCGTCGGGAAGGCTCTCCCCGGGCAAGTGGTGATCGGTCACGAGCACGCGCATGCCCAGCCGGTTCGCTTCGGCCACGCCTTCGAGGCTCGCGATGCCGTTGTCGACGGTGATGAGCACGTCGGGGCGCAGCCGCTCGTGCGCGAGGCGGGCGATCTCGGGCGTCAGCCCGTAGCCGTACTCGAAGCGGTTCGGCACGAGGTAGGCGACGTCCGCGCCGAACGCGCGTAGCGCGCGCATGCCGACCGCGCAGGCGGTCGCGCCGTCCGCGTCGTAGTCCGCGACGATCGTGAGCTTCGCGCGCTTTTCGATCGCGTCCGCAAGGAGGCGCGCGGCCTCCTCGAGGTTCATCATGGTTTCGGGCGCGTGCAGCCGCGTGAACGCATCGTCGAGCTCGTCCGGCGCGGTGACGCCGCGCGCGGCGTAGATGCGCGCGAGCAGGGGATGGCAGCCCGACGCGGTGAGGCGCGCGACGACCTCCGCGGGCGCCATGCGCTCGACGATCAGCGGGCCTTTCATGCGTACGCGGCGAGCGGCTTCGGACGCCGCCACACCTTGAAGAGGGCGCCGCGGGAGACGCTGAAGCGCGCGCTGTGATCGGCGCCGAGCGCGACGATGTCGAGCTCGTCGATGCGGCCGCGCTTCAATGCGGTCAGGAGCGGCGCGAACCACTCGCTCTCCAGCGCCTGGATGCGGTCGCGCCACGCGCCCGCATCCTGATAGGTCACCGCGCTGCCGAGCCGGTCGAGGACCGCGAGGTGCGGCAGCGTCGAGCTCGCGGCGCTCGAGCACGCGAGCCACGATTCCGCGTCGGCGTGCAGCGGGCTCACCGCGACATCGGCGGCGGCGGCGAGTGCGGTGGCGGCGGCGGCGTCCGCCGCCACGGTTCCGAAATGATGGCCGCGGACCTGCGGGATCGTGCCGCCGCCCCAGAACCAGACGCTGTTGACCGGCGGATCGCCGCGGTCTTCGCGCGCTTCGTTGAGTGCGTGCGAGTGCAGCAGCATCTGCGCTTCGTTGAAGCGGCGGTGCCAGTCGAGCGCCTGCTCGCCGTGCGGCAGGTGCTGCTGAACGTCCTTGCCCGCGACCTGGCTGACGGGATGCGTCGCGATCGCGGGAGCGCTCGCGCATTTCAGGTACCAGCGTTTGGGGTGCGGCGCGCAAAAGACCAGCTCACCGTCGAAATGCGCGTTGAGCGCGGCCACGAAGGCGGAGGCTTCTTCCGCGGAGAGGTCGAAGAGCGCACTGTCGACGAGGTGCAGGCCCTCGCGGCTCACCTTGATGTGCACCGGGTCCGCGCGCAGCCAGTACGCGCCGTCGGGCTCGCCGCCGTCGAGCACGAGCGTCAGCGGCGCGATCGGCCAGTCGCGCTGGCGCTCGACTTCGAACGCGCGGCACAGCCAGCCCTCGGTCGTCACGGGATCGAAGCGCTCGACCGTTGCGCGCGCGAGCAGCGTGGACAGCGCGGAAAGCTCGAGGCCGGCGGCCGCCGCGTCGGCGGTCTCGCGCGGCCAGAACAAACGCGGGATGAGCAGCGTGCATCGCATGACTGGCGCGAGTTTAGCAGCGGCAGACACGAATTCGGCGTCTGTTAAACTGCGCGCTTTCGTCTGACTAGCCGTCTCTTGAATTCATACGAGCTGTTCATCGGGCTGCGCTACACGCGCTCCCGGCAGCGCACCCGCTTCATCTCGGTCATCTCGCTGATCTCCATCGTCGGCATCGCGCTCGGCATGACGGTGCTGGTCACCGTGCTCTCGGTCTTCAACGGCTTTCAGCGCGAAGTGCGCACGCGCATGCTCGGCGCGGTCGCGCACATCCAGGTGAGCGACATCACCGAGCGGGTCGCCGACTGGAAAGCGGTCGTCGAAGCGGTGTCCAAGCATCCCGAAGTCAAGGCGACCGCGCCTTACGTGAACGCGCAGGGCCTGCTCACCAGCGGCGGCAACGTCCACGGCGCGTTCCTGCGCGGCATCATCCCGGAGCTCGAGGACACGGTGGACGACCTCGGCAGGAACATGCGCCGCGGCGACCTTGCGAACCTCAAGCCCGGCGAGTTCGGCATCGTCCTCGGCGACGCGCTCGCGCGACAGCTCGGGGTCATACCGGGCGACGTGGTCGTGCTCGTGGCGCCGCAGGGGCAGGTGACGCCGGCCGGCATGATCCCGCGGCTGCGGCAGTTCACCGTCGTCGGCACCTTCAACGTCGGCCATTACGAGATCGACTCGACGCTGGCGCTCATCCACATCGAGGACGCGCAGCGCTTGTACCGCATGGGCACCGACGTCACCGGCGTGCGGGTGAAGCTCGACGACCTCTTCCAGGCGCCGCGCGTGGCGCGCGAGCTCCTGCGCTTCCTGCCGCCGAACGCGACGGTGCTCGACTGGACGCGCATGAACGCGACGTACTTCCGCGCGGTGGACCTCGAGAAGCGCATGATGTCGCTGCTGCTCTTCTTCATCATCGCGATCGCGGCGTTCAACCTCGTCTCGAGCCTGTTCATGGTGGTGAAGGAGAAGAACGCCGACATCGCGATCCTGCGCACCCTCGGCGCGTCGCCGGGCGGCGTGATGCGTGTCTTCATGATCCAGGGCGTGCTGATCGGATTCACCGGCGTGCTGTTCGGCATCGTGTTCGGCATCCTCGGCGCGCTCAACGTCGACCATATCCTCGGCTTCGTCGAAAAGGTCTTCGGATTCAGGTTCCTGGATCCTTCGGTGTATCAGATCACCGAGCTGCCTTCGGAGCTGCATCCCGAGGACGTGATCGTCACCGCGATCGTCGCGTTCGCGCTGTCGACGCTGGCGACGATCTACCCGAGCTGGCGCGCGTCGAAGGTCAATCCGGCGGAGGCGCTGCGCTATGAGTGACGAGACCGCCGTCCTCTCGTGCCGCGACCTCGCCAAGATCTACCGGCAGGACAAGGTCGAGGTGCCGGTGCTGATGGGGGTGGATCTCGACGTCGCGCGCGGCGAGCGTGTCGCCATCGTCGGCGCATCGGGGTCGGGCAAGAGCACGCTCTTGCATCTGCTGGGCGGACTGGATACGCCCACTCGCGGCGAGATCCGCGTGCTCGGCACCGACCTGCGCTCGCAGACCGAAGCCGAGCGCGGCGAGACGCGCAACCGCGCGCTCGGCTTCGTGTATCAGTTTCACCACCTGCTGCCCGAGTTCACCGCGGAAGAGAACGTCGCCATGCCGCTTCTCATACGGCGCATGCCGAAGGAGGACGCGCACAAGGCCGCGGCCGAGATGCTCGGCCAGGTCGGGCTCTCGCACCGGCTCACGCACACGCCCGGCGAGCTCTCGGGCGGCGAGCGCCAGCGCGCCGCGCTCGCGCGCGCGCTCGTCACGCGCCCCGCGTGCGTGCTCGCCGACGAGCCCACCGGCAACCTCGACCGCCACACCGCGGAAGCGGTGTTCGAGCTGATGCTGGGCCTCAACCGCTCGCTCCAGACGAGCTTCGTCATCGTCACGCACGACCACGAGCTCGCGTCGCGCGCGAACCGCATCCTGCGGCTCGTGGACGGCGTCCTCCAGCCGGCGTAACGTCATTCCCGACCCGCGATAGCGGAAGGGATCGGGAATCCATTCTCACGGTCCCGCACGTCGCACCGCGTTTGCTTTTGTCGCGTGATAGGCGAGAATCATGTCGCAAGCGTACGGTCAGGCTTGCGAAGCAGACCTCATAAGATGCCCTCCGTCGTTCATGCCGTTCACCAGAGCACGACGCACTCGTTCTCGAAGACGACGGTGGCGCATATCACGCTCGTCGAGGGTCTCGGTGTGGACGGTGACTCGCATAGCGGGACGACGGTAAAACATCGATCCCGCGTTGCTCGCGATCCGTCGCAACCGAATCTGCGGCAGGTCCATTTGATCCACCGTGAGTTGTTCGGCGAGCTTGCCGCAGCCGGGTTTAACGTTCTTCCCGGAGAAATCGGCGAAAACGTCACGACCGAAGGCATCGATCTGCTTTGCCTTCCCGCGGGGACCGAGCTTTGGTTCGGCTCGGGCGCCGGTGTTCGACTGACTGGCCTTCGCAATCCCTGCTGGCAACTCGATGCCTTTCAGCCGGGGCTCATGGCGGCCGTGCTGGCCCGAACGGCGAATGGCGAGCTCGTGCGCAAAGCGGGCGTGATGGGTATCGTCATCCGGGGCGGCATCGTAGCGTCCGGGCAACCCATTACCGTCGCGTTGCCGCAAACGCCACGCCTTCCGCTCAAGCCCGTGTAGGGGTAGTCCACGATGTCCACGCACCGGATCTTCGCCACCAGGTTTTCGAGCGTGTATCCGCTCTATGTTCAGAAGGCGGAACGTAAAGGCCGCACGAAGGAGGACGTCGATCGAATCATCTGCTGGTTGACCGGATACAGCGAAGCCGGGTTGCGGCAACAGCTCGAGCAGGAAAGCGACTTCGAGACGTTCTTCGCCCGGGCACCGGCCATCCATCCGAACAGCTCGCTGATCAGGGGCGTGGTCTGTGGCGTTCGCGTGGAAGAAGTGGAAGACCCGCTGATGCAGAAAATACGCTACCTGGACAAGCTGATCGACGAGCTCGCCAAGGGCAAATCGATGGAAAAGATTCTGCGGCAGTAGCGGCGATGCTCCCGGGCGCCTTTCCGGCTTAAAGCGTCGCAGGGTTGTTGCTCTGGCGCTCCTCACTCACTGCGATCAGATGCATGATCCCCGCCCGATAGGCGTCGCTGTAGAACCGCGCATCGTGCAGCGACTGCGTCATGACGAAGTTGGGCGCGCTGACCCTGATGAACATCGGCACGATCGTGCCCACGGCGATGATCGCGAGGCCGGTCCAGATCCAGCCGATGATCGCGAGCGCAGTGCCGACTCCGAGTATGGGCATCATGATGAGAGGCAGCAGCAGCCGGCGGCTCACGAAGCGCGCGGCGCCTTTGCGGTCGATGTCCACTCGGATGCGGCCGGCGTGATAGGCCTCGACGAATTCCTTGTATTCCATTGATCACCTGAATTTAAGACCTACGCGCGAGACGCGGCCGTCTTCGGCGGTCTCGCGGATGACGAACTCGACGCGTCCCACTTTCAGCCGGTCGCCGACGACCGGGCGCTTGCGGAACACGCGCTGGAGGTAAGCGCCGAGCGTGACGTCGCCCGCGCCGGGCGGCATCTCCACGCCGTAGAAAGCCGCGATGTCTTCCAGCCCCGCGTCGGCGTCGAGCACGAGGTCGCCGAAGAACTTGTGCTCTTCGAGGCGTTCCGGATGGTGCGGCGCTATGAACGCGCGGTTCAGCGCGTCGACGTGCTCGGCTTCGGCGAGCACGAACACGCGATCGCCGGGATTGAGCGCGGTGACGTGCTCGGGCGGCTCGATGCGCTCGTCGCGCAGCACGCCGGCGATGGACGTCTGCTCGGGCAGCGGCAGGTGCGCGAGCGGTGTGCCGATCGCGGGGCTGTCTTCGGCGAGGTCGTAGCGCACGAGCTCGAGGTCCCAGTGTCCCGCGGTGCCGAGGTCGTAGCGGCCTGCCGGCAGCGAGGCGGGCGGCACTTCGAGCTGGAGCACCCGCGCCGCGGGCGCGACGGTCCACCCCTGCACGAAGAGCGACACCAGCACCACGAAGAACGCGATGTTGAAATAAAGCCACGCGTTCTCGATGCCCGCGACGAGGGGGAAGACGCCGAGAATGATCGGCACCGCGCCGCGCAAGCCCATCCAGGCGATGAACGCCTGCTCGCGCCACGGGAAGCGAAACGGCGCCAGGCACACGACCACCGCGATCGGCCGCGCGACGAGCGTGAGCACGACCGCGACGAGCAGCGCTGTCGGCGCGACGTACACGAGCTCGCGCGGCGTGGCGAGCAGTCCCAGCACGAGGAACATGCCGATCTGCGCGAGCCACGCCAGGCCGTCGTGCACGCGCAGGATGTTCTGGGCCGAATGCACCTGGCGGTTGCCCATCACCAGCCCCGCGACGTAGATCGCCAGAAAGCCGCTGCCGTGCAGGCTCGCGGTCGCGCCGAAGATCGCGAGCGCGAGCGCGGAGGCGAGCAGCGGATACAGCGCCTGTGCGAGCTCCAGCCGGTTGATGATCGCGACCATGAGATAGCCGCCGACGAGCCCTGCGGCGCCGCCCACGGCAAGCTCCGAAACGAGCCGCGTCACCACCGAGAGATCGAGCCCGGTCTTGCCCGCCGCGATCGCCTGCACCAGCACGATCGTGAGGAACACCGCCATCGGATCGTTGCAGCCGGACTCGATCTCCAGCGTCGCGCTGACCCGCCGCTTGATCGCGAGGCCGCGCGAGGAGAGCACCGAGAAGATCGCGGCGGCGTCGGTCGATCCCACCACCGAGCCGAGCAGCAGCCCCTGCAGCCACGTGAAATCGAACAGCTCGACCGCGAAGAAAGCGATGACCGCCGCGGTGGCGAACACGCCGAGCGTGGCGAGCACGATGCCCGGGCCGATGCCGACGCGCACGCTTCCGGCGTGCGTGCGCATGCCGCCGTCGAACAGGATGATGCCGAGCGCGATCGAGCCGATCAGGTAGGTGAGCTGGACGTCGTGGAACTGGATGCCGCCGGGCCCGTCCTCGCCCGCGAGCATGCCGAGTATCAGGAAGACGAGCAGCAGCGGGGTGCCGAAGCGCGAAGCGAAAGCGCTGATGATCACGCTCGCCGCGATCAGCGCGGCGCCGACGAGTATGAGCGTGTTGGCGGATTCCAAAGCGAGTGTTCAGTGTCGAGTGTTTAGTGTTCAGTCAAATGCGGCATGCTCGAGATTTTCGCCAAGGTCAACTCAACACTAAACACTCAACACTATCCGTTGTCGGCAGTAGCCGACAGAGGATCCAGGCTGCGCCACATATACCACGTGGCCACCGAGCGCCACGGCGCCCACGCCTTGGCGATACGCCGCATCTTGAGCTTGGACAGCGGCCGCCCCGAGTTGTAGTGCAGGCTCATCGCGCGCTGCAGCCCGACGTCGTCGAGCGGCAGCACGTCGGGCCGCGCCATATAGAAGATGAGGAACATCTCGGCGGTCCAGCGCCCGATGCCCTTGACCTGAGTGAGCTCGGCGATCAGCGCTTCGTCGTCGAGCGCGCTCCAGCGCGCCGGGTCGAGCGCACCGGATGCGAAGCGCTGAGCGAGATCGCACAAATACGACGTCTTCTGTCCCGAGAGGCCGCACGAGCGCAGCCGGGTGACATCCGCGCCCGCGACATTGGCCGGCGTGATCTCGGCGACTTCGGCGAGCACCCGCTGCCACACGCTCTGTGCCGCCTTGACCGAGATCTGCTGGCCGACGATCGCGCGCGCGAGCGTCGAGAACGCGTCGCCGCGACTGCGGACCGCGAGCCCGTCGTGGCGCCTGGCGAGCTTCGAAAGGACGTTATCGCGTGCGGCGAGCTCGCGCGTCGCCTGCGGCCAGTACTCCGGGACGCTCATCGCTGCGCCTTGACCGCGCGCCTCACCTGGCGGCGCCGCCATTCGATCATGACGTGCAGGCGCCAGCCCCAGTCGACCAGGAGATATCCCGCGATCGCGAGGAGGATCGCGAGCAGCGGCAAGCCCACGATCAGCGGATAGCCGACGCCGGTGATCCAGTCCCAGGCCGTCGACAGCCACTCGCCCATGCCCTTGCCTTCGAAGATCCCCACCAGCGAAGGCAGGTCGTTGTCGTTGCGGAAGAGCGCGACCTGGCCGATCTTGAATGCGGCGTAGTACAGCGGAACGATCGTGAACGGGTTCGAATAGAGCGTCACCAGCACCGCGATCGGCAGGTTCACGTGGAACACGATGGCGAGCAGCGACGCGGCGAGGAACTGCACCGGATTGCTGCCGGGTATCAGCCCCGCGAACATGCCGGCGGCGACGCCGCCCGCGACCGACCGGCGATGCAGGTGCCAGAGGTTGGGGTGCTGAAGCCGCGGTCCGAAACAGGCGACGTAGCGGTGCTGCCGTATGGTGTCAACGTCCGGCAGGTACTTGCGGAAGAGCTTGCGGGCCATCGGCGCGGTTGCTTAGGCGGTTTCGTATTGTAACTAAAGAACTAGTCGCGACCGCCCGCGCCGCGCGTTGTAACGCCATGCGCGTGTGCATCGTCCTCTTCGCGTGCGGTGCGTGGCTGTTGCAGCGCCAGGCCGAGCTGCCGCAGCTCGTGTACGCGTGGGCGCTGCTCGGTGCGTTGCCTCTATGCGTGCTCGCCGCGCGCCGTTCGTACGGGGCGCGAGCGCTCGGTTTCGCGGCGCTCGCGTGCGTGGCGGCCGCCTCCGGCTTCTATTGGGCGGCTGCGCGCGCGCACCTGCGGCTTGCCGATGCGCTGCCGCCGGCATGGGAGGGCCGCGACATCGAGATCGTCGGCGTGGTCTCGAGCCTGCCGCAGCCGTTGGATCGCAGCGTGCGCTTCGAATTCGACGTCGAGCACGTGTTGACGGCGGGCGCGGTGGTGCCCGAGCGCGTGCTGCTGTCGTGGTGGGGGCGCTCGCGTGACGCAGCGGTGCAACTGCCCGAAGCGAGCGCGGGCGAGCGCTGGCGCTTCACCGTGCGCCTCAAGCGCCCGCACGGCACCGCGAATCCGCACGGGTTCGATTACGAGGGGTTTCTGCTCGAGCGCGGCGTGCGCGCGACGGGATACGTGCGGCCCGGCACGTCCCCGCAGCGCCTGGCCGACATGGTGCACCGGCCTGCTTACTGGGTCGAAGCGGTGCGCGAGCGATTGCGCGCGCGGATACTGCAAGCGCTGGAGGGCGAGCGCTGCGCCGGCGTCATCGCGGCGCTCGTCATGGGCGATCAGCGCGCGATACCGGCCGATCAATGGCAGACGTACACGCGCACCGGCGTGAACCATCTCATGAGCATTTCCGGCCTGCACGTGACGATGGTGGCCGGACTGGGCTATGCGCTCGCGTATTTCCTGTGGCGGCGCTCGGCGCGGCTCACGCTATGGCTCCCCGCGGCCAGGGCGGCGGCGCTCGCCGGCGCGGTGACCGCGCTGCTCTACACCTTGCTCGCGGGCTTCGCGGTACCGGCGCAGCGAACGCTGTACATGATTGCCGTCGTGGCCGCGGCGTCGTGGGCCGGTGTCGCGGCCCGCGTCTCGGCGGTGTTGTGTGCGGCGCTGCTGGTCGTGATCGTGCTCGATCCATGGGCCGTCACCTCCGCCGGATTCTGGCTTTCGTTCGGCGCGGTCGCGGCGATCCTGTTCGTCGTGGTGAACCGCGTCGGCACGCCGCACTGGCTCGCGCTGTGGGCGCGCACGCAGGGGGTGGTGACGATCGCGCTGCTGCCGCTCCTGCTCGCGCTGTTCCAGCAGGTCTCGCTCGTGTCGCCGCTCGCGAACGCACTGGCGATCCCGGTCGTGAGCCTGGTCGTCGTGCCGGTCGCGCTCGTGGGGAGCGTGATGCCGTTCGATCTGCTGCTTGGACTGGCGCAGATCATCATGCATGCGACGCTGGTCGCGCTCGAATGGATGAGCGCGCTGCCCGCGGCGGTATGGCAGCAGCACGCGCCGGTCGAATGGGCGGTCGCCGTGGCGCTCGTCGGCACGTGCTGGATGATCTTCCCGCGCGGCGTTCCGGCGCGGTGGCTGGGCGGAGTCGCCTGCCTGCCGCTGTTCCTCGTATTCCCGCCGCCGCTCGCCGAAGGCGAAGCGAAGATCACGGTGCTGGATGTGGGGCAGGGGCTCGCGATCGTCGCGCGCACCGCGAGCCATGCGCTCGTCTTCGACACCGGCCCCGCGTATGGCGCGGCCTCGGACAGCGGCAACCGCATCGTCGCGCCGTATTTGCGTGCGGTCGGTGTCCGGAGTCTGGACGGACTGGTCCTGAGCCACGACGACAGCGATCACACCGGCGGCGCGCTGTCGCTGATCCAGTCGGTGCCCGTCGGCTGGCTCGCAAGCTCCCTGCCCGACATGGATCCGCTGCCGCTGGTCGCGGACGACGCCTTTCGTTGCCACGCGGGGCAAGCGTGGGAATGGGACGGCGTGCGGTTCGAGATGCTGCACCCGCCGCTCGCAAGCTACGCCGAGCCGCTCAAGAAGAACGACCGGGGATGCGTGCTGCGGATCGCCGCGCCCGGCGGCAGCGTGCTGATCCCCGCCGATGTCGAGCGCGCGGTGGAGGAGGCGCTGCTCGCGCGTGCCGTCGACGTGCGCTCGGACGTGATCGTCGCCGGCCATCACGGCAGCAAGACGTCCTCGACGCGCGAATTCATCGCGGCGGTGCGCCCGCGGGCGGTCGTTTTCTCGGCCGGCTATCGCAACCGGTTCGGGCATCCGCATCCGGACGTGGTGGAGAGATATTTGCATACCGGTGCGATGCTGTACCGCACCGACCGCGATGGCGCGCTGACGATCTCGATCGCACCGGAATCGGGCGTGACCGTGGAGCGTTATCGCGAGCGTTATCGGCGCTACTGGCTTGCCGCGCCCGGCGATGACGTAAGGCGCCTCGAAGCACAGCTGACCGCTATGCCGTAGCCGTCATCGCGAGGCGCGAAGCGCCGTGGCGATCTCGTGACGCACGTTCCGGATTGCTTCGTCGCAATGACCTTATTCCACTTTCGTCTGTCAGACTTGGGGTGCGTGCTGTATCTTCCCCGCTCGATTCGGATCCGCCATGGTCACCCGTTCCCATCTCCAGCTCGTCCAGACCGAAACCGCCGCGCTTCAAGCGTGGCGCGCGCGCCTCGCCGCCGCGGCAGGCCCGCAGAACGCGCTGATCGAGCGCGCGCTGGATTTCGCCGCGCCGCTGTACGAAAACCGCGTCCTTGGCGGCGACCGCCCGCTGCTCGCGCACGTGCTCGACGTCGCGCAGACGCTCTCCGCGCTCAACCTGGACGCGGACACGCTGGCCGCAGCGCTCCTGTATCCGGCGTACGAGCGCTCGCCCGACACCGCGCGCGCGATCCGCGAGAAGTTCGGCGTGGCGATCGCCGATCTCGCCGAAGGGGTCGTGCGCATGGCGCACATCGGCGCGCTCTCGACCCGGAGCGGGGCGGCCGGGAAACCGCAGCAGCAGGCCGCGCAGCTCGAGTCATTGCGCAAGATGCTGCTCGCGATGGTGCAGGACGTGCGCGTCGTCCTGATCAAGCTTAGCGACCATCTGCAGGATCTGCGCGCGGCGATCAAGAGCGAGGACGAAGCTTCGAAGCGCGCCGTCGGCGAGCTCACCCGCGACATCTTCGCGCCGCTCGCGAACCGCCTCGGGGTGTGGCAGCTCAAGTGGGAGCTCGAGGACCTCGCGTTCCGGCTGCTGGAGCCCGTCACCTACAAGGAGATCGCCAAGCTCCTCGACGAGAAACGCCTCGACCGCGAGCGCTACATCGAGGCGGTGATCGCGACGCTCAAAGGCGAGCTCGCGCGCGCGGGGGTCGCCGCCGAGGTGACCGGGCGGCCCAAGCACATCTACAGCATCTACAAGAAGATGCAGAGGAAAGGCGTGGGCTTCGAAGCGCTGTTCGACGTGCGCGCGGTGCGCGTGCTCGTCGACGACGTCAAAGACTGCTATGCCGCGCTCGGCCTGGTGCACCATCTGTGGTCGCCGATCCCCAAGGAGTTCGACGACTACATCGCCAAACCGAAAGCGAACCAGTATCGCTCGCTGCACACCGCGGTCATCGGCCCCGAAGGCAAGGCGATCGAGGTGCAGATCCGCACGCAGGAGATGCACCAGCACTCCGAGCTCGGCATCGCCGCACACTGGCGGTACAAGGAATCCGGCCGCCACGAGCGCGGGTACGACGAGAAGATCGCGTGGCTGCGCCAGATCCTCGAATGGAAGGACGAAGTCAGCGACGCGAGCGAGCTCGCCGAGCAGTTCAAGACCGAGCTCTTCGCCGACACGGTCTACGTGCTCACGCCGCAGGGACGTGTCATCGACCTGCCCAAGGGCTCGACGCCGATCGACTTCGCCTACCACGTGCACACCGAGCTCGGCCATCGCTGCCGCGGCGCGAAGGTCGACGGCGCGATGGTCCCGCTCAACACGCCGCTCGCCAACGGCCAGCAGGTCGAGATCCTCGCCGCGAAGCAGGGCGGGCCGAGCCGCGACTGGCTCAATCCCGCGCTCGGCTTTTTGCGCAGCCAGGGCGCGCGCAGCAAGGTGCGCAACTGGTTCAACCGCCAGAACCTCGAAGCGGACCTCGCGCAGGGGCGTGCGATGCTGGACAAAGAGCTCCAGCGCCACGGCATGACCGCGCTCAACCTCGACAAGCTCGCGGCGGACATGGGGTTCGAGAAGCTTCCGGACCTGCTCGTGGATATCGCGCGCGGCGCGGTCGGGCCGAAGCAGATGCAGGATGCGCTGAAGCCGCCGGAGCCGCAGATCGAGCCCGAGGAGACGATCGCGGTTCCGAAGAAACCGCGATCGTCGGGCAAAGGCAGCGTGCTCGTCGTCGGCGTCGACAAGCTGCTCACGCTCACCGCGAAATGCTGCAAGCCCGCGCCGCCGGACAGGATCGTCGGCTTCGTCACGCGCGGCCGCGGCGTGAGCGTGCACCGCGCCGACTGCGCGAACGTGAAACGCCTCGACAACGAGCGCTGCGTCGCCGCCGAATGGGGCGATGCCTCGGGCGCGACGTTCCCGGTCGACGTCGCGGTCGAGGCGCTCGACCGTACGGGTCTGCTGCGCGACATCTCCGACGTGCTCACGCGCGAGCACGTCAACGTCACCGCCACCTCGACGCAGACCACCGCGCACATCGCGCGGATGCGCTTCACGTGCGAGGTCGCGAACCTCGATCAGCTGTCGCGCGTGCTCACGCTGGTGCGGGACGTCAAAGGCGTGATGTCGGCCGAAAGACGTTAAGCGTCAAAAGCATTGACACGGAGGACACGGAGGAAAAGCCACGGAGGGCACGGAGGAAACCAGGAACGTCATTGCGAGGAGCGACAGCGACGAAGCAATCTCGCAGGGTGCGCCACGTCGCCGCTACGCGGCTCCCCGCGATGACACGTTCTTGACCTCCGTGTCCTCCGTGTTCCTCCGTGTCCTCCGTGTTCAAGCTTTTAGCTCTTAACGCACACAGCGGAAGCTGATGTTGTGATGACCTGAGGCGGGATTACGCGAGAGGTTGCGCCCGCGCTGGGTCGTCGTGATCTCGTCGGCGCGCGAATCGTGCCCGCCGCCGCGCGCCGCGCGCACCGGGCCGGGCTTCAAATCCTCGCGGCCGTCGTCGGCGCGATAAGGGTAGGCGCGATACGCGCTCGCCACCCAGTTCCACGCGTTGCCCGCCATCTCGCGCACGCCGTACGGGCTCGCGCCGGCGGGACGTGCGTCGACCGCCGCGGTCTCGTTGTAGCGCGCTTCGAACTGCGCGCGTTTCGCATCGGCCGGCTCGTTGCCCCACGGATAGCGCCGTGCGTCGGTCCCGCGCGCGGCTTTTTCCCATTCGGCTTCGGTCGGCAGGCGTTTAGCCTTAGAGCGGCAGTACTCGACGGCGCCGGCCCAGGGCACCTCGACCACCGGATGGTTGTCGTAGCCCGTATCCGCCACCCAGCGCTCGCCGCGCCGGTGGATGCGCGCATCGGGATCGTCGAAGTCGTACAGGCGCGACGCGGGTTTCGGTGCGGCGTTCAGGAACTCGGCGTACTGCGCGTTCGTGACGGGGAAACGATCGATCGAGTAAGCGGGCAGGGTAACGGTATGCGCGGGCTTCTCGTCGTCGGGGCCTTCGTTGCTGCCCATGGTGAACGGGCCGGCGGGGATGGCGATCATCTCGGACAACGGTGCTTGCGCGAGGACCGGAGCGGTAAGTAGCAATAAAACCCACCCCCACCCCAGCCCTCCCCCTGTGGGGGAGGGAGTGTTTTTCGTCACCGCCTCACCCGTCACCGCTTCATCCGTCACCGGTCTACCCGTCACCGGTTTTCGTCACCGCTTCATGTCACCCACTCAATAAGTCATGCACGCCGAATTCAGCAAACCCGTAGCCAGCGAAACCGACCCGAGAAACACGCCCGGCGCGAGCTTGCCGGCGGGGATGTCGCTCGCGATGCCGGGCATGATGCGTCTCATGACGAGGAACACCAGCGTCTGGACTGCCAATGCGACCACGCCCCACATCGCCATCTCGAGGAGAGTGATGCTCTGTGCGACCGCGTGCGCGAGCGGGATGGCGAAGCCGAGCACCGCGCCCGAGAGGCTCGCCGCTGCGGCCACGTTGCCGTCGCGGATCAGGGCGATCTCGCGGTACGGCGTGATCCAGACATAGATGCTGATGAAGATCGCCAGCAGCGCAAGGCTCGCCCCGAGGTAGACGACGAAGTCGTCGATGCCGCGCGCCGAGTGGATCAGGATGTCGGTATCCATTCTTGCCTTTCAGTCGAAGTAATGGGGGACGAAGCGGCTCGTATTGCTCGTAACCGGGGTGTTGTCTTCGCGTATGCCCATGCCGCAGGGCTGTCCGCCGACGATCCAGCTTCCGATCACCGGATAGTTGCCGTCGAATTCCGGCAGCGGGGCGTACGCCTGATACACATAGCCCTCCGCGCCATACGTGCCGGGCTGCGCGAACACGCCGCGCGGGCCGTGGATCTCGACGTTCGCGCCTTCACGCGAGTAGAGCGGTTTCTTGACATAGCGCTCGCCGAGCTTGTCCGGCTCGAAATACGCGGGCAGCAGATTGGGATGGTCGGGATAGAGCTCCCACAACACCGCGAGGATCGCCTTGCACGAGAGCAGCACCTTCCACGCGGGCTCGATCACCGTGAGACCCGAGCGCGCGATGTTGGGCCCGAACCGCTCCGCGGCGATCCACTCCCACGGGTAGAGCTTGAAGAGCGCGCGGATCGGCTGGTCGTCCAGATCGACGAACGAGTTCGCCTCCTCCGACCAGCCGATGTCCGCGATGGCGATGAAGCGTGCGTCGATGTCGGCCTGCATCGCGGTATCGCGCAGGTATTCGATGTTGCCGATGTCCTCCTCGGAGTCGCCGACGCACGTGAAGTGCACCGTCGCCGGCACGCCGCGCAAGCCGGGGCGTATCTCCTGCCAGCGCGCGATGAGCTTCTCGTGGATGGAATTGAACTGGTCGCTCGCGGGCCTGACCGCCTGCAGCCAGCTCCACTGCGCGACCGCCGCTTCGATCAGCGAGGTCGGCGTGTCGGCGTTGTATTCGAGGAGCTTGGGCGGGCCTTTGCCGTCGTAGCGCAGGTCGAAGCGGCCGTAGAGCGAGAGGTCTTCCGCCTGCCACGAATCGACGACGAAGCCTCCGAAGCGCTCGAGCTTGTAACGCTCGATCCAGCCGCGCGAAACGATCTCGTCGATCGCGTGCAGGCTCATCTCGTGGAGCTCGGCGGTCGCGGCCTCGATCAGGTCGACCTCGGCGGCGGTGAAGCGATAGCACGCCGACTCGTCCCAGTAGCTGCCGTCGAGGCTGTGGAAGTGGAAGCCGACCGCGTCGAGCTCGGCCTGCCAGTTGCGCCGCGGCGGTGTGCGCTCGCGATCCATCAGCCGCCGGAGCTGTGCGAGGACGCCGAGGCGCCGAAGCCGCCGCGGCTCACGGTGGTGCTCGACATGGCGCTGCTCCCGGAGCGCGGCGACAGGTTGCTGCCCACCGTCGAAGTGCTGCGGCCGTAGCCGTAGGAGGGGCCGTAGTAATAGCCCGAGTGCGGGCCGGAGGACTGGCGCTCGCACTTGGAGGCGTCCTCGCCCCAGTCGCGCTTGCAGTCGGCCTGGGTGCGGTAGACGTCCCGTCGCGCGGTCTGGTTGTCGTCGCCGCAGCCGTGGAGCGCAGCGCCGATCAACACGAGCGTGAGCGTAGCCGTGGATTTGCGAGACCTCATAGCGTGCCTCTTGTCGTTCTTATCCGACACGATCATAGCGCACTCGCGGCCGCGGGAAATTTGAACGAATGCGCGGCTTCCGTTACAATTTCCCCTCTTCAGGCGCGTAGCTCAGCTGGTTAGAGCACCACCTTGACATGGTGGGGGTCGTTGGTTCGAGTCCAATCGCGCCTACCAATACTGAAGCGAACGAGACATGCGGCGTATTTCGGTCACGCGAACCCCGACTACCGGGCTCAAATCCGCGTAGCCGCGCGAGTTTCGTTCATGAAAAAGTGCGGCGATCCCGCACTTTTTTTATTTGTAGCTATTGGGTGGTAGAGGCCATGCCTAATATCAAGCTTCCGGATGGTTCGGTCCGTTCCTACGATAAGCCCGTCACGGTCGGCGAGATCGCGGCGTCGATCGGGCCGGGTCTCGCCAAAGCCGCGCTCGCCGGCAAGGTCGACGGCAAGCTCGTCGATACCGCCTACACGGTGGACAACGACGCCGACGTCGCCATCGTCACGGACAAGGATCCCGAAGGCCTGGAAGTCATCCGCCATTCGACGGCGCACCTGCTCGCGCACGCGGTGAAGGAGCTGTTTCCCGACGCGCAGGTGACGATCGGCCCGGTCATCGAGGACGGCTTCTATTACGACTTCTCGTACAAGCGGCCTTTCACCCCCGAGGACCTCGGCGCCATCGAAAAGCGCATGGGCGAGATCGCCAAGCGCGACATCAGGGTCGAGCGCAGCGTCATGCCGCGCGACGAGGCGGTGAAGTTCTTCAGCGACCAGGGCGAGAAATACAAGGCGGAGATCATCGGCTCCATCCCCGAGGGCGAGAACATCTCGCTCTACGGTCAGGGCAACTTCATCGACCTCTGCCGCGGCCCGCACGTGCCTTCGACGGGCAAGCTCAAGGTCCACAAGCTCATGAAGGTCGCCGGCGCCTATTGGCGCGGCGACTCCAAGAACGAGATGCTCTCGCGCATCTACGGCACGGCATGGACGAAAAAGGAAGACCAGGAGGCGTATCTCCATCGCCTGGAAGAGGCGGAGAAGCGTGACCACCGCAAGCTCGGCCGGCAGCTCGATTTCTTCCACATGCAGGACGAAGCCCCCGGCATGGTGTTCTGGCACCCCAAGGGCTGGACGATCTGGCAGCAGGTCGAGCAGTACATGCGCAACGTCTACAGGGAGACCGGCTTCCAGGAGGTGCGCTGCCCGTCGATCCTCGACGTGACGCTGTGGAAGCGCTCGGGCCACTGGGATAACTTCCGCGAGAACATGTTTTTCACGGGCTCGGAAAACCGCGAGTACGCGGTGAAGCCGATGAACTGCCCCGGGCACGTGCAGATCTTCAACGCCGGGCTGCGCAGCTATCGCGACCTGCCGCTGCGCTACGGCGAGTTCGGCTCCTGCCATCGCAACGAGCCTTCGGGCGCGCTGCACGGGATCATGCGGGTACGCGGGTTCACCCAGGACGACGGCCACATCTTCTGTACGCCGGGGCACATCGAGCCCGAAGTGGAAGCTTTTCACCGCCGTGCCCTGGAGGTGTACGCCGATTTCGGCTTTACCGACGTCACCGTGAAGCTCGCGCTGCGGCCCGAGATGCGTCTGGGCACGGACGAAGTCTGGGAGCAGGCGGAGAACGCATTGCGCGCCGCGTTACGCAAATGCGGCGTGGAGTGGGAGGAATTGCCCGGAGAAGGCGCGTTTTACGGTCCGAAGATCGAATATCACCTGAAAGACAGCATCGGCCGGCCATGGCAGGTCGGGACGATACAGGTCGATTTCATGATGCCCGGTCGCCTCGGGGCCGAGTACGTCGACGAGGACAACACCCGTAAGGCACCGGTTATGCTGCACCGGGCTATCGTGGGCTCGATGGAGCGCTTCATCGGCATCCTCATCGAGAATTACGCCGGGGCGCTGCCGGTGTGGCTCGCCCCCGTGCAGGCGGTCGTGATGAACATTTCGGAAGGCCAGATCGACTACGCGAAAAGCGTTGCTGCTGCGCTGCGTCAGGCCGGTCTGCGGGCTCATGCCGACTTGAGGAATGAAAAAATTTCCTATAAGATTCGAGAACATAGTCTGCAAAAGCTGCCTTACCAGGTCGTCGTAGGCGACAAGGAAGTGGCGGCGCAACAGGTTGCCGTTCGTTCCCGCAAGGGTGAGGACCTCGGCCGTATGACGGTCGAGGCTTTTCTTTCTCTGCTGAAGGCCGAAGAGGCGCAGCGGGGGAGGACGGCGTAAGACGAATTTGACTAAGGAGCTCGTCGCATAGCACAGGAAAAGGAAGCCCGGATCAACGGTGAGATCAATGCGCCGGAAGTACGTCTGATCGGGGCGGATAAATCACAGGTAGGCGTCGTGAGTCTGGCGACCGCGAACAAGATGGCCGAAGAGGCCGAGCTCGATCTGGTAGAGATCGCGCCCACGGCGAATCCGCCGGTTTGCCAGATCATGGATTACGGGAAATTCAAGTACCGTGAGAGCAAGAAGCGCCACGAAGCCAAGCTCAAGCAGAAGCAGATCGTCGTCAAGGAAGTGAAGTTTCGTCCGGGCACGGACGAAGGCGACTACAAGATCAAGCTCCGCAACCTGATCCGATTCCTGGAAGAAGGCGACAAGACCAAGATCACCCTGCGTTACCGCGGCCGCGAGCTCGCGCACCAGGAGTTCGGCCAGCGGTTGCTGCAGCGTGTGCGCGACGAGCTCGAGCCGTATGGCGTCGTCGAGCAGTGGCCGAAGATGGAAGGTCGCCAGCTCGTGATGGTGCTGGCGCCGAAGATCAAGCAAGTGCAACAGGCGAAGCCGGCGAAGCCGAAGGGTGACGGCGGCGCAAAGGCGGCGCCGCAAGGCAGTGACGGCGGCGCAAAGGCGGCGCCGCAAGGCGGCGACCGCGGCGCGAAACAGGGAGCGCCGCAAGGCGAGAAACCCGCGGCGGCCGAAAAAGCCGCTGCCAAACCCGCCGGCGAGAAGCCTGCGGGGTCCGGACCGGTAGCGGCGGCAGGCGCGCCGCAGGCGGCCGAAGCGAAGAAGTAGTCAGGGCCAGGATTCAGAGTCCTGCCCGAGCAGCACCACAAGTAGTTGTCCGCGGCTTACAAGTCTCCCGACGGGAGCGCCCGGCGCTATGTGAGAACAGGAGCAACCATGCCGAAACTGAAAACCAAGTCCGGCGCGGCGAAGCGTTTCAAGAAGCTCGCCAGCGGCAAGTTCAAGAGGAGCAGCGCGAACCTGCGCCACATCCTCACCAAGAAAGCCACCAAGCGTAAGCGCCACCTGCGCGGCACCACGATGGTTCACGATTCCGATCAGCGCTCGATTTCGCGCATGATGCCGAACTAAGGGAGACGAGCCATGCCGAGAGTCAAACGTGGTGTCATCGCCCGCGCGGCGCACAAGAAGGTCCTCAACGCGGCCAAAGGCTTCCGCGGCCGCCGCAAGAACGTATTCCGCATCGCCAACGAAGCGGTCATGCGCGCCGGGCAGTACGCCTACCGCGACCGCCGCAACAAGAAGCGCGATTTCCGTGCGCTGTGGATCACCCGCATCAACGCCGCCGCGCGCGAGCACGGCCTGTCCTACAGCCTGTTCATGAACGGGCTGAAGAAGGCGGAGATCGCCGTCGACCGCAAGGTCCTGGCGGACATCGCCGTGATGGACAAAGCAGCATTTGCCAAATTCGTAGAAAAAGCGCGAGCGAGCCTCGGCGCCTGATACGAAGGTGCAATGAAAAGGAGGCTCACGTAGCCTCCTTTTTTTCGTACTGTCATTGCGAGGGAGCGCAGCGACGAAGCAATCTCGTGGCGCACGAATGTAGATCGATGTCAGACGTAGATACCATAGTCAGCGAAGCGCTCGAGATCTTCCGCGGGATCGACGATCCCGACGAGCTCGAAGGCGCGAAAGCGAAGTACCTCGGCAAGACCGGCGTGATCACCGAGCTGCGGAAAACGCTCGGCAAGCTGCCGCCCGAAGAGCGCCCCGCGATGGGCGTGCGCTTCAACGAGGCGAAGGACAAGCTCGAAGAGGCGCTGCGCGCACGCCGCGAAGCGATCCAGAACGAGAAGCTCGAGGCCCGCCTCAAGGAAGAGTCGCTCGACGTGACGCTCCCGGGCAGGGGACGCGGACTCGGCGCGCTGCATCCGGTCACCCGCACGCTGGAACGCGTCGAGGCGATCTTCCACTCGGTCGGCTTCGAAGTCGCGGACGGTCCCGAGATCGAGTCCGACTACTACAACTTCACCGCGCTCAACCAGCCCGAGAACCATCCGGCGCGGTCGATGCACGACACGTTCTATCTCGCGGACGGCAAGCACCTCCTGCGGACGCACACCTCGCCGATCCAGGTGCGCTGGATGGAGAGCCACCGGCCGCCGATCAAGATCATCGCGCCGGGCCGCGTGTATCGCGTCGACTCCGACGCCACGCACTCGCCGATGTTCCACCAGGTCGAAGGCCTGTGGATCGACGAGCACGTCACGTTCGCGGACCTCAAGGGCGTGGTCGCCGATTTCCTCAAGCGCTTCTTCGAGCGCGAGGACCTGAAGGTGCGCTTCCGTCCTTCGTTCTTCCCGTTCACCGAGCCTTCGGCGGAAGTCGACATGAGCTTCGGCGAGCGCTGGCTGGAGATCGGCGGCTGCGGCATGGTCCACCCGAAAGTGCTGCAGAACGTGCGCATCGATCCCGAGAAGTACCACGGCTTCGCATTCGGCATGGGCCTCGACCGGCTGACGATGCTGCGCTACGGCGTCAACGACCTGCGATTGTTCTTCGAGAACGATCTGCGCTTCCTGAAGCAGTTCACATGAAATTTTCCGAAAACTGGCTGCGCACGTTCGTCGACCCGAAGCTCGACACGAACGCGCTGGCCGACGCCATCACGTTCGGCGGCATCGAAGTCGAAGAGATCGAGCCGGCCGCGCCTTCGTTCGCACAGGTCGTCGTCGGCGAAGTGCTGTCGGTCGAGAAACATCCGAATGCCGAGCGCCTGTCGCTGTGCCAGGTCAACGTCGGCGTGGCGCCGCTCGCGATCGTCTGCGGCGCGCCGGACGTGCGCGCGGGCATGAAAGTCCCGACGGCGCTCGTCGGCGCGAAGCTGCCGGGCATCGAGATCAAGGCCGCGAAAGTGCGCGGCATCGAGTCGCACGGCATGCTGTGCTCGGAGAAAGAGCTCGGATTGTCCGAGGAGTCGTCGGGATTGATGGCGCTGCCCGCCGATGCGACCGTGGGCATGAGCGTGCGCGAGCTGCTCGACCTCGACGATGCGGTGCTCACGACCAAGCCCACGCCCAACCGCGGCGACTGCCTGTCGATCCTCGGTGTCGCGCGCGAAGTGGCGGCGATCACCGGCGCCGCGGCGAGGCTGCCGCAGGTCGATCCGGTGCCGGCGGCGACCGACGCTGCGTTGACCGTTACCCTCGAAACCCCGGACGCGTGCCCGCTGTATTGCGGGCGCCTCGTCAAAGGCGTGAATGCGCGAGCCGCGACGCCGCAGTGGATGCGCGCGCGCCTCGAACGCAGCGGGCTGCGCTCGATCAGCGCGATCGTCGACATCACCAACTACGTCATGCTCGAGCTCGGGCAGCCGCTGCATGCGTTCGATGCGAACAAGCTCGAAGGCGGCATCCGCGTGCGCTGCGCTCGGCCGGCGGAAAAGCTCGAGCTCCTGAACGGCGAGACGCGCGAGCTCTCGCCCGAGTACCTCGTCATCGCCGACGAAGAGAAGGCGGTGGCCCTCGCCGGCATCATGGGCGGCGCGGGCACCGCGGTCGACGATGCGACGCGCGACATCTTCCTCGAAAGCGCCTTCTTCTCGCCGGACGTGATCGCGGGCAAATCGCGCGTGCTCGGCTTCGGCTCGGATTCGTCGTTCCGCTTCGAGCGCGGCGTCGACTTCGGCGGGACGCATCGCGCGCTGGAGCGCGCCACGCAGCTCGTGCTCGAGCTCTGCGGGGGGGCCGCGGGTCCGGTCACCGAAGCGCGCGCCACGCTGCCCGAGCGCAAGCCGGTGACCCTGCGCCTTACGCGCGCGCAGCGCGTGCTCGGTATCGCACTGCCGGCGGGTGAGGTCGAGGACGTGCTGAAGCGCCTCGGCTTCGCGTACGAGAGCCGCGACGGCGCCTTCGTCGTCACGCCCCCGACGTATCGCTTCGACATCGAGATCGAAGAAGACCTGATCGAAGAGATCGCGCGCATCCGCGGCTACGAGAACATTCCCGCCGCCGAGCCGCTCGCGCGCGTGAGCATGCTGCGGGCGCCCGAAGCGACGCGCTCGCGCGCGGCCTTGCGCGCGCGCGTCGCCGAGCGCGATTACACCGAGGTCGTCACCTACAGCTTCATCGACGCGAAGTGGGAAGCGGAGCTCGCGGGCAACCCGCACCCGGTCGCGCTCGCCAACCCGATCGCCAGCCAGATGAGCGTGATGCGCTCGAGCCTGATCCCGGGGCTGATCGACGCCGTCGCGTTCAACGTGCGCCACAGGCAGGCGCGAGTGCGCGTGTTCGAGATCGGCCGCTGCTTTCGCAAGGCGGGGGACGATTATGCCCAGCCGGTGCGCGTCGGCGGCGCCGCTTACGGCGACGCGCTGCCGGAGCAATGGGGCATGCCCGCCCGCCGGGTCGATTTCTACGACGTCAAAGGCGACCTCGAGGCGGTCTTCGCGCCGCGCGAGCCGCGCTTCGAGGCCGCCGAGCACCCGGCGCTGCACCCCGGCAAGTCGGCGAAGCTCATCGTCGGCACCCAGACCGTCGGCTGGATCGGCGAGCTGCACCCGCGCTGGCAGCAGAAATACGACTTGCCGCTGGCCCCGGTGCTGTTCGAGCTCGAATACGACGCGCTGGCGGCGGGGGAAGTCGCCGCTTATCGCGAGATCCCGAGGTTCCCGCCGGTGCGCCGCGACATGGCGGCGCTGTTCGACGAAGCGGTCCCTTATCAGGCCGTCATCGAGGCGCTCAAGGCGGACGCCGCGCCCATCGTCACCGACGTCCGGCTCTTCGACGTCTACCGGGGAAAGGACCTGGAAAAAGGGAAAAAAAGTCTTGCATTCAGAGTGTTATTGCAGGATACTCGAAAGACTCTGACCGATGCGGAAGTGGAATCGGCGGTCTCCCGGCTTCGCGACGTGCTGCGCCAGCGGTTCGACGCAAAGCTCCGCTGATGAGAGGAAAAAATGACCTTAACCAAGGCCGAGCTCGCGGACCTGCTTTTCGAAAAAGTCGGCTTCAACAAGCGCGAAGCGAAGGACATGGTCGAATCGTTCTTCGAGGAAGTGCGCACC
Source organism: Burkholderiales bacterium (assembly GCA_036262035.1). Lineage (NCBI taxonomy): Bacteria > Pseudomonadati > Pseudomonadota > Betaproteobacteria > Burkholderiales > Burkholderiales bacterium. Next base: position 80,553 of record DATAJS010000023.1, on the reverse strand, counting down.
GCGCTCGAAGCCGGGAACGGGGTCAAGCTCTCCGGATTCGGTAATTTTCAGCTTCGCGACAAGCCTCAGCGGCCGGGCCGCAATCCCAAGACCGGGGAAGAGATCCCGATCACCGCGCGCCGCGTGGTCACGTTCCACGCGTCCCAGAAGCTCAAGGCCATGGTCGAAGAGAAATACGGCGACGCGGATGGAAGCGAGCAACCACAACCCCACTAAGGCCGTGCTGCCGCCGATCCCGGCGAAGCGCTACTTCACGATCGGCGAGGTGAGCGAGCTGTGCGGCGTCAAGCCGCACGTGCTGCGCTACTGGGAGCAGGAGTTCACCCAGTTGAAGCCGGTCAAGCGCCGGGGCAACCGGCGCTACTACCAGCACCACGAGGTGCTGCTGATCCGCCGCATCCGGGAGCTCCTGTACGACCAGGGCTTCACCATCAGCGGCGCTCGTAACCGCCTCGACGAGCTCGTCGCCGAGCCGGCTAAGGCCGCCCGACAGGCCGAGCCCGACCCCAACCTGCTGGCGGTCCGCAAGGAAATCCAGAGCCTGCTGGAGATGCTCCGGGCCTGAACGGTTCCACCACTGGCCCGTAGGGTGTGGGAGCCCTAACGCACCGCGCCTTTCGTGGGGTGCGCGCAAACGCCCCGCGCCATTAAAACACCTTCTTCGAAGCAAGCTCCGGCGCCACCTCGTCCAGCCGCCGCGCGAGCACCGGCAGCTTGCGCGTCGGCACCCCGGGGAAGAGGTGGTGCTCGACGTGATAGAACATGTCGTAGGTGACGATCGCCTTCAGGCGGTTGCGTATCGTCCGCGCGAGCACGCCGTCGGGATCGCAGTCGTGGTGGACGGTCCACACCGCGAAGAATGCGGTGAGGCATTGGCCCAGCAGCATGGCGAGGACGTGGTAGCGGAGCCAGGCCACGTCCAGCACCGCGAGCACGACAAAGAGCAGGGCGACGTTCGCCGCCAGCTCGGCGCGGATCCAGCGGCGGTGCCGTGCCCCGGCGATCGCCAACGCCTTGCGGTGCAGCCGGAGCGGGAAAAGCGGTCCCACCAGCAGCGCCCGCCATCCCGGCATGCGCGCGCTCATCGCCTCGACGTCGTCGTGCTTCATGCAGGAGCGATGATGCAGCAGATGTGTGAGCTGCACCGCGTGCATCGAACCGAGCATGAGCACGCTCAGGAGGAACATCACCCCTTCGGTTCCTTTGCGGGAGATACCGAGCGCGTAGTGATAGGCGTTATGGACCTGACGCAGCCCCGTCAGGAAGAACATGAACGACGCGCAGAGGGCGAACGCGTAGAGCTCGTGCGCTGCCGCGACCCACGACGCGGCGAGCCAGGGCAGCGGAAGCGCGAGCTCGCGGGAGACCTCACCCCTGCTGAGGCGAAGCAGGTCCCTCCACCGCACGCTCTCGAGACCGGGGCGCGCCGGAAACATGTGTCACCCCCGAGCACATACACGTCAAATGGGTTCCCGCCCGACTCAAGCATTCGGGGGCAGGCTCTTCGCGGGAACGACGGTCACTTCGCCAGCGAGCGTCAATTCCCGGCGTAGTCGAGAAACTTCTCGGGGCTCACCCGGATCGCCGCCCCGGTCGGGCACGCGCGCACGCACGCCGCGCCGCCCCACAGATCCTTGCACATGTCGCACTTCACCGCTTTCTTCGCGCCGTCCTTGTCGGCGCCTTCCGCGGTGCGCTCGCGTCCCGGCTCGGTCGTGAGTCCGGTGATCAGCCACGCCCACAGGCTCGGACGGTGGCGCTTGGGATGTGCGGTCGCGAGCTGGATCACGCCGTACGGACAGTTCTTCTGGCAGTTGCCGCAGCCGATGCACGTGTCGTCGATGTAGACCTCGCCCTGCGGATTGCGATGGATCGCGTCGGGCGGGCAGTCCTTCATGCAGTGCGGGTTCTCGCAGTGCCGGCACGACGTCGGCACGTGGATGTTCGCGAACGTGGGACCCGCCTGGCGGTCGAGGCGCGACGTCCCGTCGTGCGAGTCCGCGCACGCTTTCTCGCAATTGTCGCAGCGTATGCACAGGCTCTCGTCGATGAGCAGCACGTCGGTCGCTTCGCCGATGCCCTGCGCGAGCAGGAAGCTGATGAGGTTGCCGGGCTCGGGCTCGGACTCGCGCTTCACGTTCTCGGCGACGCGCTCGAGCACTTCCGCCTGGAACTCGCCGCGCAGGCTCGCATTGCGCGCGACGACCGACTTGAAGACGTTCGACTGGAGGACGATCGTCTCGACGTTTACCGCCGCGCGCACGGTCGCGGTCCGCCGCTCGTCGGACAGCAGCGCCATCTCGCCGATGTAGTTCCCGGCGGGCACGTACGACAGCACGATTTCCTTGCCGCCGATCTGCTTGGTGATCATCACCGAGCCGCGGCGGATGAGGTGCAGGCCGTCGGCTTCGTCGCCTTCGCTGAAGAGCGTCGCCCCGGCGGGGAAGGTCTTGATGACCGCGCCGCGGATCATCTCTTCCATGTCTTCGCCGGAGATCCACGGCGCAACGTGTCCGCGCACCGCTCGGCGCAGGTAGGCGCGGTCGATCTCCTGGCGCACGGGGTCGATGCTCGCGATGAGCTTGAGCATCGAGCGCCGCGGGGTCTCGACGACGACGCAGCCGTGGCCCGCGCGGACGGTGTTCGCGCGCCGTCGGCCCGACAACAGGCCCATCTCGCCGAAGAACTGTCCCTGGCCGAGCGCGACGGTGTTGGTGCCGCCGTCCTCGCCGCGCGTCTCGATCAGCACCTCGCCTTCGACCACGGAGAAGAACGAGTTGGAGTAATCGCCCTTGAAGAAGATCGCCTCGCCCTGCCGCGGCGCGAGGACCTCGCTGTCGAGCATGAACTCGCGCAGCTGCAGCGGCGTGAGCTCGGCGAACAGCGGCACGTTGCGCTGGATGAGCGCGAGCGCTTCGGACACGCTCGCCGCGCCTTTCCAGCTCCTGAACTTCTCGCGCAGGAGCGGCTCGTCGGCAGGCTCGACGCGGTTGCCGAGGATGTATTCGACGACCTCGTAGCCCTGGTTCATCGCCTGCTTGATCAGCGGATAGCCGCCGAGCGCGCCGATGATGTAGAGGCCCGGCACGTTCGATTCGTAGCGCTCGGACAGGCGCGGCACCGCGGCCGGGTCGGCCGACGGGAACTCGATGCCGAAGCTTTCGACGAGCTTGCGCGGCGGTATCGCGCCCAGGCGCGCGATCACGCGGTCGCACGCGATCGGCTCGACGCCGGCCGGCGTCTGCGCGAGGAAGCGGCACGGCTTGCCGTCGGTCTCCACATCCTCCACGCCGACGACGCTCGTGCCGTAACGGCACTCGATGCGGCCCTGCTTGATCGCCTCCAGCACGAGGTCGAGGTTGCCCTGCTTGGCGCGCGCGAACTCGTCGTTGCGGTTGATCATGACGACGCGGTTGCTGTCGGCGAGCGCGAGCGCGTTCTCGATCGCGGCGTCGCCGGCGCCGACGACGACGATGGTCTCGTTGGAATAGCGGTCGGGATCGTCGAGCTCGTACTGGACGAGCGGAAGCTCCTCGCCCGGCACGCCGAGCTTGCGCAGGTTGCCCTGGAGGCCGATGCACAGCACCACGTTCTCGGCCTCGAAGCGCTCGCGCTGTGCGGTGGTGATGACGAAAGCGCCTTGCCCGCCGGCGATCTGCGTCACGCGCGCGCGCAGCCGGATGTCCACGCCGTAGCGGCGCAGGTCGGTGTTCCAGCGGTCGAGGACGGCTTCGCGCTTGCCCGCGCTGAAGGCGATGGGGCTGCGCAGCGGCAGCACCGCCGGCTCCGCCATCACGTGCTTGCCTTTCTGGTAGCGGTAGATCGTGTCGGACGGGTGGCCTTCGGCTTCGAGCAGCACGTGGCTCACGCCGAGCTCGGCGGCGTGCGCCGCGCAGGAGAGGCCGCTGGGGCCCGAACCGATGATCGCGATTTTGCAGACGTCGCTCATGCTTGCGATTGTCGCGCGAATCAGCCGTCGAGAGGCGCGAGCGTCGCCTTGAGCTCGCGCAGCGCGCTCTGGAACTCGGCCGGCTTGTATTTCTCGTCGTACTGGACCAGTCCCAGGAGCCGGTTGAGCTTCGGCCCGACCTTCCTGATGTCGATCAGGCTGCGCTTGCGCATGAAGTCCGCAACGCTCTGGAGCGCCATCACCGCCTGCTCGGCCCCCTGGTAGTCGCTGTACTCGCCGTTGAGGCCGTCGTCGATCAGCCCGACCAGCACCGCGTTCAGGTCGCGCTCGGAGAAGCGATAGGCGCCGATCTTCGGCACCAGCTCGCCGATCGCGTGCTGGAGCGAGCGCGCCTGCGCCAGGGCATCACTGCCGCCCGCCACCGCGCGGTGGAAGCGCTGGATATGCTGGGGTACCTGCGACTGAGGGTCCACCCGCCTCGCGATCTGCCGCACCATCAGCAACCCCGAGTCGTTGAGCCGGATCACGCCGGGACCGACGCCGAGCCGCGCACCGGCGTTGCGCTTGTCGGCCATCGGGTGATGGCACGCGTGGCAGTCGAACAGGACCAGCTCGGGAAAGAGGCCGTCGCGGCCGCGCCGGGGATCGTTGAGGATGTCCAGGATCTGCTGGCTGCCGAGCGCCTGTCCGATCGCCCAGATGCGCACGCCGTCCCACGCGTCGCCGGTGTCGACGCGGAAGTGCGGGGGCTGGATCTGGGTGAAGGTGTCGAGCTCGAAGCTCATGCGCGGGTGGCCCGCGGCCATCATCTTGTGCGTGACGAACTTCTGCGAGTTGCCGAAGTGGCACGAGAGGCAGAGCTTCGCTCGATCGACCGAATCCTGCGTGGGATAGAGGCCGTTCGCGACGTTGGCCGCGCGGCTCGCGCCGCGCTGGACGTGCGTCTTCACGTAGCGTCCGGCGGGGCCGTGGCACGCTTCGCACGTCACGCCGTCGGCGAGGACGAAGCGCTCGCCGCGCCTGTCCTGGGGGACGTTGTGCGCGTGACAGTCCAGGCACAGCGCCGAGGTGTGCGCCGGCTCGCTGGCGCCGAGCCGCTTCATGATGTCTTTCGAGCGCTCGTTGAGCAGCACGCTGTAGGCGCGCGCGTGCTTGTCGCGCCGCGACCACGTCACGTATTCGTTCTGGAGCACGTTCGAGCGCTTCCACGATTCGACCGCGCCGTGGCACAGGCTCGACGAGCAGCTCGCAACGCCCAGCGTCCGGTCGGACGAGCTCTGCGGCAGCGTCGCGCCGCGCGCGGCGAGCGTGCAGGCGAGAGCCGCCAGCGCGAGCAGGATGCGAATCATCTCGGATCGTCGTGCACGGTCCACGGCGTGCCGTCGGGTTTGAGGAAGAGTTTACGCTGCTCCTCCAGGTTGAAAGGCCGCGAGCCGATGCGCCCGAACACCGCGACCTGGCCGCCGGTCTCGTCGACGCCGCGGTCGCGCTCGAGACCCCGCGAGAGCGAGAGCGCCGGACTGCTCGTCCTTTTCCACGCGACGAGGCGAGGCCTGGGTTCCGGGCTGAAGCCGTAGAACCTGGGCTGCGTGTCCGGCGCGGTGAGCTGGATCACCTTGAGCCCGTTGCGGCCGTCGGCGACGTAAGCGAAGAGCGACGCGTTGGTCGAGCCGATCGTGACGTCGCTCGCGTCGTTGAGCGCGCCGTCGGCGGTGTACCTGGTGAGGAGGCGAGGGCGCTCGGGGTTCTCGACGTCGACGATCGCGAGCCCCTCGCGCCCGGCAGCGACGTAAGCATAGGTGCGTGCGACGAACACTCTGCGCGCATCGGCGAGCGGCACGCGCGCGCGGGGCACGAGCTTCGGTCGCTCGGGATTGGTCACGTCGACGACCGCCAGGCCGCCCGCATCGGTCACGAAGAGGTAGCGGAACTGGAGCATCGCCGAGCGCGCGTCCTTCAGCGGTATCGTCGCGACCACTTTGGGCTGCGTCGGCTTGTCGAGGTTGACGACGACGATGCCCGCATCGGCGGCGATATAGGCGTAGTAGCCGCCCATCGTGATGTGGCGGGCGCCCTTCAGCGCGCCGCCGCCGTTCCAGGTCAGCGCGCGCCTGAGGAAGTTGTTGCGCGGCTCGCCGTCCTGCATCGTATTCACGTCGACGAGGATCAACCCTTCCTCGGCGTCGGTGATGAAGGCGTAGTTGTAGATCGGATGGAAAGCCTGCTCCTGGTTGGTCACGCGCATCAGCGTGCCCTGGTTCCTGAACGGGGCGATGGGCTGGTTGGTCGGCAGCGCGACGCACGTCGCGTTCGTCGAGGCGATGCGCGTGTCGTGGCCGGCGGACGAGAACGGCGCGGTGATGATGCGCTGGGAGATGCCCTTGTTCGCGATCGATGCGACGTCGTAGACCCGCAGGCCGCCCGCGCCTTCCGCGACGTAGAGATATTCGCCGCGAAGCTGGATGCAGTTGGCGCGGCCGCTCGTGCCGTGGTCGTGCGATTCCTGAAGCTCCCGATTGCGCTTCTGGTGAGCCGCGTACCAGTCGGGATAAGCGTAGCGGTGCAGATAGCTGCCGATCACCGCCTGCGGCTCGTCCCATTCGGTGACCTGCACCGCCTCGACATGACGCTCGGCGCCGACCCACGCGTTGAAGCCGACGAAGTTGACGAAGTTCGTCCCGTGCAGCAGGAGCTGCGCCATGATGGCGTTGTTGTCGTTCGCGGCCGAGAGGTGGCAGTCGCTGCACGTCTTGGTCTCGGTCTTGCGCTCGGTGTGGGGGTAGTGCGGCGCGAAAGCCTGGCTCGAGAATCCGCTCGCCGACACCGGCGGCTGCTGGATGTAGATGCGCTCTCGGTTGTTGTTGGTCGACGAGAGCACGAGCGCGGACGACGAGCGAATCGGCGCGATCTTGCCGTTCTTCACGCTGCCGTGCCGCCCGAGCTGGAAGACGTCGTCGCGCACGACCTGCGGGTTGTAGGTGGCGTAGTTGCGCGTGAATCCGCCTTCGAAGTGCAGGCGCTCGGTCTTCCAGTTCGCTTCGATCGGGAGATGGCAGCCGCTGCAGCTCGTGGTCCACGACAGATGGCAGGTGTAGCACGCCATGTTCTCGTTGCCGTGCGCGCGCTGGTCGGCGGGCACGCCGGGTCCCCATGACTGCTTGTAGCCGTCGTAGCTCCCCTTCGCCATCAGCTTCGCGCGGGCCGCTTTCTCGTTGTAGCCGGGATGCTTGGGGTTGACGCTGTCGCGTACCAGCGAGAGCTTCCATTCCAGCTTCGGATCGAGCATCGAGCGCTGGTAGAGCCGTCCTTCGCGCCACTCGAAGCGCTTGCGCCCGTCGGGCGTGCGCAGCAGTCCGAGGTCGAGCCCGCGCCCGTTCGCGGCCGGCCCGGAGGTGAAGAGCGTGGGATAGCGTTCCGACGTGCCGTGGCAGTCGACGCAGTCGATCTCGATCGCCGCCGCGACCTCGCCGTAGAGATGGCCGTTGCCGTGCGAATCCTGGCTGAAATGGCAGTCGGTGCAGTGCATGCCGACGTCGAGGTGCACCGACGAGAGGTGCACCGCTTTCCTGAACTTCATCGGGTCGTCGTCGGCGACCGCTTTGCCGTCCTTGTCGAGCAGCGTGCCTTTGCGGTCGCGCTTGTATACCGCGCGGAAGTTCCAGCCGTGCCCGTGGTAGTCGGCGAACTGGGTGTCCTTGAGCTTGGGATTGAGCGCCGAGACGTCCTTGAGGAAATCGGGATCGCCCCACTTGCCGATCGTGGACGCGCCTTCGGGATTGCGGTCGAGGATGCGGCGGCGCTCGTCGTGCGACGGATGGCGCTGCTTCTCGGGCCACATGAACGGCGCGTCGGCCTCGTAATCCCACATCGTGTAGCCGTAATAGCTGTTCACGAAGACGTTGGGCTGGTGCATGTGGCACGTCATGCACTGCGAGGACGGGATCGAGCGCGTGAACTCGTGCTTGAGCGGGTGCCCCGGACGCGTCTTGTCGATCGTCGGATCGGCGGTGATCGACTTGCCTTCGTGCCCGTGCTTCGCATAAGGCCCCGCGTGCCGCGAGTCGCGGTCGTTCGCGTACACCACGTGGCAGCTCGAGCAGCCCGAAGAGCGGTAATCGCCCGGCTGCTCGTTGGTGCCGAGGAACCACATCAGCGGATCGTTGAGGCGCGTCTTGGTGAGGTTGATGAGCGGCACCGCGATGCGCGCGCCGGTGCCGGGGCCGCGGTTCGAAGCCTTGATGTCGGGCCGACCCGGCTCGTCGAGCACCTGCAATCGCCCGGCGAGATTGGGCAGGCCGACCTCGGGGAAGAGGCTGCCGATCACGCGCCCGCCGCGCTCGAACACGCGAAAGATGTCCGCCGGCGGCACGGTCTCCCACGCCGGCAGCGGCATCAGTTCGGGAAGGATGCCTTTGCTCGACATCCATGCGTCGGGCGCCACCGGGTTCTTGATCAGCGCCGGCTCGCCGATGCGCGTGTACGCTTCGCCGAGGATGCCGCGCTTGTCGGACAGGATGCCGTTGTTGTACGACGCGCCGTTGAAGAGCATCGCGCCGGTCGCCATGAGGCTGCGCTCGGCCGCCTGGATCGTTTCGAGGTGGCACGCGCCGCACGCTTCGCGCGCGACGCGGTAGTCGGCGGGATTGATGAAGCGCACGAACTCGGGACGCTCGCGGTTGAGCAGGGTGTAGCTGCGCTCGGGATTCGCCGACGCCGGGGTTTTCCAGGCTTCGGGAAAGCGCGGCGCCACATGGGCGCGCGACATCGCTTCGGCGTATTCGGGGGACGGGCTGCGGTCGACGACCGGCTTCGTCACGCGCGGGTTGCCGCCGTGGCAGTCGGCACAGCCGAGCACCACGCTTTCCGCCGCGTGCATGGTCGCGCGGTCGGTCGTCTCGTGGCACGACACGCAGCCGCGCGATTTCTCGGCGGCTTCCCCGGCGGTTTGCGTCGCGGGTGCCGGCGGCGCGGCGGCGGCGCGCTCCTCCGGAGCCACGACCGTCGCGACCGCCGCGGTCGCAGCGATCCAGCACGCGAACGCGATGGGGAGGAAGCGCATCAGTACGCGAACAGGATGTTGATCAGCACCGAGTACTGCTTGCTGTCGACCGAGTTGCCGTACAGCTCCTTGAGCCCCTGCGCCGGGAACAGCACGGCGCCCGACGCGTTGATCACGATGTTCTGGTTGAAGAGCGGCCGATACTGGATGCCGGCCGAGACGTCGGTGCCGATGCGCGTGCTGGTGAAGCGCTGGTTACGCAGGTTCGCGAGCGATGAGAGATTGTCGAACTCGAGGTAGTTCACGTTGGTGATGACGCGCAACTGCGGGCGCACGTCGAAATCCGCGCCGATGCCGAAGAGGTGTATCCCCGGATTGGTGAAGTTCGACTGGCCGTGCTCGCGCGAGGTGCGGAGCGAGGCGAGCACGCCGTTGCGGATCGACAGGTTGGTGCCGCCGCCGCCGATGAGCGGTATGCCCTGGCGTATCCAGTAGCTCGTGTCGGCGCCCGCGATCAGCGGGTTCTCGAGCACCGCGTCGAAACCGGTCGCTTTGGAGTCGAACGGGTCCTTGTCGCCCGAGGCAAAAAGGGCGCTGGCGCGGATGCGCACCCAGTCGAAGTCGCGCGACAGCTCCATCGCGCCGAAGTACGCGCCGATGCGCTCGCGCACGCCGGAGAACATGCCGCGGTCGTCGCGACCGTAAGCGTAATAACCCGATGCGGTCAGATTCCAGCGGCCGAAATGGCCGTCGCCGTTCAGGCCGAAATAGGTGACGTTGTAGTTGTGCGGCCGCCCGGTGCCGAGGATCGCCGGGCGTTGCAGGAAGCCGTTGGCGTTGTAGTACTGGCCGCGATCGCCTTCGCGGTTGCGGTTGTGGAGCACGATGCCCTGCGCGGTGAAACCGGGCACCGGCCAGTCCTGGCGATAGAGGTTCGCGACGTAGACGTCGTCGGCGCGCAGGCGCTGCGTCACGTCGTTGAGACCGCTGTTGGTGTCTTTCTCGAGCCTGCGGAAAGCGCCGACGTTGTACTGCCACTGGTTGTTGTCGCGCGTGCCGAAGAGGCGCACGCCGAGCGGCTGGTCGAGAAAGAGAAAGCCGCGGAAGTCGCTTGTGAACGGCTGGATGCCGACGCGCACGCTGTCGAAGTCGTAGCGCGTCGAGACGTCGCGCAGGTGCTTGTCGAGGAAGAACTCCTGTACGCCGAAGAAGCCGTCGTTGCGCGTGCGCCCCTGCAGCGGATCGACGTTGACCGCCCGCACTTCCTGGGTGACGGTGCGGTTGAGGTTGATGACCGGCACGAAGCGCAGCTCGTAGTCCGGCGGGCGGAAGACGGTGTTCCCCTTGATGAGCGAGAGCCCGATGATCGCGGTCTCGGCGAGCAGCGACTGGCGCCCGCGGCCGAGCGTCGCGTTCGAGCCGGCATTCACCATCGACTGGTTGCCGACCGCGGTCGGCAATCGCCGCAGCTCGATCACGCTGTCCGACACCGCCGAGAGGTTGAAGAACCAGTCGGGCCCGAGCTGCTTCTGGAGGACCGGCAGGTCGCCTTTGAGCACGTTCGGGTTGTACGGATCGCGCAGGTCGTACGGCAGCAGGCCGAGCTGTTTCACGATCCGCCAGCGGTCGATCACCGGCACTTCCTGGCGCAGGTCGAAGGGCGAAGGCGCTTCGACTTTCGCCGGATCGATGACCGGCAGGCGCGGCTCGAGGCGCGTGCCCTGCGGCCGGCGGCGTTCGAGATCGGGCGCGCGGCCCAGATCGATGCGTCGGTCGGCGGGGAAGGGGATCACGCTCAGCGAAGGACCGGTCGTGGTCGGTGCGTCCATCACCCACGCCGGCGCCGCGCCTTCGCGCCGCACCCGATACCACTCTCCGGTCTTCAGATCCGATTCGAGCTGCGCGCCCTGTTCGACGCGTCCGACCACGGGCGCATCGCTGTCCGGTTTCTCGTGCAGCGCCGCTTCGGGCACGAGCACCTGAAGCAGGAACCGATCGGGCACCGCGGCTGCGGGTTTCGCATCGCTGAGGGCGGCGTAATGGACCGGCACATAGCCGTACGAGGCGAACGGCAGCGCGCACGCCGCCATCGCGACCAGTGCGAGCGCGCGGCGGTCAGAGGCCATCGCAGACGTTGGTCGCGGTGCTGTCGACGAAAGGCGCGATGGGGCAGTTCACATAGCGCAGGCGTCCGCCGGGCAGGTTGATCTGGTCGGCGCGGCGCGCCTGCGGCGCGTTGCCGATCCCGGTGGCCAGCGCGGCGCCCGCATTGGCGAGACCGAGAAATGCGACCATGTCGTCCTGGTCGATGCCGTCGCCCGACACGCCGATCGCGCCGACGAGCGTCGCGCCGCGGTAGATCGGTACGCTGCCGGGGAAGATCTGGATGCCGTTGGGCGCGCGCGTCAGGCCGGTGCACGGCGCCGTCTGCGCGTTGGTGACGAGGTTCGTGACCACGCGATTGATGACGAGATCGAGCTGCAGGCCGTCGGTGAACGGGCTCCAGCTCCCGAACGGCTTGGAGAGCGGCCCCGGCCCGTTGGCGTTGATGCCGTCCGGGAAGAACGGCCGCGCGAGGTTGCCGATCGCGCGCGCGCTGTAGGCGGTGCCGTCGGTGAGCGCGCCGGGAATCAGCGCCTGCATGTTCACCACGTACTGCCCGATCGGTGAGGCGGCGGGCGGCGTGGGATAGAGCGCCGGCGGCTGCGCGGTCAGCTCGGCGCCCGCGGTCGGCACCGAAAAGAGCAGCGCGCTGCGGGCTTTCTGCACCGAGACGTCGATGCCGAAGATCGCCGCGTCCGGCGTCCTCACGAGCCCGACGATCGCGCCGTTGGTGTCGACGACGGCGATCGAGACCTGGGCCGTCGCCCCGAGCGGCCGGCGGATCTGCCCCCGCGCGCGATTCGCGACGCGCAAGCCTTCGACGAGGATGCGCGAGACTTCGGGCTGGGTCATCTGGCCGTCGGTGCCGGCGATCGGCGGGTAGCGGTTGACGCCGGTGCCGTCGTCGAGCACGTACGAGTTCGTGCCGGCGAAGGCCGGGTCGGCGTTGGCGCGTATGCCCGATGCGGTCGTGCCGTAGGTCGCGCCCGCCGCGACGACCGCCGCGTTGAATCCGGGAACCGCGATCAGCGCGCCGGGCGGCGGGAACGCGGGCGCGCCTGCGGGATTCGATTGCAGCGCTTCGGAATCGACGTAGCGCAGGCTGCGGCCGTCGACCGTGATGCGGTCGGCGCGGCGGTCGGAGGGCGCATCGAAGCCGCGCGTGCCCGCCACGGCGATCAGCTCGTCCGCGCTCTGGTCGATGTCGGTGACGTTCAGATCGAGGCCGTACACCGCATCGGAGATGACGCCGACGCCGCCGACGACCGTGCCGTTCTTGTAGAGGGGAAGGCCGCCCGGGTCGGCTGCGAGCCCGAGCGGCGAGCCCTTAGGGCCCGCTGCGACGATCGCCTGGTTGCGAACGACGTCGGAGCACGAGAGCGACGAGAACTGCACGCCGAAGAGCGGGCCGCCCGGCGAGTTGATCTCGCCGGGATTGAAGTTCTCCTGCACGATCTGGCTCGCGGTGCGCGTGGTGAAGGCGTGGCCTTCGCTCGAGAGATACGCGCCGGTCAGCGCTTTGGCGATCGCCGCGAACTCCGAAGGCACGATGTTGACGTTCTCGAGACCGCCCGACACGCCGCGTCCGCTGCTGATCGTGAACGTCGGCGCCGCGGCGGGCATCCTGAACACCGCGAGCACGTTGCCGACGCGGTCGACGACCGCGACGGTCGCGTTCGCGCCGCGCGCCGTCGCCTCGAACACCGCCTGGCCGATCACGCGCTGCACGTCGGCGACGGTGAGATTGCTCGGCGTCGCGACGAAGCACGCGCCGGAGCATCCCGCCGAGCCGCCGACCGTACGTCCGCCGTCGCCACCCGAACCTCCGCCGCATCCCGCGATCAGCGCGGCCGCCAACAACGCGACGAAGCGTCCCCTCATTTCCTTCCCCTTGCCTGCATCTGAGTCTGCAGCTCCCAATGCCAGAAGTCGCGCCCCGCATGAAACTTGTGGCACGACGCGCAATCGGACGTGACCTTCCCCATCACCGGCCGCGCGCCGACGTGGCACTCGCGGCACTTCGCGACGTTCGGCATCGCGATGTCGGCGGCATTCTTCGATCGGGTCACATCATGACACGTCGTGCACGACTGCGTCGCGTGCTTCGCATGTGAGAACAATGCCTGCGGCATCCACACGCGCGCGACGCGTACCTTTGCTATGGCGTAGCCGCCGTTCGCGTCGGGCTGGGTGTAGTGGCACGTCGAGCACACCGCGCGCTCCTTGAAGAGCTCGCGCAGCACGCGCTGGGCGCGCTCGTCGGCGATGCGCAGCGCCTGCTGGCGTTCCTGGTAATCGAGCACCGCGCCGGGGCGCATGCGGATGAGATCGGGCGGCGGCGTGACACCCGGCGGCACTTCGCCGAGCACGAGCCTCGCGTAGAACTCGCGCAGCGTCGTCACCACGTCTTCGACCGGCCCGTGCGGGACCTGGCGCCTGGTCACTTTCGGCTCGAACGCGAGCGAATGGCATTGGCGGCAGTGGCGCTCCATGTCGATGGGGGCGATGAGACGTCCGCCTTCGTCGCGCTCGTGGCAGTCGCCGCAGCTCAATACCGTGCGCTTTTCCTGCGGATCGCGGATTCCCGCGGGATTCATGTGCAGAGCGTGGTTGAACTTCAGATTCGAGCGCTCGACCATCTCGGCGGGCCGCTGCGCGGCCTGTCGCACGCGCCGGGTCGTCTCGGGCCGGTCCGCGTCGACGAGCGTCAGCCGGAACTGCGGGTGATCTTCGGCGAAGTCGGTGACGTTCTGCGACTGCGCATGCGGCGCGGTGGACTTGATGTCGGCGTGACAGTCGGCGCAGAGCTCCTGCGCGCGCGGCGCCATGTCCTTGCCCTTGTGGTCGCGATGGCACTCGGCGCAGCGCGTGCGCGCGAACTCGATGCCGCGCGAACCGGTGAGCTCGAATTTCGGCACGTGCTCGCGGATGGTCTTGTGGCACGACACGCACCCCGAGTCGCGCACCTGCACGAAAGGAAATTCGTGGCACGCGCGGCAGTTCGCGCCGAACACCTGGTGCCCGCGAGACAGCGTGCCCGGGTTCCACGCCTGCATGAAATTGCCGGCGACGACCGGCACGAGCTCGCGGAAGATCGCTTTCGCAGAGCCCGGCTCGGCCGGGCCGCGCGGGCCGAGGAGATCGGCCGCGAGCGGCACGACGAGCGCGAGCAACAGCACGCCGAAGAACGCGAGGTAGGAGAGCCGCCTTTTGGACACGCGGGGCGCGAGCATGAGCACACGCCGGAGCATGTTGCCGCCGCTCGCGAACTTCGGGTCGAACGCGACGGTGAGCGCGAGCGGCAGGTCCGCGGGCGGCTCATCGACCGTGATCTCGTACGCCCCGATGTGGATCGCGTCGCCGATCGCGAGATCGGCCGTCTGCACCCGGCGGCCGTTGAGCTCGATCGTGCCGTCGACCGCTTCGACACGCGCGCCGGTCGGGTGGATCGAGAGACGCGCGTGGTTGAGCGCGACGCGCGCGTCGGGAAGGTGGATCTCGTTGCGGGTGCCGCGGCCGATGCCGAGCAGCGTCCCGGTCAGGCGGCGCTGGTCGCGCTGCGATTGCCCGCGGGCATTGCGGCGTACGTGCGTGACCAGGACCGTCATTAAGGCGCGCGCTACCAGAAGTAGAAGACCGACACGACGTGCGCGATCAGCGCGGCGAGCAGCGCGAAAGAAAGCGGCACGTGGAAGTACAGCCACAGGTGCAGGACCGCGCGATAACCGAGGTCGCGCCGGATGCGGTCGGTCAGCGCTTTCTTGCGCGTCATCTCGACCAGGAGCTGCGCGTTGAGCTTCGCCTGCTCGCCCGTGAGGTTGCGGCCGACCTTCTTCAGCGCGTCGCAGGCCGCGGCGGTCGGGCACTCCGCGGGCGAGAGCACCGGCCGCAGCACGAAGTCGGGCAGGACGTTCATCTCGCGCGCCTCGGCGCGCGCGGCGGTGGCGACGATCGCGTTGACCTCGTCCGGAAGATCGAGCGCGATGCGGCGGCATTTCTGATCGAGGTCGGCGACCTTGAGCAGCATGGTCTCGAGGGTCTCGTTGCGGAGATTCCGCGTCATGAGCTCGGGGTAGCGCACGTACGAGTAGATGCCGAAGAACCCGCTCACGATCACCGCGACCATGAGCGCGTAGGCGAGGGTGTGGATGTTCCAGCCGAACTCGAAGGCGCAGTGCAGCGTAGCGACGACGAGGAGCGAGGTCCCGAGGCAGACGTGCGCGGAGGTCCAGCCCTGGAGGCTGCCGAGCGCACCGCGATAGCGGCGCTTCCTCACGCCGAGCAGCATCAGCCACAGCACGAGGACACCCGAGATCGTGCCCATGGTGTAGCCGAACGCGGTGCCGCCGTACGGCTTCAGATACACCGTGGGCGGCTCGTGCCACGCGTAAGCGGCTATCGCGCCGACGCAGACGAGCAGGGCGAGCTTGACGTACCGGCCGTTTCCGAAGTTGAGTATCGACTGGTGCTGCATCGGCGCCGTCGGGGTTTGTTATTCGTTCTGGCTCCGCGCATGCAGCCGCGCGGATGGGCATTGCCCGAGTATAAACGGACGCCGGCGCCGAAGCGTCAGCCGCCGCGCGCGAATCCGGGATAGAGCGTCATGCCGCCGTCGACGAAAAAGGTCTGTCCGGTGACATAGTCCGCCTCGTCCGAGGCGAGCCACACCGCGGCCTTGCCGATGTCTTCAGGGACGCCGATGCGCCCGTAGGGGATGAGCGTGAGGAGCGCATCGAGCGCTTCCTGCGTCTCCCACGCCGCGCGGTTGATCGGGGTCTGGATCGCGCCCGGTCCGATCGAGTTGACGCGGATCTTCTGCGGCGCAAGCTCCTGCGCCATGGACTGCATCAGGAGCTTCACGCCGCCTTTGGACGCCGCGTAGTTCACGTGCCCGGCCCACGGGATCACCTCGTGCACCGAGGACATGCAGATGATCTTCCCGCACGCCTTGGAGATCTCCGGGCGCACGCCCTGCCGCAGAAACTCCTGCACCGCCCGGCGCGCGCACAGGAACATGCCCGTGAGGTTGACCCCGATCACCTTGTCCCACTGGGCGAGAGTCATGTCGGCGAACGGCGCGTCCTGCTGCAGGCCTGCGTTGCTGACCAGGATGTCGATCGTGCCGAAAGCCCTCAGCATCTCGTCGAACATCGCTTCGACTTCGCCCTCCTGGGAGACGTCCGCCCGGATCGCGATCGCCTGACGCCCGAGCAGCTCGATGCTCTCGACCGTTTTCCGCGCGCCCTCGACGCTGCCCGCGTAGTTGACGATCACGTCGGCGCCCGCGCGCGCGAGCGCGACGGCGACACCCGCGCCTATGCCCGAGCTCGCGCCGGTCACGAGCGCTTTCTGTCCCTGCAGCGGTAATGTCATCTCGTTCTCCTGTAGCGCAGGCGCCTCGCCTGCATCCGGTACTCGAGCCCAACGTGCAGGCGAGGGCGCCTGCGCTACCGCTGGCACCACTCGTCGATGAGCGATGCGACGAGGCCGGTCCAGCCGGTCTGGTGCGACGCGCCGAGGCCTTCGCCGGTCTCGGCGTGGAAATACTCGTGGAAGCAGATGTAATCGCGCCAATACGGGTCGTTCTGGAATTTCTCGCTGTTGCCGTACACCGGGCGCCGGCCGTCCGGGCCGCGGAGGAAGATCGAGACGAGGCGCTGGGCGTGCGTCTGCGCGAGCTCGCCGACGGTCCAGCGCCGGCCGCTGCGGTCGAGCGTCCCGAGCGAATTGCCGTAGGCCTTGGCGAGCTTGCGCATCGCTTCGATCATCAGGAACGCGGTCGGGAACCACACCGGACCGCGCCAGTTCGAGTTGCCGCCCTTGATCTTGGAATCGGCCTCGCCGGGCTCGTACAGCACCTGCGCGCCGTCGAGCACGAAAGGCCGGGCCGCGTGGCATTTCGACAGGCTGCGCAGCCCATAGTCGGAGAAGAACTCCGACGGCTCTGCGATGTAGTGCAGCAGTCCCTCGATCTGGCGCCGGTCGACGATCGTGAGCGCGAGGATGCCGCCTTCGGGAGTGTGCAGCCGGTTCACCACGTGCTGCGCGAGCTCGTGACGCTTCTCGACGAACCATTGCACATTCCCGCGGAACTCGTCGAAAAACTCGGTCCACGCGTCCTCGAGACGTTCCACCGCGTACAGCGGCACCAGGCCCACCATCGAGCGCACCCGCAGCTTCTCGCAGCGACCGCCGGGGAACCGCAGCACGTCGTAGAAAAAACCGTCGCGCTCGTCCCACAGGTTGTAGTCCTCGCCGCCGATCTTCTTCATCGCCGCGCCGATGTAGATGTAGTGCTGGAAGAACTTGGTCGCGAGCCCCTCGTAGGCGTGATTCTCCTTCGCGAGCTCGAGCGCGATGCGCATCATGTTCAGGCAGTACATCCCCATCCAGCCGGTCGCGTCCGACTGCTCGAGCGTGCAGCCGCCGGGCAGCTTCTCCGAGCGGTCGAAGAGGGTGATGTTGTCGAGCCCGAGGAAACCGCCTTCGAAAACGTTGTTCCCGTCTGCGTCGACCTTGTTGATCCACCACGCGAAGTTGATGAGCAGCTTGTGGAAGCATTTCTCGAGGAATACGCGGTCGCCTTGCTTCGCGCGAATGCGGTCCATGTTGTACACGCGCCAGACCGCCCACGGATGCACCGGCGGGTTGAGGTCGGAGAACTCCCACTCGTACGCCGGGATCTGCCCGTTGGGATGCTGGAACTGCTCGAACAGCATCAGCCACAGCTGCTCTTTCGCGAACTCCGGATCGATGAGGCAGATCGGGATCGTGTGGAAAGCGAGGTCCCACGCCGCGAACCACGGGTACTCCCACTTGTCCGGCATGGACAGCACACGCATGGAATTGAGGTGCTTCCAGTGCGTGTTGCGGATCCATTCGCGCTCGCGCGGGGGCGGCGCGTGCGCGTGATCGCCCTTGAGCCACTTCGCGACGTCGAAGAGATAGTTCTGCTTGCCCCACATCAGCCCCGCGAACGCCTGGCGCTGCACGCGCTTCTCGTCCTCGGTCGCGCCTTTGGGATGGATGCTGTCGTAGAACTCGTCGGCATCCCTGACGCGCTCGCGCACGGTCGCGTCGACCGCCGCCAGCGGATCCTCGAGCGCGGCATCGGTGAGGCGCAGCCTCACCACGGTCGAGCCGCCGGCGGGAACGGCGCGGACGAAGCGCATCGCGGCTTTGGTGCCGCGAAACTGGCGGTTCACCGCGCCGGCATCGCCGTCCACGACGTAACGGTGGAAAGCATCCTTGGTATAGGTGTGGCCGTCGTCGCGGCCGTACAGCCTGCGAGCGTTGGTCTCGTTGTCGGTGAAGAGCAGCTCGGCGTCGCGCTCGCCATAGAGGTAGCGCCGCCCGATCGAGTAGTGGAAAGGCAGGTTATCGAGGTGGTCGGCGTCGCTGTCGTCCGCGATCAGCCACTCGAAGCGGTCCGCCACGCTCGGCCCCGCGGTGATGATCGGCTCGCGCTTGCGCGTATCGCCCCACGCCCAGATGTTGCGGAACCAGAGGTGAGGGATGATCTCGACCGCGGCGGCTTCGGGGCCGCGGTTGAACGCTTCGATGCGGATGCACAGGTCCTCGGGGCCGGCCTTGGCGTACTCGACGAAGACGTCGAAATAGCGGTCCTCGTCGAAGACGCCGGTGTCGAGCAGCTCGTACTCGCGGCCGCTCCCGCCGCGGCGGCGGTTCTCCTCGACGAGCGCGCGGTATGGAAACTCCGCCTGCGGATACTTGTACAGGTATTTCATGTACGAGTGCGTCGGCGTCGAGTCGAGATAGAAGTAGTACTCCTTCACGTCCTCGCCGTGATTGCCTTCGGTCGGCACGAGCCCGAACGCGCGTTCTTTCAGGATCTGGTCCCTGCGGTTCCACAGCGCGAGCGCGAAACACAGCAGCTGGTAGCGGTCGCAGATGCCGGCGAGACCGTCCTCGCCCCAGCGATAGGCTTTGGCGCGCGCCATGTCGTGCGTGAGGAAGCTCCATGCGTCGCCGTCGGCGCTGTAGTCCTCGCGCACCGTGCCCCACGAGCGCTCGGAGAGATAGGGTCCCCAGCGCTGCCACGGCACGCGGGCGTTCTTGATCGCGAGCAGGCGCTCCTTTTCCCGCGTCGGCATCTCAGGCGAGCGCCCACGCCTCGACGATGCGCCTCACGATCTCTTCGGGCGGCAGGGTGTTCGGCAGCGTCAGCGCGTCGCCCGGCTCTTCGAGCGTGGCGATCTGGCTGTCGAGAAGGTGCGGCGACGCGCGGTGCGCGCGCCGGCCGGCAAGGCGCCGGGCGGTGACGTCGCGGTCCGCCCGCAGGTACACGAAGCGCATCTCGCCGCGGGCGAGGCCGGGCGGCGTCAGCGCGTCGCGATACGCGGCCTTGAGCGCGGAGCACGCGAGGATCGCCGATTCCCCGTTCGTTACGACGCGGGCAAGCTCCTGGTTCAGGCGCGCGAGCCACGGCGTCCGGTCGGCGTCCGTCAGCGCTTCGCCGCGCTCCATCTTCTGCCACGCCGATTCGGTGTGAAAATCGTCGGCTTCGATGAAGCGCCAGCCGAGCCGCTCGGCGAGCTCGGCGCCGACGGTGGTCTTGCCGGCGCCGGTGACGCCCATGACGACGATGATCATCGCAGGTCCGCGTATAGTCGGGTCAGGTAAGTTACTACAAACGGGAACGCGTTTATGCAACTCGCGATGATCGGCGCAGGGCGCATGGGCTCGAACATGGTCAGAAGGCTGCTGCGCGCGGGGCACGAGTGCGTCGTCTACGACGCCAATGCGGCGGCGGCGCAGGCGCTGGCGGCGGACGGCGCCGCGGCCGCGCGTTCCATGGAGGATCTCGTGCAGCGCCTCGCGAAACCGCGGACGGTCTGGCTCATGCTGCCCGCCGGCCTCGTCGACCGCGAGATCGCCGCGCTGTCGGCGCTGCTCGAGCCGGACGACGTCATCGTCGACGGCGGCAATTCGCATTTCGCGGACGACATCCGCCGCGCGCGGGAGCTCGCCGAGCGCGGCATCCGCTACATGGATGCGGGCACGAGCGGGGGCATCGCCGGCGGCGAGCGCGGCTATTGCCTGATGGTCGGAGGCGACGCGGACATTTTCGAGCGGTTGGAACCGCTGTTCGCTGTGCTCGCGCCTGGCGTGGATGCCGCGCCGCGCACGGCGGGCGGGAGCGGGGAGCCTGCGGTCGCCG
Organism: Burkholderiales bacterium; assembly: GCA_036262035.1. Lineage (NCBI taxonomy): Bacteria > Pseudomonadati > Pseudomonadota > Betaproteobacteria > Burkholderiales > Burkholderiales bacterium. Next base: position 60,360 of record DATAJS010000023.1, on the reverse strand, counting down.
AGAAGGGGTATCTGCACTGCGGACCGCACGGCGCGGGGCATTTCGTGAAGATGGTCCACAACGGCATCGAATACGGGTTGATGGCCGCGTACGCCGAAGGACTGAACCTGCTCAGGAGCGCCAACGCGGGCGCGGCGACCCAGCGCCACGACGCGGAGACCACGCCGCTGCGCGAGCCCGAGCGCTATCGCTACGACTTCGACATCGCGGCGATCGCCGAGCTCTGGCGGCGCGGCAGCGTGGTGAGCTCGTGGCTGCTCGACCTCACGGCGCGCGCGCTGGCGCGCGACCCCGATCTCGGGGCGTTCTCCGGAGGTGTCTCGGATTCAGGGGAAGGCCGCTGGACCGTGTCCGCGGCCATCGACCTCGGCGTACCCGCGCCGGTGCTGTCGACCGCGCTGTTCGAGCGCTTCGCCTCGCGCGACAACGACGATTACGCCAATCGCGTGCTGTCGGCGATGCGGCGGGAGTTCGGGGGGCATTGAGGATTACCGGACGCTCCGGGATTGCTTCGTCGCTGCGCTCCTCGCAATGACCGCTTCAGTCATCGCGAGGCGGCTGCGGCAGGAACGCCGGCGCGATCCGGTGGCACCCGCCGGCATACGCGGTGCTACTTCGCGGACTCGATCAGCTCGATGTCTTTGCGTAGCAAGTCGTTGACGAGTTCGGAAAGCTCAACGCCTCGTTCGGCTGCGCGCCGAGCGAGGTAGCTCTGGACCTCGTCGTCGAGATAAACCGGGAGCGTGACCTTCACACCGTCGCGGTAGAACTTGCCGCGCACTCCCTGACTGAAATCGTATTCATCCTTCATCGGAATCACCTGTAGCCGCTACCGCGGCGAACTCTCGTAATTCTCGCGTTCGCGCTGCGTCGCCTCGCGCGCTGAGACGACGCGTACTGTTGCGCTTACTGCGCTCGTTTCCTCAAAGGTGTGGATCACAACGAGCAGTCTACCGTCTTCCGCTCGGCCTACGCTCGCCCAGCGTTCTTCCACTTCACTGTGTTCGCTGTCGAAAATAGTGAGCGCAAGCGGGTCGCGCAGGACGGTTGCGGCGATCTCGAAAGCGACTTGATGTTTGGCGACGTTCTCGGCTGCCTTAGTGGGATCCCATTCGAACGCATAAACGAAGGTCTCCGCCACGCTTCATGCCTCCTGCTTTCGGGTCTTCCTCCGGATCAGACCGCCCTCAACGACGAGACAGCGGCAATGAGCATGCCACGGATTGTGCGCAGCGTAGCATTGTTTAGCGATGGGATGCTCAGCGCACCAGCTGATTCATCTCCACGATCGGCATCAATATCGCCAGCACGATGACGAGCACGAGCGCACCCATGGTGAGGATCATCGCCGGCTCGAGCAGCGTGACGAAGACGGCGAGGCGGCGTTCCAGCGTCTGCGTCTCCAGCCGCGCGGCGTGCTCGAGCATGCGCGCGAGATCGCCGGTCGCTTCGCCGCTGGCGACGAGGTGGACGAGGAGCGGAGGGAAGACGTTCGCGGCGTGCAACGCGCGCGAGAACGTCGAGCCTTCGGCGATGCGTGTGGCTGCGTCGGCGATCGCGTCGCTCAGCATCGCGTTGGTGACGACCCGGCCGGCGGGACCGAGCGCCGCGAGCAGCGGCACGCCGCCGCGCACGAGGATCGCCAGAGTGGCCGCGAAGCGCGCGATGTTCGCCGCCCGCACCAGCGTGCCGATCGCGGGGGCCTTCAGCAGGAAGCCGTGCCAGCGTTTCCTGATCTCGTGCCGGCGCAGCGCCGTGCGCGCGCCGATGGCGCCGAGCGCCAGCGCCGCAGCGAGATACGGCCAGGTCACCTTCAGGAACTCGCTGACGCCGATCACGACGCGCGTGAGCACCGGCAGCGCCTGGTTCGACTGGTTGAAGACCTGCGCGACCTGCGGCACGACATAGACGAGCAGCCCTGAGACGATCGCGAACGCGACGATCGCGACCAGCGCCGGATAGAGCAGCGCGAGCGCGGTCTTGTGCTTCAGCGCCGCCGCCGCCTCCATGTAATCGGCGAGATGCTGGAGCACCGTGGGCAGCGCGCCGGACTGTTCCCCGGCGTGCACCAGCGCGCCATAGAAATCGGGAAAGGCTCTCGGAAAGGTCTTCAGGGCTCCCGCGAGGTCGCGGCCGGCCGAGACTTCGGCTTTCACGCCTGCGATCACCTCTCGCGCGGCCGGATCGGCGGTCTCGTCGAGCAGCGCGTCGAGCGCGTCCGCCACGGTCAGACCGGAATCGAGCAATGTGGCTAGCTGGCGCGTGAGCAGCGTGAGCTCGCCGGTCGCGACGCGGCGCCGTCCGCTGCGCTGCGCATCCGACGCGCCGACTGCGTCGACGGCGGAAGGGAGCAAACCCTGCGCACGCAACTGCGTTCGCGCGTGCCGCGCGGTGTCCGCCTGCAGCAAACCGCTGACGACGCGGCCGGTCGCGTCGACGGCTTCGTAGCGGTAGGCGGCCATCGCTGTTAAACGCGCGTGACGCGCAGCACTTCTTCGAGGCTCGTCACGCCCGCGGCGACCCAGCGCATGCCGTCTTCACGCAGGTCGCGCATGCCTTGCGCGGCCGCGTGGGCGCGCAGCGCGTGCTCGGGCGCGCGATCGTGGATCATCCGGCGCAAGCCGTCGTCGACCGCGACGAGCTCGTAGATGCCGGTGCGGCCGCGGTAGCCGGTGTGGAGGCAGGCGGGGCAGCCGGCGGGGGAATATCTTTGCATCACGTCAAAATGGATTCCCGCCTTCGCGGGAATGACGGACTGCGCCTTCGCGGGAATGACGGGCTGGGCCTTCGCGGGAATGACGTACTGCGCCTTCCCGGGAATGACGGACTCCGCGTTCGCGGGGATGACGGTGCGGCATTCGGGGCAGAGCTTGCGCACGAGGCGCTGCGCGCCGACGCCGATCAGGCTGGAGGCGAGCAGGAAAGGCTCGACGCCCATGTCGGCGAGCCGCGTGACCGCGCTGATCGCGTCGTTGGTGTGCAGCGTCGCGAGCACGAGGTGGCCGGTGAGGCTCGCCTGCACCGCGATCTCCGCGGTCTCCAGGTCTCGGATCTCGCCGATCATCACCACGTCCGGGTCCTGCCGCAGGATCGCGCGCAAGGCGCGCGCGAAGCTCATGTCGATGCGCGAATTGATCGAGGTCTGGCTGATGCCGTCGAGGTCGTACTCGATCGGGTCCTCGACGGTCATGATGTTGAGCGCACCGGCGTCGAGCCGCGACAGCGCGGCATACAGCGTCGTGGTCTTGCCCGAGCCGGTCGGGCCGGTCATGAGCACGATGCCGTGCGGCTGCCGCACCAGCTGGTCGATCAGCGACAGCGTCGCCTCGTCCATGCCGAGATGAGCGAGATCGAGGCGCGCCGCCTGCTTGTCGAGCAGCCGCAGCACCGCGCGCTCGCCGTGGCCGGTCGGGATCGTCGAGACCCGCACGTCGACCGGCTTGCCCGCGAGGCGCACCGTGATGCGGCCGTCCTGGGGCAGGCGTTTTTCCGCGATGTCGAGCTGCGCCATGATCTTCACGCGCGAGACCAGCGCGGCGTGCAGCGCGCGCGCAGGCTCGAAGAGGTCGCGCAGCGTGCCGTCGATGCGCAGCCTCACGACCGAGCGCGTCTCGTACGGCTCGATGTGGATGTCGGAAGCGCCGTCGCGCAGCGCCTGCATGAACAGAGCGTTGATGAGACGGATGACGGGCGCGTCGTCGTCGGCGTCGAGCAGGTCCTCGACCTCGGGGATGTCCTGAAGGAGCCGCGTGAAATCGGCATCGCGCGCGAGGTCGTCGGAGAACGCATTCGCCTCGCTGTAGAGCGCGGAAACGAGCGCATCGAACGCAGCAGTGCTGATGCGCTGCGCCCGGATCGGCACGCCGAGCGTGCGCCGCAGCTCGGCGATGCCCCCAGGGCGCGCATCCTCGCGCACCGCGACCTGAGCTCCGCGAGCGTCCATCGCGGTCACCGCGACGCCGTGCGCTTTCGCGAAGGCGAACGGAATCACTTTCCGAGCTCCGGCGTCACGCGCAAAGGGAGCGTGGGTGAGGGCGTCGCCGGCAGCGGGCTCGACGGCTGCGGCGCGACCTTGGTCTGCTCGCCGCTGATGTAGTCGTAGCGGTCTTCGGTGATCGGGCGTACGCGCGCGGTGTCGCGCACGACGGTCGGCCGCAGGAACACCATGAGGTTGGTCTTGCTGCGCGAGCGCGTGCGGTATCGGAAGAGCTCGCCGAGCCACGGGATGTCGCCGAGCACCGGCACCTTCTCGACGCCGTCGCTCACCGAGTCCTGGATGAGCCCGCCGATGACGATGATCTCGCCGTCGTCGAGCAACACGGTCGACTCGACCGCGCGCTTGTTGGTGATGATGCCGGCGGTGTTGGTTACGCTCTGGATGCTCGACACCTCCTGCATGATCTGCATGCGCACCGTGCCGCCTTCGGTGATCTGCGGCCGGATGCGCAGCGTGAGACCGACGTCGCGGCGCTCGATCGTCTGGAAAGGGGTCGGCGTCGTCGCCGCGCCGCTCACCGCATAGCTGCCGGTGATGAACGGCACGTTCTGGCCGACGACGATGCGGCCTTCCTCGTTGTCGAGCGTGAGCAGCGTCGGCGTCGACAGGATGTTGGCGTTGTTGTCGGCCTCGAGCGCGCGCACCAGCAGGCCGAGATTGAGCACCTCTCCGACGCCGGGAACGGTCACGCGGCCGCGCACGACCCCGATGTTCAGTCCGCTGCCCGCAGCGCCGGGATTGCGCGACACGTCGAGGATGTTCTGTCCGGGGCCGCCGAAGTTCGTCCCCCCGAAAGCGCGCGTCGACCCGTCGGGCGCGTTCGCGCCGCTCAGCGATTGCCACTGGATGCCGAACTCGGCGGCTTTCGCTGCGGTGATCTCCGCGACCAGCGCTTCGACGTACACCTGCGCGCGCCGCACGTCGAGCTTCTCGATGGCGGCGCGCAGATCGTTGTAGATCGCGTCGGGCGCGGTGACGATGATCGAATTGGTCGCGGGATCGGCGTGGATGATGGCGCCGGCGTTCGGCGCGGTGTTCGTCTGCGCCATCGGCGGCGGAGGCGGCGGCGGTGCGCCGGCAGGCGGAGGCGGGGTCGCGACGGTGCGCTGGGGCTGAGGCGCCGTTCCGCCCGAATAGACCGAGCGCAGCGTCTCCGCGAGCTTCACCGCGTCGGCGTTCTTCAGATAGATGACGTGGATGTTGCCGCCGGCGCTGGTCGGGCTGTCGAGCGTCGCGACCATCGTGCGCACGCGCGACAGCCGCGCCGGATCGGGCGATCGCACCAGCACGCTGTTCGATCGCATATCGGCGACGATCGAGAGGCGCTGCGTCGCGTCGGCGCCTTGCGCGGGCGCGCCTTCGGCGAGCACCCGATTGAGGGTGTTCGCGACGTCGGTCGCCGACGCGCGGCGCAGCGGGATGATCGCGAGGTCCGATCCGCTCGGCTGGTCGATCGCCTCGATGATCTTCTCGATGCGGCGCAGGTTCGACGCGTAATCGGTGACGATCAACGAGTTGGTGTTGGCGTACGACGCGATCGTGTTGTTGGGCGCGATCAGCGGGCGCAGCACCGGCAGGAGCTGCGCGGCGGACTCGTGCTGGAGCGTGAAGACGCGCGTCTGTATCTGGTCGCCGCCGCCGCGCGGCTTGTCCTGCGGGCCGAACGTCGGCGCGGGGTGGAGCTTCGCGTCGCTCTCCGGAACGATCCGGACGATGCCACGGTCCTCGACCGCCGCGATGCCCTGCACGCGCAGCGCGGAAAGGAAGACGTCGTAGACCGCCGAGCGCGGCACCGGCGAGGCGGAGACGATGTTGATCGTCCCTCGCACGCGCGGATCGACGACGAAGTTCTTGCCGGTGATGCCGCTCATCGCCTTGACCACGCTTTCGATGTCGGCGTTGGCGAAGTTGAGCGTGATGAGGTCGGGTCCCGGATCTTTCGCGACCACGCTCTCGGTGGCGATGCGCTGGGCGCCGGCGGGCATTGGCGCGAGCAGCGCAAGCGCGAGTGCGACGGCGCGGAACGCGCTCACGGATTGCGCGCCTGTGCAATCGGCGCCGCGCGGCCGGGCTTCGGCCATTCGAGCGTGCGTCGCGCGCCGTGCTCGTCGATGACGACGCGGTCGCCGTGCACTTCCGCGACTTTCACGCCGGGCGCGATCTCTTCGCCTTCGCGAACCACCGCGGTGCGCGCGTTATCGATGCGCAGCACTGCATGTCCAGTGCGTCCGCCGCTCGCCGCAGCGATGCCGACGAGCGTGTACGCGGAGCCGCCCGCCGCGGCGGGCCGCGCATCGCCGAACAGCGCGGCGGCGGTTTCGATGCGGGGCGCTTCGGAGACGACCGGGGTTGCGGGTTCCGCGGCCGGTGCAAACCATTGCCACGTCCAGTACGCAAGCACGAGCGCGAGCAGCGCGAGCGCGGCGAGGTTCGCCGCGTACACGGCGAGATTGACCGCAACGCGCTGGAGGGCTTCGGATTTTTGCATGGGTTCGATGCGGCTCGCCCGCGGTCTTGGCGCCGCGGTGCTCACCCGCATTATCACGGATGGCGTATTAGAATGAAATCGATTCTATTCGAGAGATCGCCGGCTCACGGTGACAGAGGACATGCCGGATGCCCGCCCGCGGCGCGGTTTCACTTTGCTCGAAGTCGTCGTCGTGGTCGCGATCCTCGGCCTGCTCGCGGCGCTCGTCGTACCCCAGGTGATGCGCCGTCCCGACGAAGCGCGCGTCACCGCCGCCAGGCAGGACGTCGCGACGCTCATGCAGGCGCTCAAGCTCTATCGCCTCGACAACGAGCGCTTCCCCACCACCGAGCAGGGGCTCGCCGCGCTCGCGACGAAGCCGCAGGCCACGCCGGTTCCGGCGAGCTGGAAGAAAGGCGGCTATATAGACCGCCTGCCGCGCGATCCGTGGGGCAACGCCTACCAGTATCTCAACCCCGGCGTGCACGGCGAGATCGACGTCTGGAGCCTCGGCGCCGACGGCAAGCCGGGCGGCGAGGGCGGTGACGCCGACATCGGCTCGTGGAATGGTTGAGGCGCGCGCGTTCACGTTGATCGAGCTGCTCGTCGCGATGGCGATCGTCGGCATCGTCGTCGCGCTCGTCGCGGTGTCGGCGCGGCCCGGCGAGCGCGCGGTGCTCGAGCTCGAAGCGACGCGGCTGGCGGCTTCGCTCGCGCTCGCCGCGCGGGAGGCGCGCTTGACCGGCGACACGATCGTGTGGCGCGGCAGCGCGTCGGCGTATGCGTTCGCGCGCCATGCCGAGGACCGTTACTCAGCGTCGCAGCGCGGGACGGACGAGCTCAAACCGCGCACGCTCCCCTCGGGCGTCGCGATCTCGGCGGTTTCGATCGGCGGCGTCAGACGAGACGGAGAGATGCGGATCGATTTCGCGGCTTCGACGCCGATCGAGCTGTTCGATGTCGAGATGCGCGCCGGCGATGCGCGCTATTCGGTCTCGAGCACCGCGATGGGCGACGTGAGAGCGATCCGCGCGGAGGCCTCCGGTGCGCCGCGCTGAAGCGGGATTCACGCTGATCGAGGTGCTGGTCGCGCTCGCGATCGTCGCGGTCGCGCTGCTCGCGGCGGCGCGCGCCGCGGGGCAGGGTGCGAACAGCGCCGAAGCATTGCGCGCGCGCACTCTCGCGGCGTGGATCGCCCAGGATGCGATCGCCGAGCATCGCGCGCGCGGCGACTGGCTGGCGCTGGGCGTGCGCAGCGGCAGCGTGAGACAGAGCGGCATCGATTTCGCGTGGCGCGAGGACGTGACGGCGACGCCCAACAGCGCTTTTCGGCGCGTCGATGTCTCGGTCTATCGCGCCGGCGACGAATCGGCCGCGCTCGCGAAGCTCACCGGTTTCGTCGTGCAGCCGCCGGGACCGCCCAGGTGAAAGCGCGCGGCTTTACGCTCGTCGAGCTGCTCACCGCGCTCGTCATCCTGTCGATCGTCGGCCTGATGTCGTACCGGGGTCTTGCGGCGGTGGTCGAGACGCGCGAGCGCGTCGAGAGCGAAACGCAGAAATGGCGCAGCCTCGCGCTCTTCTTCGAACGTTTCGAGCACGACCTCGCGCGCGCCGCACCGCGCAAGGTGCGCAGCGCCGCCGGCGACCGGCCGGCTTTCATCGGCTACGCCGACGGACGCGTCGAATTCAGCCGGCTCGCGGGCGGATCCGAAGCGCCGGCGCGCGTCGCCTACGTGCTCGACGCGGCGAACGAGGTCGAGCTGCTGCTGTGGCCCGCGGCCGATGCGTTCTCCGACGCGCAGCCGGGACGCTACGCCGCGCTGGCCGGCGTCAGGTCTTTCGAGCTCCAGTACCTCGGCAGGGACGGCGCGTGGCTCGCCGAATGGCCGTCCGCCCGCGACGATCCCGCACTGCCGCGAGCGGTGCGCGTGCGCGTGGTCCTGACGAGCGGCGAAGACGTGGTGCGCGTCTTCGCGGTGCAATCGTGAGCGTGCGCGAGCGCGGCGTCGCAGTGGTGCTCGCGATGGGCGCGGTCGCGCTGGCGGCGATCGCGGCGACGGCGATCCTCGTCACGCAGAGCGCGTGGGCGCGCGAGCGCGCGCTGATCGACGATCACGCGCAGGCGCGCGCGCTCGTCGACGGCGCGCTCGACTGGTCGCGCGCGGTGCTCGCGGACGATCGGCGCACCAGCATGGCCGATCATCTGAACGAAGCATGGGCGGTGAAGGCGCCCGCGATGAAAGTCGAGCGCGGCGAGATCGCGGGCTATCTCGAAGACCAGCAGGGGCTGTTCAACCTGAACAACCTCGCGCGCGAAGGCCGGATCGATCCGGTACAGCTCGCGCGCTATCGGCGGCTGTTGTCGGTGCTGCGCCTTCCCGACGCGCTGGCGGACGCGCTCGCGGCCCGGCTCCAAGCTCAGCTCATGGTGGAAGTCGAGGAGCTCGCGCTCGTGCGCGGCTACGACGAGTCGGTGCGCGCGGCGCTCGCGCCTTTCGTCACCGCGTTGCCGACCGCCACGGCGGTCAACGTCAACACGGCGCCCGCGGAAGTGCTCGCCGCGGTCGTGGAAAAGCTCGAGCTCTCCGATGCGCGTGTTCTGGTCGAGAAGCGCGAGCGCGTGTATTTCCGCGACGTCGCCGAGTTCTCGCGCGCGCTGCCGTCGGGTGCCGCGGCGCGCGCCGATGAGGTTGCGGTCGCGAGCGACTACTTTCGGGTGTCCATACGAGCGCGCATCGGCGACGCGGCCGCGCGGACGAGCGCGCTGCTCGCGCGGGACGGCGTGCGCTGGCCGGCGGTCGTCTGGAGAAAACCGTCGTGAGCACGCTGCGCGCACGCTGGGCGAGCCTCAACGAGCCGCTCTCGCTCGAGTGGGTAGCGTTCGACCGCGGCAATCCCGTCGCCGCCGGCGGCGGTGCGGACGAGCTGCCGCGCGGCGTGCGGCGCGCCGAGCTCGTGGTCGCCGCGGCCGACGTGCTCCTCGTGCGCACGCAGCTTCCGCAGTCGGCACGCGCGAGGACGCCCGCGGCATTGGCGTATGCCGCGGAAGAGCAGACCGTCGCCGACGCCGAAAGCCAGCGGGTGACGTGGCTCGGCCGCCGCGACGGCGCCGATGCGCTCGCGATCGTCGATCGCGCGCTGCTCGATCGCGCGGTCGCCACGCTGCGCGCTTCGGCGATCGCGCAGTGCGACGTCTATTGCGAGACGCTGCTCCTGCCGCGCGCGGAAGGGGAATGGAGCGTCGCGTGGGACGGCGCGGAGGGTTTCGTGCGCAGCGGCGAGCTGGAAGGCTTCGCGATGGACGAAGGCGATGCGATGACGCCGCCGCTGTCGCTGACGCTCGCGCTCGTAGAGACGCGCGCGCGCCCGCGATGCATCGCGGTGTACGGCACCGACGACGCAGCGCCTGACGTCGATGCATGGTCGCGCGAGCTCGGCGTCGAGGTGCGCTTGCGCGGTCCGTGGGATTGGCGCGATGCGGAGCTCGCGCGAGTCGCCCGCATCGCGTCGGAGTCGCGATCGTTCGCGTTGGCGTTCACGCGATTCAGGACCGCGGCGGCGTTTGCGGGTGCTGCGCTCGCCCTGCACGCCGTGGCGGTGACGATCGACTGGGCACGGCTCGCGCGCGAGGAGAGCGCGCTCGAGCGAAGCATGGAAGCGCGCTTTCGCGCGGTGTTTCCGGAGGCGGTCGCGGTCGTCGATCCCGCGCTCCAGATGCGCCGCAAGCTCGCCGAAGCGAGACACGCGGCGAACCAGAGCGATGCGGCGGACTTCCTGCCCGTGGCCACGCGTGTCGCGGAGGCGATGAAAGCGCTGCCCGCGGGCACTTTGCGCGAAGCTGCGTACGACAGCGGCCGGCTGCGCCTGCGTCTCGCGCCGATGGCGGACGGCGCGTTGCAGTCGCTCGTCGGCCGGTTGCGCGAAGCGGGACTGAGCGTGGACCTCGACGCGCGTAGCGCCGATGCCCCGGTCGTCGTCACGGTGAGCGGCGCATGAAAGCGCTCGCCGCAGCATGGCGCGCGCGCACGCCGTCGGAGCGCACGGTGCTCGCCGTGCTCGTCGCCGTCGCCGCGATCCTCCTCTACGTCGTCGCGTTCGGCGCGATCGACGCGCGCCGGCAGAAGCTCGGCGAGCGGGTGAACGCGCTGTCGGCGCAAGCGGCGGCGCTCGAACGTCACGCGGCGGAGATCGAGCGGCTGCGCGGGATCGCGCGCGCGGCGCCGGCCGGGGGCGACCTGCGCGCCGCGATCGAGACCGAAGCCCGCGCACGCGGCGTCGCGCGCAGCGTGACGCACCTCGACAACAAGAGCGCGAACGAGGTCGAAGCGGCGCTGCCGTCGGTCGCGTTCGGCGACTGGCTGGCGTGGGTCGCTGCGCTCCAGCGGCAGAACGTGCGCGTCGCGACCTGCCGCATCGAAGCGCTGTCCACACCGGGTGTCGTCAACGTCACCGCGACGTTCGTGCGAGGGCGATGAAGGCGCGCGCGTGGATCGGGGCGGGCGCGCTGCTCTACGCCGCGGCGCTCGTGATGCTCGCGCCGGCGATGCTGCTCGATGCGGTCGCGTCGCGTGTAGCCGACGGCCGCGTGCGGCTGACCGCAGCGCAAGGCACGCTGTGGTCGGGACGCGCGCAGATCGCGTTGCGCGACGGGGCGACCGCCGTCCGCGCGGGCGCGATCGCATGGCGGCTTCGCGGCGTCACCGCGTCGCAGGGCCTTGCGTTCGAGGTGACGGGGGGCGCGCGGCCTTTCGTGACACACGTCTCGCTGTCGCGCATCGAATTGACCGAAGCCGCGCTGTCGCTGCCGGCGCGTGCGCTCGCGGTCGTCGTGCCGAGGCTCGCGCCCATCGAGCCGACCGGCGAGGTGCTGCTGCGCGTGTCGCGTCTCGCGCTCACGTCCGACGGGACGAGCGCTGAGGCGACCGTCGAATGGAGCGACGCGGGCTCGGCGCTGACCCGGGTGACGCCGCTCGGCGCCTACCGCATGCACGTAATGCAGACGGGAGCCGCGCTCGAAGCCACACTGCGCACCGTGCGCGGTCCGCTGGAGCTCGAAGGCCGCGGCGGGTGGAGGCCCGGCGGCAAGCCCGCGTTCGCGGCCATCGCGCGCGTCACGGCCCACGAGCGCGAGCTCAGGCCGCTGCTGGGATTGATCGGAGTGCCGCGAGGCGATGGCAGCTTCGAGCTGAAGCTCTGATTACTTCGGCGGCTGCGCGTCGGGTGCGATCGCCGACAGCACGCGGTAGGTATCGAGCACGCGCGGCACGTAGCCGCGAGTCTCGCGATACGGCGGGATGCGCCGGCCGTGTCTGAGCACCGCGTTCTCGCCCGCGTTGTAGGCGGCGAGGGCGAGCCTCACGTCCCCTTCGAAGACCCGCATGAGGTACGAGAGATACAGCGTGCCGGCGGTGATGTTGGCGCTCGGCTGGAGCAGGTTGTCCACGCCGAAGCGCCGGCCGGTGCCGGGGATCACCTGCATGAGGCCGAGCGCGCCTGCCTTCGAGACCGCCCGCGCGTTGTAAGCCGATTCGACGCGGATCACCGCGTGCACCAGCACCGGATCGATCCCGGCCTCACGGGCGGCTTTCAGGATCTCCTTGTGATAGGGGCGTGCGGCGAGCGCTGCGGTCGCGGCGGCATTGGGCGCGCCCCATGCGCGCGGATACGTGGGTTCGGCCGGCGGTGCAGTGCCGGGTCGCGCACGATGCCAGCTTTCGACGAGAAGGGCTTCACGGGCGAGATAGCCGCGGGCGGCGGGACTGCGTCGCGTGTCGGCGAGCGCATCATTCGGCGCTGCGTCGTTCGCCGCCGCGCCGAACGAGGCGAGGCACAGGACTGCGGCAAGAACGACGCGGGCCGGGCGCATCGGCGAATCGTAGCATCGACGCGCGCCGCAGGGCGCGGCCTCGGTCCTCTGCTATAATTCGGGTCCTCGGGGCGTAGCGCAGCCTGGTAGCGTACCTGCATGGGGTGCAGGTGGTCGGAGGTTCAAATCCTCTCGCCCCGACCAGATATCATCGGAACGGCCGGCATCTCATGCCGGCCGTTGTCTTTTTTGGAGTCGACCTCATGAGCGAAACGCCCGGCGCCTCGACCGACGTCCGCTACGATATCGCCGACCACATCGCCCGCATCACCATCGACCGGCCCGAGCGCCGCAATGCGATCGGCGTCGGGGTGCGGCGCGGGCTCATCGAGGCATTCACAGACGCAGCGGTGAATCCCGACGTGTGGGTGGTGATCCTGACCGGCACCGGCGACCAGGCGTTCTGCGCCGGCGGTGATCTCAAGGAGAACGACGCGCGCACGCGCGCGGGGACGCGTTTTCCGGTGCCGATGACCGGTCCCGAGCGCAACGTCTACGAGACGATCCTCGAGACTTACAAGCCGACGATCGCGGCGTTGAACGGGCTTGCGTACGGCGGCGGGCTCGAGCTTGCGCTGGCATGCGACATCCGCATCGCCGCCGATCACGTGAAGCTCTGTCTCCCCGAAGCGAAGCGCGGCATGGGCGCCAACTTCGCGTCGGTGCTGCTGCCGCGGCTCATCCCGCGCGCGCTCGCGTTTCAGATGCTCTACACCGCCGAGCCGATCACCGCGCAGCAGGCGCACGCATGGGGCTTGCTCAACACGGTCGTGCCGGGAGACAAGCTCGCGGAGACGGTCGATGCGTTCGCGCGCAAGCTGGCGAAGAACGCGCCGGTCACGCTGCGCCGCTACAAGCAGATGGTGGTCAAAGGCGCCGACCTGCCGGTGTTCGCGGCGCTGCGGCTCGATCCGGGGATGAATCCCTATCTCAGCGAAGACCGCGCCGAAGGCGTGCGCGCGTTCGTGGAGAAGCGCGACCCGCAGTGGCGCGGGCGCTGAGGCTAGTCGCCGGCCAGCGCGCGGACCAGCACCCGCGCGTCGTCGAGATCGTCCAGCTTCTCCACGAGGCCGATCAGCTTCTCCATCCTGTCTTCCGGCAGCGCGCGCGACATGCAGTCGCGCACTTTGACGAGGTGCGCCTCGCGGTCGATCGGATTGCGCGAGGAGCCGCGGAAAGCGTCGCAGCGCTCGGTCACCACCTTGCCGCCCTTGAGACCGGCGCTCGCCTGCACCCACGTCGTCAGCGACGAGATGGCGATATCGGGATTGGGCTTCAGGCGAATCTTGTTCAGCGCGTCCTCGAGGTCTGCCGAGAACCGCACCTTGTCGGTGAACGCATCGATGCCCACGCGATCCTGCGTGAGCGCGACAGCGGCGCAATACTCGATGCTGAACTTGCCCGCGAGCCCGGTGGCGACTCGCGGATTCGATACCTGCGCGCGCTTGGCCGGCACTTCCAGCTCGAGCCATTCCACGTCTTCGGCGCGTAGCGCGTTCTTCTCACGCAGGAGCACCACCGCTTCGGTCACCCACTGCATGCCGATCTGCGCGGGATAGCGCTTGATGTTGAAACCGTGCTGCTGGAGGTTCCACGTCTCGCCCAGACCTCCGAGCAACGCGTCCCACTCGAAGTCGTCGCCGAACAGGACCTCGACGTAGCCGCGGCCGGTCTCGAAGATCGAATCGTTGGCCGTGAAACCTTCCGCCGCGAGCAGCGCCGCTTCGACGCCCATGCGTCCCGAATTGCCGGGCGTCGTCGACTTGGTCATCGTCCCGTTGTTCGCATACAGACCTCCCGTGCGCCCGCCGGCGATGCCGAGCGCCACGCGCACTTTGTCCTCGGGCAAAGCGAGGAGCTTCGCGCAGCCCGCGGCGGATGCGGGCGGACCGTAGATGCCGGGCGGATGGAAAGGGCGCGACTCGGCATTGCGCGCCGCCATCGCGATGCGCTGCTGCACTTCCCACGCGATGGCGAACGCGGTGAGCACATCGCGCCCCGATGCGCCGTTCACCTCCGCGAGCGCGAGGATGCCGGGCAACAGCGTGGAAGTGCCGTGCGTCGACGGAATGCCCTGCGGCTCGTAGTCGAGCACGTGCATCGACGCGCCGTTGGCGAGCGCCGCGAGCGGCGGGTTGGTGCGAAACGACGCGCCCACGACGGTGCAGTCGGGACGCCCGCCGAGGCGCTCGACGAAGCCGCGGACTTTGGTCGGTGCGGCCTGTCCCGATCCCGCGAGCACGTTGGCGAGCCCGTCGAGGATGATCGTGCGCGTGGCGTCGAGCACCGGGCGCGGAATCTTGTCGTAGGTCGTGCGCGCGATGAACTGCGCGATCTGCTGCGTGGCGTTCACTTCATGGTCTCGTCGTTAGAGTGGTGACCGTATTGTCCGCTACTTTGCGCCGATTGACTCGCGCGCGATGCGGCTTAAGCTCTTCGGGCGCGCCGTTTCGGCCGTACATCATCATGAAACCAAAGGAGTGACCAGAGATGCTGAAGAAGACTTCGTCCGTCCTGCTCGCTGCTGTCCTGTCGTCGTTCGCCTGTGCCGCGTATGCGGATCGCTCGGAAGGCGCCGCCACCGCGCGGCAGGGAACCATGCGCTGCGGCGGGAATCACTTCCTGCGCTTGGCCGGCAGCGAGATACAGTTCACCTCGTGGGTGTTCCGCAATTTCGATTCGACGCAATCGATCACGCTCGACCGGCTGCGCGTGTTCGACGCGAACGGCGCGACGCTGTTCGACTCGGCGAGCTCGACGCTGCCGCCGTCGGAGGAAGGGAATATCGGACCCGGCAACAACGTGCTTGCCCCGAACATGACCGTGCAGTTCAACAGCGAGGACGTGCTGCCGGCCTTCCTCACGCAGCAGACGCGGCCGGTCCAGCTCGAGCTCCAGTGGTCGTCGGCGCAGAAGGTGCTGACGCTGGACGGCATCACCGTGCGTGTGTCCCGGCAACGCGATCCTTCCACCGGCGCGCAGCTCGCCGAGCGCGGGCGCCACGCGATCGACTGCCGTACGATAGCGACCCGCTGATCGCCCGCGATGGAATAACGCCGGCGCGCGCGGTGTGCGCCGGCGTTTTCTTTTATGGCTTCGGGATACCGGCGGCGAACCAGCTGCCGCCGCCGCTCACGATGAGCAGGATGGGCGTCGCGCACGGGTTCGGCAGCCCCGCGAGCTGGTCGTCGATGCGGAAGTCGCCGTTCGCCTCGAGCGGCACGAGCTGCGCGCCGACGAACGGAACGCCGCCGCAGAAGAGCGTCACGCGCACGCTCTGCCCCCCGGGCGTGCCGATGTTGTTGCCGCCGCCGAGCACGAGCCCGCGGCCGTCCACGCGCACGCGGCCGTCGGTGCGCACGTCGGCGGTGAGACGCTCGATCACCCACGGACGCCCGCCGGGCGGCACGCCGTTGACGTCGTTGACGAGACCGCCGGCCCTGAGCGGCTGCGAACCGATGCCGCCGTCGAAGCGGACGAGACGATCGTCGGCGTTCGCCGCGAACGAAGCGCCGAGCGCGAGCGACAACAGACAAAGCTTCAGTGTTGTGTTCATGCGAGCCTCCTGGGGTGTGCGTTTGCGATGCGAGTGAACGCGCGCGGCCGGCTCGCGCGCGCGCGGTCATGACGCAGCAATGCGGCGAATGCGATTCGATCCCCTTTCGCCGAATGCAAGCTGCACCGGTTAAAACACTGCGCGGCGCGCGATATTCCGCACGGGCACGGCGAATCTCGAAGAGGAACTCTTACTTGGCCGCGGGTGTGAGCGTGGCGGGAGGCGTCGAGCCTTGAGGTGGGGCAGCCTGCGGCGGCGTGGGCGCGCCGGCAGCCGGCTTGGGTGCAGCAGGCGTATAGACGAACTTCCAATCGACATACTTCGTCCCGCGCTCGAAGTCGCGATCGCGCGTCTTGAAGTTCGTGGTCTTGATCGGCGCGTCCTCCGACTTGCTGAAGACGCCCATCACGCCGCCGTCGGGCGCTTTCACGATGCCCCACTCGTTGCTGTTGGTGATCGGGTCGGCATAGAGCCGGCGGATGTAGCGTTGCGTGGCCGGCGTGCGCGGATCCTTGACGAGGTCCTGGAGCGTTGCGGGATAACGCCGCTGTCCCGCGAGGTAATAACGCTGGATCGCGAGGCGATACGAGTTGCCGACGAAGAGGAGCTCGGCTTCGCGCTCGCGCTTCGCGGCGCTGTCCCACGCGGTGCCGATCGCCATCGCGCCCACGCCCATGAACGCGACGATGAAGAGCGCGAAGAGATAGGTGAACCCGCCGCAGCGTCGCTTGCGCATCACCACTCCGAGTACGGCCTGCCGTCGGACGCGTTTCCCGGCGCGCCGCTGCGGATGTCGTAGACGGCGCCTTTCTTCGGATCGTCGGGCGGCACGACCACCCACGTCGCGCTGCTCTCGGTGATCGGATCGACGGGGAGGTTGCGCAGGTACTTGTCGTTCGCGAGCGCGTCGAGCGACTCGGGGTATTTGCCCTTGTCGGCGTAGTACTTCCCGATCGCGTCGCGCGTGACGTAGAGGTTCTCCTTCAACACCGCTTCCTTGGACTTGTCGACGCTGCCGAAGTAGCGCGGCAGCGCGATGGTGAGCAGCGTCGCGATGATCGCGAGCACGACGAGGAGCTCGATGAGCGTAAAGCCGCGGCGGCGCGTCACCATTCCCGGTAGGGCCTGCCGTTGATGCCGCGCCCCGGCGCGAGGGTGTAGACGTCGAAGACGTCGTCGCCTTCCTTGGGCTCGTCGGGCGGGCTCGCGTAGCTGCGCTTGCCCCAGGTCTGCGCGGCGCTGAGCTCGCCGTCGGTCGCCAACGGATCGCGCGGGATGCGCCGCAGGAAGTAGATCTTCTCCTTCTTCGGATTCTTCAGGTCTTCGACGCCGTCGACGAGCTCCTCGAGCCGGTGCGGGTAGCCCGATTCGTTCGGCTTCTTGAGGATGCGGCCGTCGTCGCTCGCCTGTTTGTACGCGTCGATGCCGTCGCGGAGGTCGCGCAAGCTCCGCCGCAGTTCCTGTTCTTTCGTGCGCTGGACGGTGAGGTCGGCGAGCGGCATGGCGATCGAGGCGAGCAGCGCGACGATCGCGAGCGTGATGACGAGCTCGATCAGGGTGAAGCCGTGCGCCGCGGCCGACCGCGTCATCTGGGCGGGGTCTGTACGCCGCCGAACGGCACCGGCGTGGCGCCGCTTCCCGCAGGCGGCGAGGTCGTGGGTGTCGAGGGTGTCGAAGGGCTGAACGTCGCGCCCGGCGGCGTGGTGAAAGGCTGGGGCTGCGGTCCGCTCGGCGCGGGCCCGGCGGGCGGCGGCGCGATGGGCTTCGCTTCGGGCTTGCTCTCCGGCCGTGGGGGAATGAAAGGCGTCGCAGCGCCCGGCGCCCCGGCGGAGGTTTCGGTGCCCGCGGCGAACTCGAGCGCACGCTGCTCCGGCCGGTCGAGGGTGCGCAGCAAGCGCGGCGTGATCAGGAGCACGATCTCGGTCTTGGTGCGGCTGTCGTGCGTCTGCGAGAAGAGGCGGCCCGCGACCGGCAGGTCGCCGAGGCCGGGGACGCGGTCGGCGGTTCGGCGGTCTTCGTCGCTGATGAGGCCGGCGAGCACCTGCGTTTCGCCGTCCTTGAGCCGCAGCACCGTCGCGGCGTTGCGCGTGCCGATCTGGTAGGCGACGCTGCCCGAGCCCGCGGAGCTCGTCGTGCGCACTTCCTTGACGATGTTGCTCACCTCGAGCCCCACGTTGATCGCGACCTCGTCCGCGAGGTGGATGATCGGCTCGACCTCGAGCTTCAGGCCGACGTCGAGATAGCTCACGTTCTCCGAGACGAAACCGCCCGAGGCCGCGGCGGTGGTGGTGATGACCGGCACGCGGTCGCCGATGTGGATGCGCGCCTTGCCCTTGTTCCTCACGCGGATGCGCGGGTTGGCGAGCACGTTGGTCGTGCCGTCCTGCTGCTTGAGCTGGAGCAGCAGGAGCGGGTTGTTGAAGGTGAAGCGCAGCATGTCGTTGCTGCGGTTGTGGTACTCGTCCAGCGTGATCGTGCCCGCGCCGCCCGAAGGACCGATGATGCTGGCCGACAGGAAATCGGGAAACTTCATGCCGAGGTCGAGGAGGCGGCTCCGGCCGATCTCGAGGACCTCCACTTCGAGCATGACTTCCGGATCGGCGAGGTCCTGCGCGGCGACGAGCTTCTCGGCGAGCCGGATCGCGTTCGGCGTGTCCTTGATGACGAGCATGTTGAGCTTCTCGTCGATGAAGATGTCGCGCGTCTTGACGATGGTGCGGATCATGTTCGCGGTCTGCTTCACGTCCGCGTTCGCGAGGTAGAAGCTGCGCACGACGAGCTCCTGGTGCTCCTGGAGCTTTTGCGGGGTGCGCGGGAAGACGAGGATGGTGCGCTCGTTGACGATCTTCTGCTCGAGCTGGTTGGTCGCCAGCACCAGGCGTATCACTTCCTCGGCGTTGGCGTCCTGGATGGCGATCGAGGTCCGCAGATCGCTCCTGACGTCCTTGTCGAAGACGAAGTTGATGCCGATGGCGCGCGAGATCACGTCGAAGACGGTGCGCACCGGCACGTCGCGAAGCTCGATCGTGATCGGCTTCTGCGCCGACGCCGCCAGCCGCGGCACGGTCACCGCGGGCTTGGCCGTCCGTTCCTCGAGCGTGCGCTGAAGGCGGCGCGCGTCGCGATTCTGCGGGTTCTCAATGAGCACGCGGCGCAGGAGGTCGCCGGCGTCGGCGTAGCGGCCCTGCTTGAAAGCGGTCTCGGCGTCGGTCAGCAGCGTGCGATGGCGCAGATCGCGCTCGATCTGCGCGAGACCCGTGCGGGCGCGCGCGTTCGCCTCGTCATAGCCGAGGACGCGCTTGTAGACGCTGCCGGCGATGTCGAGCTGTCCGGATTGCTGGAGCGCCTCGGCCTGCACCAGCCAGCGCGAGATGAGGATGTCGCGCTGCCTGAAATACTCCGCGCGATAGGCGTAGCGGTCGGGCTTGTCGCGCGAGGCCTTGTCGAGCAGCGCCAGCGCTTCCTCGCCGCGGCCGTCGTTGAAGAGGCTCTGCGAGTTCTTGATGACCGGATCGAAGATCTCGCACGCCGCGAGCAGCACGAGCGCCGCGGCGATGAGGGTCAGTCGGGCAAGGGAGGTCATAGCTCCGGTTCCTCTTTCGGCGGCGGCGCGGGCGGCGCGCTGCTGCGCGGTGATGCAGTGTCGCGCGCGGGCGGCGCGCTGTCGCGCGGCAACGGCGCGGACTCGCGCGGCGCGGAGAAACCCGGCGCCGCACCCGAGGCCGCGATCTCTTCGTCACCTTCGCGGCGGAAATAGACCGACAGCCGAACCTGGCCTTCGAGCTGCGTGTCGCCGACGCGCCTACGCTCGAAGCGCAGCGCGTCGATCGACGCGATCGGCATGTCGGTGAGCATGACGCCGACGAATTGCCGGATCCGGGCATATTCGCCGCGCACCGGGAAAGTCAGGCGATACG
Source organism: Burkholderiales bacterium (assembly GCA_036262035.1). Taxonomy (NCBI): domain Bacteria; kingdom Pseudomonadati; phylum Pseudomonadota; class Betaproteobacteria; order Burkholderiales; species Burkholderiales bacterium. Next base: position 40,557 of record DATAJS010000023.1, on the reverse strand, counting down.
CGAACAGGCCCGAGCCGCGCGATTCGAGGCGGTATTCGCCCTGCTGTATGGAGAGTCCCGCTTCGCGCGCGACCGCGTACACGCGCTCGAGCTGCTCGGGCAGGTGGGCGACCGGCGGAAAGAGCTCGTAGAAGCGGCGCACCTCGTCGGCCTTGTCGGGTGCGCTGGACAGCTCGATCGGGGCGCGCGACTTCAGGCGCTCGGCCGCGCTGCGCTGCGCGCCGAGCTCGCGCTCGAGCGGCCGCACCGTGGAGTAGTGAAAGAACGCGCAGAAGAGCAGCACGCCGAGCGAGATCACGCCCGCCGGACCGAGCCTGTCGAGCACCGCGCGCACGGCGTTCACGGCATTCCCCTGAACGAGGCCTGCGCGGCGAACTGCACCGGACGGTTCGGATCGTCCTGCTGCACCTGGTGCGAGAGCAGGTGCACGCCCGCGAACCCGCGCGCGTCGGCGAGGCGCTTCAGGTAGTCGACCATCGCGTCCTGCGAGCGCGCTTCGGCGGTGATGCGCAGCACGCGCGACTGCGCCTCGGGCTGGAGCTGGAGGATCGCGACGTCCCTGGTGCCGGCTTTTTCGAGGGTCTCGATCAACGGGCCCCACGGCAGCGTGAGCTGCCGCACCACCGCGTCGACTTCCTTCGCCTGCTCGTCGACGCGCTGCTTGGGCACTTTCGCCAGCGGCGGACGCTTGGCCGGCAACAGGCCCTGGGTGGCCGCGTAGCGCGCGGTCTCTTCCTGCGCCTCCCGGTAGCGCTGCATCATCTCGCCGGCGACGATCAGCGACACGGCGAGCAGGGCGTAACCGGGCCAGCGCGGATGGCGGACCGTCGCCAGGTGATCGAGCTCGAGGCGGCGCGGTTTCATGCGGCGTGCAGCGCCATCGCGTAGCGCTCGCGCTCGGCGTCGGCGATGCCTTCGATGCCCGGGGGATGCAGCGTCACGAGCTGCCATGGTCCGACCGCCGTATCGTCGACTCGCGCCTCCGAGCGCGCGAGCACGGTGGTCGGAACCGGCTGCACCGGCGCGCGCTGCGCTTCGCGGTCGAGGAGGGTGAGCCAGTCGTCCGGCGCCTCGCCCGCTCTGCGCGCGCTCTGCAGCGCCTGCCAGACGTCGCCGGTGAGCAGCGCCATGCACACGCGTCCCCGCTCGGGCAGCACCAGCCAGCCGCCGCCCGCGCCGAGCCGCTCGCGCCAGCGGTTGAACGCGCACATGAGATAGGGCTGCACCGAGGCGAGCCGCGGCCGCGCCGCACCCGGAAAGATCGATTGCAGCTCGGTGATGAGCTCGCGGTCGACGGCGCTCGCGACGCGCGGGGTGCCGCGCCGCCCCGGCGTCACGCGCACGTCCCACGCGCTGGCGCGCTCGCCGTGCAGCTTCGCGAAATGAAATCGCGCCAGCGCGAGCTCTTCTTCGCGGTTGACGCCGCGCGGCGGCGCATCGACCAGCGCGTAGCGCACGAAGTGATTCGACAGGACGACGGTGACCGCGACGCGCTCGCGCTGCCACGCCTCGGAGGCGACGCGCAAGGCGGCGACCGCGCCCGCCCACGGCTCGCGGCCGTGCCCGGGATCGGCGTCGGCGGCGCCGCGCGCGATCGCGTGCGGCCGCGGCAGCGCCGCGAGCCGCACCCACGACACCGAGTCGGGCGCGAGCGCCACCAGCAGCCGGTCACGCAACAGCGGTGACACCGCCAGCTTCGCGACCCGGTCGCGCCATGCCGATCCGGTCAGCTTCGCGAGCCGCTCACGCCACAAAGGTGACACGGTTGATCTCCGAAAGCGTGGTATCGCCGCGTTTCACCGCGTCGATCGCGGCGGCGCGCAGAAAGCGCGTGCCGTAAGCCTGCGCCGCATCCTTCAGCTTGCGCATCGGCGCGCGCGTGGTGATGAGCTCGCGGATCTCGTCGTTCAGGATGAGGAGCTCGGCGATCGCGCGCCGTCCTTTGTAACCCGATCCCCGGCACTCCCGGCACCCGCGGCCGATGCGGAAGCGAAAGTCCGAGGCTTCCTGCGGGCTGATCCCCGCTTCGCGCAACTGCTCTTCGCTCGGGTGATCGTCTTCGGCGCAGGACGGGCACACCAGCCGCACCAGCCGCTGCGCGAGGATCGCGTTCAGCGCCGACACGAAGCTGTAGAGATCGACGTTCATGTGCATGAAGCGGCCGATCACGTCGAAGACGTTGTTCGCGTGCACCGTGGTGAAGACGAGGTGGCCGGTCAGCGCCGACTGCACCGCGATGTTCGCGGTGTCGGGATCGCGGATCTCGCCTACCATGATCTTGTCCGGGTCATGGCGCAATATCGAGCGCAAGCCTCTCGAGAAAGTGAGGCCTTTCTTCTCGTTGACCGGGATCTGCAGCACGCCGGGCAGCTGGTATTCGACCGGGTCCTCGATCGTGACGATCTTGTCCTGGCCGTTGTTGATCTCGGTGATCGCCGCGTACAGCGTCGTCGTCTTGCCGCTGCCGGTCGGGCCGGTGACGAGCAGCATGCCGTACGGCTCGTGCGACTGGCGTCGAAGCGCGTCGATGTCTTCCTGCTCGAAACCGAGACTGTCGAGCGAGAGCTGCTGGCGGGTCGCCTCGTACAGCGACTGCTTGTCGAGGATACGCAGCACCGCATCCTCGCCGTGGATGCTCGGCATGACCGACACGCGGAAATCCACCGCGCGGCCGCGGTCGAGCGCCTTGAAGCGTCCGTCCTGCGGCACGCGGCGCTCGGTGATGTCGAGCTCGGCCAGCACCTTGACTCGCGCGATCGCCTGCTCGGACTGCGGCACGTCGTTGATCGCCTTGATCTGGGTGAGGATGCCGTCGATACGGAACTTGATGACCAGCCCGGTCGCGACGGCTTCGAGGTGCACGTCGCTCGCGCCGAGCATCAGCGCGTCGCGCAGCGTCGAGCGCACGAGGCGCACGACCTCGCTGGTCTCCTCGCTGATCGCGCGCAAGCTGAGGTCTTCGACGCGCTCGTCGTCGGGGCCGCGCGTCTCCACGTGGGCCGGCACGGCATCGAGCGCGCGCAGCGTCTCCTCGTGGCTGGCGAGGAAAGCGACGAGGTCGCCGCGATGCACGAGGCACCACGAGAACGGCTCGGCGATGCGCTCGTCGGCCCACGCCTGCAATTCCGCCGAGAAGGGATCGTCCGCGGCCAGCCACAGCCGCCGCTCGCCCTGGAGCAGCACGCACGAGCGCTGGGTGCATTCGCTGAAAGGCAAAAGGTCGAACGCCGGCGTCGAGCGGCGAAGCTGATCCATCGCGAGCACCGGCAGGCGGAAGTTGACGCCGAGCCGCGCGATGTAGACGTCGGGCTCGTCGCCGATGCGCTCTTCGAGCACGTCGACGAGCCGGCGCTTGGACGCCGCGGCGGCCGCCCGGGCGTCCCTGATCGCCTGGTCGGGAATGCGGTCGGGAAGGGTGCGCGCGTTCATCCGAGGCTGCCCACGAGGTCGAAGATCGGCATGTACATCAGGATCACGATACCGCCGATCAGCAGTCCGATGAAAGCCATCAGCAGCGGCTCGAACAGCCGCGTGAACCACTCGATCCAGCGGCCCATCTCCTCGTCGTGGAAATGGGCGATCTTGTCCATCATCTCGCCCATGTTGCCGCTCTTTTCGCCCACGCCGAGCATGCGCAGCGCGACCGGCGTGGTCAGGCCGTGCGCGTCCAGCGATTCGGAGACGCTGCGGCCTTCGCGGATGGACCGGCTGGCGCTCCCCAGGCGGGTGCGCAGCACCGGGTGCAGGAGCTGCGAGCCCATGTCGAGGGCGGCGACGAGCGGCATGCCACCTTTCAAGAGCATCCCGATGGTGCGGTAGAAGCGCGCGAGCTGATAGACCTTCATGCGCTCGCCGATCGCCGGCAGCCGCCACATCGCGTCGCCGATCGCGGCTTTCGTGCGCGGGTTGCGAAAAGCGTAGAAGAGCGCGGCGGCGACGAGCGCGAAAAACCCCAGCGCCAGCATGCCGTGACCTTCGACGAGCTGTCCCCACGACAACAGCGCGCGCGAGACCATCGGCATCTCGGTCACGCGATCTTCGTAGATCTTGGCGAAGCGCGGCACGACGTAGAAGAGCAGGAACAGCGCGACCAGGCCGCCGACGCCGAGCAGGAGCGCCGGATAGATCGCGGCGTTGGTGACGCGCTTTTTGATCGCGTCGATCTGGTTCTGGTACGCGACGTAGCGGGCGAGCGCCTGCGGCAGATCGCTGGTGCGCTCGCTCGCCTTCACGGTCGCCACGAAGAGCGTGGGAAACACCGCGGGAAACTCGTCGAGCGCGGCGGAGAGTGTGCGGCCCTGGCGCAGGATGTCGACGACGCGCTCGAGGATCGTCCTGAAGTCGCCGCGCTTCTCTTTTTCGCCGAGCGTCTCGATCGCTTCGACGAGCGGCAGGCCCGCGTCGAGCAGCACCAGCAGCTCCTGGCTGAAAAGGAGCAGCGGAAAGCGCTCGCCGGCGCGGGTGAGCGCGATGAGCCGCGCGCGGCGGCGCACCGCGAGCACGGTGTAGCCGCGCACCAGCACCTGCTCGCGCGCGCTGCCTTCATCGAGCGCCTGGACGTCGAGCGATTCGAGGCGTCCGTCGGGGCTGATCGCGCGTAGCTCGAAGCGCATCGCGTGAGGTGAAGGCGGCGGTCAGTGATTCGTGAGGTCGGCGTTCTCGCCGTCGCCGCCGGGCTGGCCGTCCTTGCCGTACGAGACCAGGTCGTAATCGCCTTTGTCGCCGGGAATCTTGTAGAGGTAGGGCTTGCCCCACGGATCGTTCGGCACCGCCTTGCGTAAGTACGGGCCGTTCCATTTCGCCTCGTTCTGCGGCTTGGTGACGAGCGCGTTCAGGCCCGCTTCCATCGTCGGATAGCGTCCGGTGTCGAGACGGTATTGATCGAGCGCTTTTTCGAGCGCGTCCATCTGCGCTTTCGCGGCGTTCACTTCGGACTTGCCGACCTGACCGAAGTAGCGCGGCGCGACATAACCTGCGAGCAGGCCGATGATCGCGACGACCACCAACAGCTCGAGGAGCGTGAAGCCGCGCTGGGGATTCATTGTCTTAAGAATGTAGCAGTGCACCATTCCCCCTTGTGCGAGGATTATATACAGCCCCCTGTCGCGCGCCTGTGCGAGAATCGCCACCATCAAGAGCTTGCGGCAGGGCGTGAGCCCCACGACTTTGCCATGCGCATCCCGATCAGACCCGTCTTGCTGACCGCCGCCCTCGCGGGGGCGGGTGCGCTCGCGTATACCTACTCCGGCGACGAGAAAACCGCGGCGCGCAAGGCGACGGCGCACGTGGTCGCCGCGGCGACCGCTACCGCTCAGCCGGCCGCGCCCGAGCAGCCCGCCGGCCCCGCGTTGCCGACGCGCGGCGGCCTCGCCGAAACAGGCTCGTCTCTCTTCTCCAGCCATTCGTGGGAACCTCCGCCGCCGAAAGTCAAGCCGGGCCCGCCGCCGCCACCGCCGAAGCCCGTGGCGCCGCCGCTGCCGTACACGTTCGCGGGAAGGATGTTGCAGGACGGAACGGTCTACGTTTTCCTCGCGCGAGGTGACAGGATCATTACGGCGAAGCAGGGCGACACCCTCGAAGGCGTCTATCGCGTCGATTCGATCAGCGAGACGCAGGTCAGCCTGATCTACGTGCCGCTGAACGAGAAACAGACGCTCGCCGTGGTTTCATCCCTGCCGCGCGCGCTGTCGCCGTTCGCCGAGCCGCGCCCGTCGGCGCCCGCGCCGCAGCGCGCGGAAGTCGTGCCGCAATCGACGCTGCGTTGACTGCGCTCTCGGCTCGAAACCGGTCATGAGCCGGCAGGTGCGCTACGAGGTGCTCGCCGCGGCGCTCGACGCGAGCGGCATGACCGATCCGCTCGATCTTCTCGAGGCGCTGTCCGCACGCGGTCTCACCGCGCCCGGGTATCGCCACCTGCGCGCCGAAGCGATGCACGCGTTGGCCGCCCGGCTGCATCGCGCGATCCAGCTCTGCGAATTCCGCGACGACATCACGGTCCGGCCCGACGGCGTCTTTGTCGACGTGGGCGGCGTACGGATGGAGATCTCGTACACGTCGGGGTACCTGAAGAGCTCGGGCGCGGCGTGCCGCAATCAGGGCGAGGCGCTCGCGGCGGTCCTCGCAGGGAGGGGTATCGAGGTGTCGACGATGATCGACATCGGCGCGAACTTCGGCGAGATCGCGTTGTGGTTCAAGCGCGAGTTCCCGCGCGCGCGCGTCATCGCGATCGAGCCGTCGTCGCTGAACGCCCGGGTGCTCCGCACCAACGCGTCGGCACAGACTTTTTCGATCGAGGATTTCGAGATCGTGCGCAGCGCGGTGGGCGACCGTAGCGGGACGGTGGAGATCGCGGGCACGCTCGGCCCGATGGCGCGCGTCGTGCCGGACGGCACCCCGCATGCCGAACGAGTTCCATGCGAGCGCCTCGATGCGCTGCTGGACCGCTGCGGTGTCGCGAGCGCCGATTTCGTGAAGATCGACATCGAAGGCAGCGAGCCGCTGTTGCGGCAAGCGCTCATCGCACTGCGCGGGCGCGTGCGTTCGTACTACATCGAGTTCTCGCAGTTCGCGCCGCTCGCCGGTTATCGTTCACTCGCGCAGGGCCTGCTCGACGCGGGCTACGATTGTTTCGGGCAAGACGGCGCCGCGCCGCTGCGCGACGTGGCGGCGATCGAAGGTGTGACGCGGGCGGCGTTCGCCGCCGGACCGCTCGCGGTGACGAATCTCTGGTTCTTCGCGCGTGCCTGAACCGGCGTCGCGCGGGGTTCGCGGATGCTATGCTTCGCGGTCGTCGTTTCCAAAAAACATCCCGAGGAGGTTTGCCCATGAAGGAGTTCGTCGCGCGCCGGACCACGGTCTCGATCGCGCTTAGCGCAGCGTTCGCGTTTCTGCCCGCAGCGGCGTCCGCCCAGAATGCGCCCGCGTATCCCACCAAGCCCATCCGCTTCGTCATCGCGAACTCTGCCGGCGGAGGACTCGACGTCACCGCGCGGGTGACCGGGCCGACCCTCATCAAATCGATGGGCCAACAGGTGATCTACGACAACCGCGGCGGCGCGGCGGGCAGCGTTGCGGCCGAGACCGTGGCGAAGGCGCCGCCGGACGGCTACACGATGCTGATGGGCTCGATCGGCAACATCGCGGTCAATCCGCACGTGTACAAGAACCTCGCGTACGACCCGCTCAAGGATCTCGCGCCCGTCACGTTCGCGGTGTCGGGCAGCAACGTGCTCGTCGTGCACCCGACGCTGCCGGTGAAGAACGTGCAGGATCTCGTCGCGCTGCTGAAGGCGAAGCCGGGCGGTCTCACCTACGGCTCGAGCGGCAGCGGCAACGCGGGCCATCTCGCCGCGGAGCTCTTCCAGAGCATGACCAAGACCAAGATGACGCACGTGCCGTACAAGGGCGGCGCACCCGCGATGACCGCGCTGCTCGGCGGCGAGGTGCAGCTCATCTTCGCATCGCCTTCGACCGCCCAGGTGCAGGTGACGGCCGGCAAGGTGAGGGCGCTCGCGGTGACCACGCTGAAGCGCTCGCTGGTGCTGCCCGACCTGCCGACGCTCGCCGAGTCGGGGCTTCCCGGCTACGAGACCGACAACTGGTACGGCGTGATGGTGCCGGCGAAGACGCCGAAAGCCATCGTCGCGCGGCTCAACAAGGAATTCATGCACGCGCTCAACGTGCCGGAGGTCAAGGATGCGCTGCTCAAGAACGGCCTCGAAGCGCGTCCGGGCACGCCGGAGGAATTCGGCAAGTACATCCGCTCCGAGTACAGCAAATGGGGCAAGGTGATCAAGGAAGCGGGAATCGGCCAGAGCTAGGCATGCGCATTGCACATCGAGGGGTCCAGCTATCGCAGGACCTCCGATGCTCGGCTCCACACCCCGCGAATACGTGTGTGAACGCGGCTACAATGCGTCGCGTTTTTACACCGTAGATCTTTTCGGACGCACGCTCTGGGCTTGGGAACGCCGCGACCAAAGCGGCGCTGTCGTCGCGTGTTCCGAGAAGTTGTTCATGGATTACATCAGCTGTTTCTGCGACGCTCAGGGCCGGAACGGTTAAACGCAAGGCTTTGAACGTCATGGCAAAGATGTCGGCCCCGGCGCCCGATGAGCGCCGCGCTGCGCGTTCGCGCGGCACCATCGAACCCGTCCTGCGCGAACGCCCGGGCGACCGCAGGCCTGCCGATCCCGCGCTCGATCCCGATATGCAGGACCTCGTGCAGCGTTTCGAGCTCGGTTATGCCGAGCTCGCGCCGAGCGTCGAGGAGGCGGCGCGGCAGGCGCCCGCGTCCGACGCGCCGTTTCCCGAGATCCCGGATATCTTCGGCGAGCCGTCCGCGGCCCGGCCGGGCGCCGAGTCGGCGCGCGTCTTCCCGATGCCGCGCCGCGAGATCGAGGCCGTAGCGGCAACGCCTGCCTGGCCGCGCGAGACTCCGGGCGGCGATCGCGGCGGCGACGTCGATCTCGACGAGGCGATGGCGATCCTGCGTGCGTCGGAGCAGCGCGCCGCCGCGCCGCCGCGCACCGAGGTCGACGAAGAGCCGAAGAGCGCGCCGCGCGCATGGCGCAGCGACGACGTTCCGGTACAGCACGCCGACGTGCACGCCTCGCAAGTGACGCCGCGCGAGGCGCACGCGGCTTCGGCAACGTCGTGGGCGAGCCGCTCGCACGGCATGCGCACGTTCGCGCTGGTCGCCGCGGTGGCGGCGCTCGTCGTCGGCGCCGCCGCGGGTTATTTCCTCGGACGCAGCGCGTCGCTCACGACGCCGTCGGCCGTCATCGAGAGCTCGGCGCAGGGCGGCACCCAGCTCAAGCTCGATCGACAGCTCCACCTTACCAAATAAAAAAGGGCAGGCGTCACGCCTGCCCTTTTCTCAGACTGCTGCGGCTTACTTCCGCTTGCGCCTTGCCACGCCGGCGCCGAGCAGCGCCACGCCCAGCAGTGCCAGCGAGGTAGGTTCGGGCACCTGCACCGCCGTCGACGTCGACGCCAGAAGGTTGTCGCTCAGGTCGAACACCTGGAGCTGGAGGCTGTAGAGTCCTGGCGCATTGGGATTGAAGCCCGGCATGAATCCCGAATCGCCGAAGATGGGGTTGACCGACTGCTGCACACCGAACTCGCCGACCTGCGGTCCAAGTCCGCTGTCGGTGCGTTCCGTCGTGCCGTTCCAGAAGCTGTTATCGCCCCAGTTCGTGAAGACATTCAGAACGGTGAAGCTCGTGCCGGCGGTCGGATCGGTGTCGACGAGAACCTTGGCCTTGACGTCGGTCAGATTGAGTACCCCGCCGCCGCCGTGCGTATTGATCGAAAAGTCGTAGTTCCAGCGCGCCCGGTTCCCCGTCCCGCCGCAGCCTTCCGGAACACCGCACGTGCCCATCTCGGCGTTGTAAATGCCGCTGGATCCATTGATCGTCGAGCCCGCACTGAAGCGGTCCCTCGCACGTATTGCCACTTCGATGCCGTTGCTGATGTCGATCGTGAAGTCGCCGTTCGGGACGCCCGTGCCGTTATAGAAACCCGGCGAGGCGATGTTGCCGTAGCTCGGCACGGCGTGAGCGGTACCGGTCGCGAGGACAGCCAGTCCTGCGGCCATCAACGTTTTTGCGATGCGAGTCATTCGGAATTCCCCTTTGTCGTTTTAGTGCCAGCGGCGGAGCATTAAGCACGACCCGGACCAGGTATAGGATTCAATGACTTAGCGATTTCGGTCGCGCCTGGTGTAAAAAGTTTCGACAGTGCGCGTACAAGAAAAGAGGCCCGTCCGAGCGGGCCTCTTGCATGTCGGTGTGCTGAGATCAGGCGTGGCCGCCGCCCGCGCCGCCGCTGGTCTCGATGACTTCGACGAGCGAGCGCAGCCAGTCGTCGACGTTGATCCGCCACTCCTCGGCCTGCGCGGGCGCGAGGCCGTTGCGGATCGCGTCGTCGTGATAGCGCGTCGCCACGTCCACTATGAACGCTTCGCGCTCGTCCCGCGGCAGCTCGACCGCTTCCATCGCCCAGTGATGGAGCTGCCCGAGGAGTCGCTCGGCGCGGCTGTCCGAATCATCGGCCAACACAATCTCCAGCCGCGCCGACGCGCGTCACTCGGCCTTGGCGCCCGAGAACTTCACGACCTTCGCCCACTTCTCGGTTTCCATCGTGTGGGTTTTCCAAAAGTCTTCGGGCGTGCCGGGAATCGTCACGCCGCCGAGATCGGCGAGCTTCGCGCGGATCCCGGCGTCGGCGAGGCCCGCGTTGATCTCCTTGTTCAGCCTCGCGACGATTTCGCGCGGAGTGCCTTTGGGCGCGCTCATGCCGAACCACGCGCTCGCTTCGTAGCCCGGCACCGTTTCGGCGACCGTCGGCACATCGGGCAGGGCGGGCGAACGCTTGGCGGTGGTGACGCCCAGCGCGCGCAGCTTGCCGCCTTTGATGTAGCCGATCGAGGACGGCATGTTGTCGAAGAGCACCTGCACCTGTCCCGCGATGAGATCGATGAGCGCCGGGCCGGAGCCTTTGTAAGGGATGTGCTGCATCTGCACGCCCGTCATCGCCTTGAACATCTCGCCCGACAGATGGACCGAGGTGCCGGCGCCGCTCGAGGCCATGTTGACCTTGCCGGGGTTCGCCTTCGCGTAGTCGATGAATTCCTTCACCGTCTTGGCCGGGAAGCTCACCGGCGTCTCCATCACGTTCGGCACGCGCATGATGCCGCCGACCGGATCCATGTCGCGCAGGAAGTTGAACGACAGCTTTTGATAGAGCGTCGCGTTGATCGCGTTCGCCGGATTGACGAGGAACACGGTGTAACCGTCGGGGGCGGAGCGGATCGCCATCTCGGTGCCGATGTTGTTGCCGGCGCCGGGACGATTGTCGACGACGACCTGCTGGCCGAGGCGATGGGTGAGCCAGTCCGCCATGATGCGCGCGGTGATGTCGGTCGTACCCGCGGGCGTATACGGCACGATCCAGCGTACGGGACGGCTCGGGTAGTTGTCGGCGGCTGTGGCGGCGCCTTGCGCTCCAAGGCTTGCGACGCACGCGAGAGTGATTGCGGCCAGCGGCGTTCCGATGCGCATTACTCCATCCTCCTCGTTGAATTTTCAGGCGAAAAATTATGGCATAGTCGGGACCCCACGGAGGCGCGGCGATGTTCGAATATTTTCCCGACAACTAGAAGATCGTGCGGCAGATGACGCTGGAAGGCGTCGCCGACAAGATCACGTGCCCGCTGCCGGCGATCCACGGCGAGAACGACCGGCAGGTGCCGCTGTGGCACGCCGAGAAGACGATCGCCGCGGCGGTGAACAGCCCCGACGCCGAGCTCAAGGTGTGCCGCCTCGCCGACGGCGCGGCGGAGCACTGCGGCGCGGACAACGGTCCGCTGATCGTGGATTACATGACCGACGGGGTCGCCGAGAAGCCCGGCGCGTTGCCTGCTGGTGTCTGAATGGATCGTCATTCCGGACGCGCGTAGCGCGATCCGGAATCCATTTTGACTTTGACTTTTTTGACGATGGATTCCCGCCTTCGCGGGAATGACGGAGGTTTGGAAATGAAGTGTTCCACAGTACTGCGGCGGCTCTTGAACGAGCCCGGCTGCCTGACGACCATCTGGGGCGGCGCCGCGCATCACGCGCAGCTCGCGGAATACGCGGGCTTCAAGGCGTTCGGCATCTCGGGCTCGAAGACCTCGAGCTGGATCTACGGCATGCCCGACGCCGGTTACATCACGCAGACCGAGCTCGTCGAGAACGTGCGCAACATCTGCAACGCGGTGAAGATCCCGGTCATCGTCGATGCCGACACCGGCCATGGCAATGCGCTCGGCGCGCGCCGCACGGTGGATCTGCTCATCAAGGCCGGCGCCGCGGGCTGTTTCATCGAAGACCAGAAAGCGCCCAAGCGCTGCGGCTTCGTCAAAGGCAAGCAGCTCATCTCGCTCGAGGAAGCGGTCGGCAAGTACCGTGCGGTCTGCGACTTGCGCGACGAGCTCGATCCGGACTTCATCATCATGGCGCGCACCGATGCGCGCGGCGCGGTCGGCGGCAGCCTCGACGAGGCGATCGCGCGCGCCAAGGCATACGTCGAAGCGGGCGTGGACGTGATCTACGCCGAAGCGCTGCAAAGCCGCGAAGAGATCCGCGCGATGCGCGATGCGTTGCCCGGCATCCTCTTCCGCGCCACCGAAGGCGCGATCAAGCCGCCGCTGACGCGGCGCGAGAAGGAAGAGCTCGGGCTGTGCATGACATCTATCCACGCGGCGAACGTCGCCACGGTCGCGATGTACGACTTCCTCGTCGACTTCCGCGAGCGTCAGGAAGACGCGTGGATCGATTTCCAGAACCGCACGAAGGCGCATCCCCTCGGCGGGCTGGGCGTCTTCGACCTCACCGGCTTTCCGGAAGTGGTGAAGCTCGAGGAGAAGTATCTGCCGAAGGACGAGCTGGAGAAGTACAACGCGGATTCGCTTGGAATTTACGATCCTCACACCGGCCGCAAGGGCCAGGTCGACAGCGGTTATTGAGGCGCGGTTCAGTGCTCGCCGGCGAGGTCGCGCAGCGCCTCGCCTCGCGCTAGCATATCCCCCATAACGAAGCGTCCGGACAGGCGCGGAAAAGGAGGGGATCCATGCGCTCGGCGTCAGTCGAAAGCTACAGCCGCACCGCCATCGTTCTGCACTGGTCGATCGCCGCGCTGGTTTTCGCGCAGCTCGCGCTCGGCTGGTGGATGGTCGACATCCCGAAGAACCCCGTCGGCGTGCGCGCGTGGTGGTTCAACCTGCACAAGTCGATCGGCATCACGATAGGGTTGCTCGTGATCTTCCGCATCCTGTGGCGGCTGACGCATCCGGCGCCGCCGCTGCCCGACACGCTGCCCGCGTGGCAGCGCGCCGCGGCGAAAGTGAGCCACGTCGGGCTCTACCTGTGCCTGCTGACGATGCCGATCACCGGTTACCTCGGCTCGAGCTTCACCAAGTACCCGATCAAGTATTTCGGTTATGCGATACCGCACTGGGGGTGGGATGCCCCGGCGCTCAAGGAGCTGACGAGCCAGATCCATTTCGGCACGGTGTGCGTCTTCATGGCGCTGATCCTGGTGCACGTGACGGCAGCGGTCAGGCACCTCGTGACGCGTGACGACCGGATCTTTCAGCGGATGTGGCGCTGGCCGGGTAAGACGGTGCAGGAGGTGCCGGCTACCCCCGCACAAGTCCCCGCACGTTAATCATTTAATCACGACTCCCCAAGGCAGGGAGCCGACCGGGATGTCGGCGATCTTCTTCTCGGCTGCGGTATCGATCACCGAGACGTTGCCGGAACGGCCGTTCGCGACGTAGAGCTTGGCGCCGTCGGGCGTGATCGCCATGTTCCACGGGCGCTGGCCGACCGGGATGGACGCGACGACCGCGTTCGACGACGTGTCGATCACCGACACCGTGCCCGATTTTCCGTTCGAGACGTACACGCGCCTGCCGCTCGGGTGCATGGTCACGCCGTTGCTGAAATCCCCGCCCTTGATCGTCGCGACCACCGAGCCTGCCTTCACGTCGATGGCGTAGGTGAGGCTCGCCACCTCGCAGGCGACGTAGGCCTTGCTGCCGTCGGGCGTGAACGCGATGCCGCGCGGCCGCGGGCCGACCTTGATCGATGCGACCTGCGCGCGCTTCGCCACATCGACGACCTCGACCGTGTCGGCGTCTTCGGAGCTCACGTACAGCCACGCGCCGTCGGGACTGAACACCGCGTGCTCCGGGTTCTTGCCCTTGACCGGGATGTTCGCCACCGCCCTGGCGCTCGCGGTGTCGATCAGCGTCACGCTGTTGGTCTCCTCGATCGCGACCGCGAGCAGCCTGCCGTCGCGGGTGATGTACACGCCTTCGGGCGATTTGCCGAGCCCGACGTGCGCGGTCACGGCGCGTGTCGCAAGGTCGACGACGTGCAGCGCGCTGCTCGGCGAATCGCTGTAGTAGAGCGTGCCGGACTTCGGATGCACCGCGATGCCGCGCGGCTTGCCGCCGGTCTTGATCTCGCCGACGACGGTGTCGCCGGCGACGTCGATGATCGAGATCGTGCCCGAGCCTTCGTTGGGGACGTACGCGAAGGGTGCCGCCGCCGCGGTGAGGCTCAGCGCCGCGGCGAAGCATGCAGCGGCGGCTCTCAAGAAAAAGCCCGGCCGGGGCCGGGCGAGAGCGGGGTTACTGCTGACCCCGCGAGGAGGAAACTCATGAAGCGAGTCGATGCCATCCTCGCATGTCAATCTTTCTACAGCCTTACGGTACCACTGCATAACCAACAAAAAATTCACAGTTTCCCCCGTTTCGTACGTGGCGCCGGCAGGCGCTTAAGCGCGCCTTGCGCGCGGCGAGGCGCATCGCAGATGCGCCGAAGCAGCGGCGTAGACCTTTCCGCGTTTCGGGATTGCTTCGTCGCGCCGCTCCTCGCAATGACATTATCGCGTAAGCCCAGGGCTACAGCGCTTCCGCCGCGTAATCCGCAAGCCTCGACCGCTCGCCCCGCGTCAGCGTGATGTGCCCGCTGTGCGACCAGCCTTTCATTCGATCGACGACGTACGTGAGGCCCGAGCTGCCTTCGGTCAGATAAGGCGTATCGATCTGCGCGATGTTACCGAGGCACACGACCTTCGTCCCGGGACCCGCCCGCGTGATCATCGTCTTCATCTGCTTGGGCGTGAGGTTCTGCGCTTCGTCGATGATCAGAAACTTGTTGATGAAGGTGCGCCCGCGCATGAAGTTGAGCGACTTCACCTTGATGCGCGAGCGGATGAGGTCGCGCGTCGCCGCGCGGCCCCATTCGCCCGCTTCGTCGTCGGTCTTGTTGAGCACGTCGAGGTTGTCCTCGAGCGCGCCCATCCACGGGTTCATCTTCTCTTCCTCGGTGCCGGGGAGGAAGCCGATGTCCTCGCCGACCGGAACCGTCACGCGAGTCATGATGATCTCCGAATAGGTCTTGTGCTCGAGCGTCTGCATGAGACCGGCGGCGAGCGTGAGCAGCGTCTTGCCGGTGCCGGCCTGGCCGAGCATCGTCACGAAATCGATGTCGGGATTCATGAGCGCGTTGAACGCGAAGTTCTGCTCGCGGTTGCGCGCGATGACGCCCCAGACGTTGTTGCGCTGGTGGCTGTAGTCCTTGAGCGTCTGCAGCACCGCGGTCTTGCCGCTCACTTCCTTCACCTGCGCGTGGAACGGCTTCTCGTCGTCGAGGTAGACGAACTCGTTGACGATGAAGCTCTGGCTTAACGGTCCGCGCACGCGGTACCAGGTGGTGCCGCCCTGCTGCCACGACTCCATGTCCTTGCCGTGCTTGTCCCAGAAGTCCGCGGGCAGGGCGCGCACGCCGCTGTACAGGAGGTCGGTGTCCTCGAGGACCTTGTCGTTGAAGTAGTCCTCGGCCGGCATGCCGACCGCGCGCGCCTTGATGCGCATGTTGATGTCTTTCGACACCAGAATGACCTGCCGCTTTCCCAGCGTTTCGTGCAGGTGCATGACGACGCCGATGATCTGGTTGTCGGCCTTGCCGGTGCCGGTCGGCAGGCGCGGCGGCAGGCTGCCGTTGATCGCTTCGGTCTGGAGAAAGAGCTTGCCGGTCGCGCTCTTGTCGCCGTGGCGGTCGAGAGGGATGCCGTCGGCGATGCTCGCTTCGGCGCCGCTCACGAGCTCGTCGAGGTAGCGGCTCGCCTGGCGCGCGTTGCGCGCGACCTCGGACATGCCTTTCTTGTTGTTGTCGAGCTCTTCGAGGATCGCCATCGGGATGTAGACGTCGTGCTCCTCGAAGCGGAAGAGCGAGGTGGGATCGTGCATCAGCACGTTCGTGTCGAGCACGAAGAGCTTGGTGGAGGCGGAAGGGAGACGGGCGACATTCGATGCCGGCTTGCGTTGGATCATGTGCCTCCTGGGGCGCTGTAGCGCCAGTGTTGAGTGTTGAGTGTTAAGTGCTTAGTGAGAAGCGGGTCGGCTGCGAACCCACTCAACACTCAACACTTAACACTCAACACTATCGCGCAAGCGATTTCACGTAGTCGAGCACCTCCTGTACATGTCCCGGGACCTTCACGCCGCGCCACTCGCGTCTCACGACCCCCTCGTCGTCGATGACGAAGGTGCTGCGCTCGATGCCGCGCACCTTCTTGCCGTACATATTCTTCATCTTGATCACGTCGAAGGCCTTGCACGCGGCCTCGTCGGCGTCGGACAACAGATCGAACGGAAAGCTCATCTTCGAGCGAAAGCTCTCGTGCGACTTCATGCTGTCGCGCGAGATGCCGTACACGTCGGCGCCCGCCTGCTGGAACTCCGGATAGAGGTCGCGGAAATTCTGGCCCTCGGTGGTGCAGCCGGGCGTGTTGTCCTTGGGGTAGAAGTAGAGAACGACGATGCGGCCTTTGGCGTCCGCGAGGCGGAACGCCTTGCTCCCGGTGGCGGGTAGCGTGAATTCAGGCGCGGGTTGATCTAGCATCTTCGCGATCTATGTTGAACTAAACACCCCGCGAGCGCAACACTTCCCGCGCGACTTTCTCCACCGCGGCGTCGCTCGCGTCATGAAGCGTGAAACGCGGCGCTTCGGATAGTGCCGGGTAGTGCTTGAGCGTCGAGCGCATGTAGGCCGGATCGTAATGGCGCTGCAGCATATCTTCGACGAACTCGTCCGCTTTTTCTTCGCGCGCGAGCGCCTGCCAGCGCTGCACGGTCTCGCGCCCGTGCAGCGACGTGAGGCACTCGAGCTGCGCGATGAGCGCGTCGGGCGCCGCGACGTAATGCGCGTACTCGGCTTTCAGCAGAGCGACCCGCACGGGCAGCGGCGCGTCGATCACCAGGCAATCGTCGCTCGCCCACATCGCCGCGATCAGCGCTTCGGGGACGCGCAGCTTGCCGATCTTCTTGCTCTCCGCTTCGACGAACACCGGCCGGCTCGCGTCGAAGCGTCTCAGCGCGTCCCACACCAGGCTTTCGAACGTCTTCTGCGTGGGCTGCGGGCTGTCGGGCAGGCTGCCGAGAACCGAGCCGCGATGCGCGGCCAGCGCTTCGAGATCGAGCACCTGCGCGCCGGCGAGTCCGAGCGCGCGCAGGATGCGGCTCTTGCCGGTGCCTGTCATGCCGCAGACGACATGCCAGCGGAAGCGCGAAGGCAGGGTTTCGAGATCGGCGATGACGGCGCGGCGATACGCCTTGTAACCGCCGTCGAGCTGGCCGACGGTCCAGCCGATCTGCGCGAGCACCGCCGCGAGCGAGCCGCTGCGATTGCCGCCGCGCCAGCAGTAGACGAGCGGCCGCCAGTCCTTCGGGCGATTGAGGAAGCGCTCGCGCAGGTGGCGCGCGATATTGGCCGAGACCAGCGCCGCGCCGATCTTCTTGGCTTCGAAAGAGGATTGCTGCTTGTAGATCGTGCCGACGAGCGCTCGCTCCTCGTTGTCGAGGACGGGACAGCAGAGCGCGCCGGGGACGTGGTCTTCGGCGTACTCGCCTTCCGAGCGCACGTCGATCACCTCGTCAAACCCGGACAGTTGTGCTACGGTTACCGCAATCGGCGCGCGCCCGACGCGTTGCAACGGAGCCTCATTGGCGTTCGCTTTGGCCGCTCCAGTCGATTCCGCGCCGTCCCAGGCGCTGCGATCACGTTTTCCCACACCCGAATTTTAAATTAAATATGAACGAGCCCATGCAAGCGCCGCTGCGCCTCACACAGTTTTCGCACGGCGGCGGCTGAGGCTGCAAGCTCACGCCAGCGTTGCTGAGCGAAATCCTCGCGAAAGCGCCGGTCGCGGCGGCGTTTCCCGACCTCATCGTCGGGAACGAGAACGCCGACGACGCGGCGGTCTATCGCCTCAACGACCATCAGGCGATCGTCGCCACGACCGACTTCTTCATGCCGATCGTCGACGATCCGTACGACTTCGGCCGCATCGCCGCGACCAACGCGATCTCGGACGTCTACGCGATGGGCGGCAAGCCGTTCATGGCGCTGGCGCTGCTCGGCATTCCGGCCGGGAAGATCCCGGTGGAGGCGGTGCTCAAGATCACCGAAGGCGGACAGGCGGTGTGCGCGGCCGCGGGCATCCCCATCGCCGGCGGGCATTCGATCGATTCGCCCGAGCCGATCTACGGCCTCGTCGCGCTGGGGCTGGTCCATCCCGATCGCGTCATTCGCAACGACGGCGCGCGCGCGGGGGACGTGCTGATCCTCGGCAAAGGGCTCGGGGTCGGCATCATGAGCGCCGCGCTCAAGAAAGGCGATCTGAAGCCCAAGGCGTACGAGCAGATGATCGACACCACGACCAAGCTCAATACGCCGGGACCCGAGCTCGCGCAGATGGCGGGCGTGCACGCGATGACCGACATCACCGGCTTCGGCCTGCTCGGGCACGTGATGGAGGTGTGCCGCGGCTCGGGGCTCAAAGCGCGCATCCGCTATGCCGACGTGCCCATTCTGTCGGCCGCGGCGTATCTGGCGGAACAGGGTTATGCGACCGGCGCCTCCGACCGCAACTGGGCGAGCTGCGAGTCGTGCGTCACGCTGCCGGCCGATGCGCCCGGCTGGCATCGCAAGATGCTCACCGATCCGCAGACAGCCGGCGGACTGCTCGTCGCGTGCGACCGCGCGGCCGCGGACAAGGTGCTCGGCGTGTTCCGCGAGCATGGTTTCGCGCAGGCCGCGGCGATCGGAGAGCTGGCCGAAGGCGAGGCGGGAATCGAAGTCGTGTGAAAGTGTTGAGTGTTGAGTGTTGAGTGAAAACCCCATTCGCCCAGCACGTGATGCTCGAGCAGACCACTAGCCCACTAAACACTCAACACTATTTTTTGCTCAGCATCGGCCTGAGGCCCTTCCACACCGTATCGAGCATCATCGCCTGCGCTTCCGCCGTCGGGTGCACCCGGTCGGCCTGGAAGAACTTCGGGTCTTCGCCGAAGCCTTCGAAGAGGAACGGCACGAACGCGACCCTCTTCGCCTTCGCGATGTCGATATAGGTCCGGTGGAACTTTTCGGTGTAGGACGGACCGTAGTTGGGTGGCAGGCGCATACCCACCAGCAGCACGTCGGCCTTGGCCTTGCGGCTCGCATCGATCATCGCTTCGAGATTACGCTTCATGATGTCGACGCTCTGCCCGCGCAGGCCGTCGTTCGCACCGAGCTCGAGCACGACGACAGCGGGCTTGTGCGCCTTGAGCGCGCCCTCGATGCGGGTCGCGCCGCCGGCCGTAGTCTCACCGCTGATGCTCGCGTTGGCGACGCGATAGTCGAAGCCTTCGTCACGCAGGCGCTTCTCGAGCAGATGGGCCCAGCCCTGCTGCTGCGCGAGCCCGTAGGCGGCGGAGAGGCTGTCTCCGAATACGAGTATCGTCCCGGGCTGGGCCGCGGCCGCGTGCAAGGCGGGAACGAGTGCGCAAGCGAGCAGAAAGAACCAGCGTGTGAGCATGAGCGAGCAGTCGAAGAGAGACAACGCAAAGAACGAGATTATCGTGAGCGTCGCCGGGCTGGGGAAAACCGTGCCGGCGGGCGCCCACGGGTTGACCATCCTCGACGATATTAGTTTCGAGGTGCGCGCGGGCGAGGCGGTCGCGATCGTCGGCGTGTCGGGATCGGGCAAGTCGACGCTGCTCGGCCTGCTCGCGGGTCTCGACACGCCGAGCGCCGGCCGCGTGCGCATCGACGGCCACGAGCTCCACGCGCTCGACGAGGACGGCCGCGCCGCCTTGCGCGGGCGCATGGTCGGCTTCGTCTTCCAGTCTTTCCAGCTCCTGCCTTCGATGACCGCGCTCGAGAACGTGATGCTTCCGCTCGAGCTCGCCGGCGACGCGTCGGCCGAGGCGGCTGCGCGCGCGATGCTCGCGCGCGTCGGTCTCGCCGAGCGGCTTGCACACTATCCGCGGCAGCTTTCGGGCGGCGAGCAGCAGCGCGTCGCGATCGCGCGCGCCTTCGTGACGCGGCCCGCGCTGCTCCTCGCCGACGAGCCCACCGGCAACCTCGATGCCGCGACCGGCACCCAGATCATCGATCTGATGTTCGAGCTCAACCGCGAGCAGGGCACGACGCTCCTGCTGGTGACGCACGACGAAGGGTTGTCGCGCCGGTGCGATCGCATGCTGAGGCTCGCCGGCGGACGGCTGGCCGCATGAAAGAGCTCGCGCTCGCGCTGCGCCTCCTGTGGCGCGACCACCGCGCGGGAGAGCTGGCGCTGATCGCGGTGGCGATGCTCGTCGCGGTGGCGAGCGTGACGACGGTCGGTTTCTTCACCGACCGCATCCACCAGGCGCTGGGACGGCAGGCGAACAACCTCCTCGGCGCCGACCTCGTCATCGCAGGCAATCAGCCGATCGACGCCGCGTTCGAAGCGGCGGCGCGCGAGCGAGGCCTCGCCATCGCCCGCTTCGCGCGCTTTCCGAGCATGGTGACGCACTCCGATAAGAACCTGCTCGCGAGCGTCAAAGCGGTGAGCGCGGGCTATCCGCTGCGCGGCGAGCTGCGCGTGAGCGACACGCTGTACGGCGCCGAACGCAGGGTCGACCAGCCGCCCGAGCGCGGCACCGCGTGGATCGACGAGCGCCTCGCGACCGAGCTCAAGCTCAGGCCGGGCGATCGAGTCGAGCTCGGCCGCAGCATGTTCGCGGTCGCGGCGTTCGTCACCCGCGAGCCCGACGTGTCGATCGGCTTCATCAACAGCGGCCCGCGCATCATCATCGGCGAGGCCGACGTCGCCGCGACCGGACTGATACAGCCGGGAAGCCGCATCAGCTATCGCCTGCTCGTGGCGGGCGCGCCGCAGGCGGTCGACGCCTACCGCGCGCACGTGTCGCCGCGCCTGCTCAAAGGGCAGCGGATCGAAGGCGTCAAGGACGCGCGGCCCGAGATCCGCTCGGCGCTCGAGCGCGCCGAGAAGTTCCTGAGCCTCTCGGCGCTGGTGAGCGTGGTGCTCGCGGCGGTGGCGGTCGGACTGTCGGCGCGACGGTTCCTCCAGCGCCATCTCGATGCGGTCGCGATCATGCGTTGCCTCGGCGCGTCGCAGGCGAAAGTGCTCAGGCTCTACGTGGTGCACTTCGCGTTGCTCGGTGTGATCGCGAGCGCGATCGGCTGCGTCGTCGGCGCTGTCGCGCAGTCGCTCCTCGCGTACTGGCTGGGCACGCTGGTGAAGGTCGAGCTGCCGCCGCCCGGCGTGCTGCCCGCAGTGCACGGGCTGCTGACCGGCATCGTGCTCCTGCTCGGGTTCGCGCTGCCGCCGCTCGTCTCGCTCAAGCGGGTGCCGACCCTGCGGGTGCTGCGCCGCGACCTCGGCGTGCCGGCGGCGAGCGGTCTTCTCGTCTATGGCGTCGGTTATGCGGCGATCGCGCTGCTCATCCTCTGGAAAGCCGAAAGCGTGCGCTTAGGGAGCGTCGTGCTCGGCGGCTTTACCGCCGCGATGCTCGGCGTCGGTCTTTTCACGTGGCTGCTGGTGAGGCTCGTCGGCGCGGTGCGCGTGCGCGCGGTCGCGTGGCGCTACGGCGTGGGCAATCTCAGGCGCCGCGCGCTCGGCAGCGTGCTGCAGGTCGTCGCGTTGGGGCTGGGCATGATGGCGCTGCTGGTGCTGACGCTCGTGCGTCACGACCTGGTGCGCGCGTGGCAGACGACGCTGCCTCCCGAAGCGCCGAACCGCTTCGTCGTCAACATCCAGGCGACCGAGGTGCCGCGCATCAAGGCTTTCTTCGAGGCGCACCGCGTGCCTGCCCCCGCGATGTTCCCGATGGTCCGCGGGCGGCTGGTGAAGATCGGCGAGCGCAGCGTGTCCGCGGCCGATTACCAGGACGAGCGCGCGCGCCGCCTCATCGACCGCGAGTTCAACCTGTCGTGGGCGGAGCGCATGCAGGCCGACAACCGCATCGTCGCGGGGGCGTGGTGGCCGGCCGCGCAGCCGCCGGCGCAGTTTTCGGTGGAGCAGGGGCTCGCGGACTCGTTGGGCATCCGCATGGGCGACGTGCTCACCTTCGACGTCGCCGGCACGCCGGTGTCGGCGCGCGTGACGAGCCTGCGCCACGTCGACTGGGACACTTTCAACGTCAACTTCTTCGTGATCGCATCGCCGGGCGTCCTGGACTCGCAGCCGGCGACGTTCGTGACGAGCTTCTACCTCGCGCCCGGCAACTCGGCGCTCATCGCCGCGCTCGTCCGCGAATTCCCGGGCGTGATCCTGATCGACGTCGCGCAGGTCCTGGGGCAGGTGCAGACGATGATGGACCAGGTCTCTCGCGCGGTGCAGTTCATCTTCCTCTTCACGCTGCTCGCCGGGCTCACGGTGCTGTATGCCGCGATCGCGAGCACACAGGACGAGCGCGTCTATCAGGCGACCATCATGCGCACGCTGGGCGCGAGCCGCGCCCAGCTCACGCGCGCGATCGTCGCGGAGTTCGCGGTGCTCGGATTGCTCGCGGGCGTGCTCGCGGCGGCGGGCGCGACGGCGCTCGCGTACGTCGTCGCGACGCGCATCCTCAACCTGCCGTTCAGCGCGAGCGCGCTGGTGTGGATCACCGGCGCGACCGCCGGCGCGATCGGCATCGCGCTTGCGGGTTATGCGGGCACCCGGCGCGTGCTCGATGCGCCTCCGCTCAAGGCGATGCGCGAGGCCGGCTGATATACTTGACTCATGGTCGAGGTCATTCTGCTCGCGCTGGTCGCCGTCGCGGTCGCGATGCTGGGCATCGTGCTCGCGCGCAGCGCCGCGCAGGCGCGTGAGATGCGGGCGCTGTCGGCGCGCCTGAACGACGCGCTCGAGGAGAAGCATCGCGGCATGCTGGTCGATCTTTCGAACGGGCTCGCGCAGCACGGCGACAGGCTGGGCAGCCGCGTCGCCGAATCGGGAGAGCGCCTGCGCACGAGCGTGTTTGATTCGCTGCGCGAGACGCGCGACACGCTGCACGCGATGAAGCTCGCGCTCACCGAGAACATGCGCGACTACCGCGAAGCGATGGTCGCGCGGCTCGCCGACACCACGCAGGCGCTGGACGCGCGCATCGACAAGCGGCTGTCGGAGATCTCGGGCAAGGTCGACGAGCGCCTCGACGAAGGCTTCAAAAAAACCAACGAGACGTTCGCAAATGTCATGGCGCGGCTCGCGACCATCGACGAAGCGCAGAAGAAGATCGAAAGCCTCACCGGGAGCGTGGTGAGCCTGCAGGAGCTGCTCGGCGACAAGCGCGCCCGCGGTGCGTTCGGCGAGGTGCAGCTCGAAGGGCTGGTGCGCAACGTGCTGCCCTCCAGCGCTTTCCGGATGCAGTGCACGCTGTCCAACGGCACCCGCGCCGATTGCGTCCTCGAGCTGCCGCCGCCCACCGGCAAGGTCGCGGTCGATTCCAAGTTCCCGCTCGAGAATTACCACCGCATGTTCGCGCCCGAGGCGACCGAGATTGAGCGCGCGGGCGCGCAGCGGCTCTTCAGGCAGGACCTGAAGCGCCATGTCGAGGCGATCAGCAGCAAATACATCATCGCCGGCGAGACGTCCGACGGCGCCGTGATGTTCGTTCCCGCGGAGGCGGTCTTCGCCGAGATCCACGCGCACCACGCCGAGATCGTCGACTTCGCCATGGCGCGGCGGGTGTGGATCGTGTCGCCGACGACGCTGATGGCGGTGCTCAACACCGCACGCGCGGTGTTGAAGGACGTCGAGACGCGCCGGCAGGTGCACGTCATCAAGGAATCGCTCGCGCGGCTCGCCATCGAGTTCAGCCGGTTCGACGAGCGCATGCGCGATCTCGCGCGCCACATCCGCCAGGCCCACGAGGACGTGGAGAAGGTGCAGGTGACGAGCGCCAAGATCTCGCAGCGCTTCGCGCAGATCGAAAGCGTGGACCTCGGGGCGGCGGAGCCTCCCGCGCTGCGCGTCGTCGAGCTGCGCGACGAGGGCAAGGGCTGAGCGCTTGGGTTGGTTCAGCCGCTGGCGGCGCAGGCGAATACTCGATCAGGCGAGCCTCGATCCCGCGGTCTGGCGCGCAACGCTGGAGCGCTACCCGTTCACCCGCGCGCTCGACGAAGCCGAGCGGACGCGCCTCTGCGAGCTCGTCAAGCTGTTCCTGCACGAAAAGCAGATACACGGCGCGGGCGGCATGGTGCTCGACGACGCGGTGCGGCTGGCGATCGCGGTGCAGGCGTGCATACTCGTCCTGAATCTCGGCCTCTCGTCGTATCGCGGCTGGGTCGAGATCATCGTATATCCCGACGAGTTCGTCGCAGAATACGAATACGTGGATGAAGCCGGCGTCGCGCACAGCGTCCAGGAGCCGATGACCGGCGAGTCGTGGGAGCGCGGCCCGGTGATACTCTCGTGGGCCGACGCCGAAGAAGCCGGACGGGGAGCGGCCTATAACGTCGTGATACACGAGTTCGCACACAAGCTGGACATGCTCAACGGGGAGGCCAACGGCTTTCCGCCGCTGCACGCCGACATGTCGCGCGAGCGCTGGTCGCAGGCGTTCGGCGACGCCTACCAGGATTTCTGCGGGCGCGTCGACGGCGGCGACGACATCGAGCTCGACGAGTACGCCGCGGAGACACCCGCGGAGTTCTTCGCGGTGATGAGCGAAGCGTTCTTCGAGTGCCCCCAGGTGGTGCGGCGCGCCTACGCGCACGTCTACGAGCAGCTCGCGCTGTTCTACCGGCAGGACCCGCTCGCGCGCAGGGGCGCGCGCGCCTACGATCGAGCGCGGGCGAGGGCATGAGCTGGTCGTTCTCCTCCCGCTATACGCTGCTCGCCGGCTTCAGCCTCCTGCTCGCGCTCCTGCTGGGCATCTCGGTGCTCGGACTCGCGCGCACCGAGCAGGTCAACCGCCGCTTGCACGACGTCATCGAAGAGCAGGACGCCAAGACCAGGCTCGTCTCGGTCATGCTCAACGTCGCGCGCGAGCGCGGGCAACTCATGGTGCAGCTCTTCAACGAGCAGCCTCCGGACGCGCGCGCGCGCTCGTCCGGGCGCTACGTCGAGCTCGGACGCGAGTTCGACGCGGTCACCGGGCAGCTCTCGGCGATGCCGCTGTCGCGCGACGAGCGGGCGGCGTTGCAGAACCTGCTCGACGCGTCGCGCCGCACGCAGGACGTACGCGACGAAGTCGTCGAGCTCGTCCTGGCGGGCGATACGACCTCGGCGCGGCGCATCCTGTACGAGCGCGGCATCGGCACGCATTACGCGTTCCAGGAATCGATGTACCTGCTCCTCGACAAGACGCGCGAGGCGACGATGGCCACGGTCGCCGAAGCGCGCGATTCGACGCGCTACGCGCTGACGCTGATCGCGGCGATCGGCGGGCTCGTGCTGGTCGGCGCGACGCTCGTCGCGACGCTGGTCACGCGCCAGGTGAAGCGCACCGAGTACGCGCTCCAGCTCGAAAAGGAGCTCGCGCAGGTGACGCTGCATTCGATCGGCGACGGCGTCATCACCACCGACGCGGGCGGCAAGGTCGAGTACCTCAACCCGGTCGCCGAGCAGTACACCGGCTGGACGACGAAGGACGCGCGCGGCAAGGCGCTCGCCGACATCTACCGCGTCATCGACGAGCGCACCGGCAAGGGCCTCGAAGCGCTGTCGTCGGTCAACGGGGTGCCCGTCGACGAGAACGACCACGGCGCGGCGGTTTCGGTGCGGCTCATCGACCGCAACGGCCGCGAATGCCCGATCCGCTATTCGCACGCCCCGATACGCAACCGCGAAGGGCGCGTGCTCGGCATGATCGTCGTGTTCCACGACATCAGCCAGATCCGCGCGATGGCGCAGCAGCTCCTGTGGCAGGCGAGCCACGACGCGCTGACCGGGCTGGTGAACCGGCGCGAGTTCGAGCGGCGCCTTGCCGAGCTCATCGACACCGCGCGCACGCAGGGCCGCGAGCACGCGCTGATGTTCATGGACCTCGACAACTTCAAGGCGGTGAACGACACCTGCGGCCACAGCGCGGGCGACGAGCTGCTGCGCCAGCTCACCTCGGTCATGCTCGCGCGCATGCGCGGCAGCGACACGCTCGCGCGCCTGGGGGGGGACGAGTTCGCCGCGCTGCTCGAATCGTGTCCCTACGACCAGGCGGTGCGCATCGCCAACGCCATGCGCGAGACGGTGCGCGAGTTCCGCTTCGTTTCGGAGGACAAGACTTTCACGGTGGGCGTATCGATCGGGCTGGTGCCGCTGACTGCGGAGACCGGCGACCTCAACCGGGTGCTGAGCCTCGCCGACGCGTGCTGCTACGAGGCCAAGAATCGCGGGCGCGACCGCGTCCAGGTCTACCGTCCCGACGAAGGCGAGGCGACCGGCAAGCACGGCGAGCTGCAGGTCGTCTCGCAGATCAACCAGGCGTTCGAGATGGGACGCTTCAGGCTGTACCGGCAGCGCATCGTCTCGCTCGCGCCGGGGCCGCAGACCGAGCCCAATTACGAAGTGCTGGTGCGCATGATCGACCGCTCGGGCAACCTCATTCCGCCGACCGGTTTCATGCCGGCGGCCGAGCGCTACAACCTGCTCACGTCGATCGAGCGCTGGGTGATCAGCTCGCTCATCGAGTACCTGCACAATCAGTGGGCGGCGGGTGCGATCCCGCGCGACGCGAGCCAGCGCGGCTATTACTCGGTGAACCTCTCGGGCGCCAGCATCAACGACAAGAGCCTGCCCGATTTCCTGCACACGCTGCTGCGGCGCTATCAGCTTCCGGCGGGACTGCTGTGCTTCGAGATCACCGAGACGACCGCGATCTCCAATCTCAATGCCGCGGCCGAGCTGATGACGGAGCTGAAAGGCATGGGCTGCCGCTTCGCGCTCGACGATTTCGGGACCGGCATGTCCTCGTTCGCGTACCTCAAGTATCTGCCGGTCGACGTGCTGAAGATCGCCGGGATGTTCGTCAAGGACATGGCGACCGACGAGATGGATTTCGCGATCATCGACGCGATCAACCGCATCGGGCACATCCTCGGCATGGAGACCGTCGCGGAGGAGGTCGAGGACGCCGACACGCTCGAGAAGATCAGCAACCTCGGCATCGATTTCGCCCAGGGTTATTTCATCGCCGCGCCGGAAGCCATCCTCCACGGGCCGACGGGGCAGCCCGTCGAGCTCACGTCGGCCTGATACGCCCGCGCAACGCATGAGCGCCACACCCGGTTACGTCATCGCCGCGGACGTCGGCGGCACCAACACCAAGCTCGCGCTCGCCGCCTGCGACCAGCGCGGCGCCTGCACGTTCGTCGCGCGCCACAACTATCGCAGCGGTGCGCACGCGACTTTCGCGCTCGCGGTCGAGGCGTTCCTGCGCGAGCCGGACGTGCAGCCGCTCGCCGATCGCGTGCGCGGCGCGTGTTTCGCGGTCGCCGGGCCGGTCGAGGAGGGCAGGGCGCGGCTCACCAATCTCGCCTGGCAGATCGACCAGGCGGAGCTCGAGGCGCATCTGCCGATCGGCAAGGTGCGCGTCATCAACGATTTCGCGGCGGCGGGTCTCGGCATCGAGCACCTGCCCGAGAACGATCTCATGACGCTGCAGGCGGGGACGCCGGTCGCACGCGCCGATCGCGTCGTGGTCGGCGCCGGCACGGGCCTGGGCGTGTGCATCCTCGATCACGACGGCGACCATTACGAGGTTCACGCGTCCGAAGGCGGCCACGCCGACTTCGCGCCGGTCGACGAGCTGCAGGACGCACTGCTGCGCTTTCTGCGCAAGGAGTTCGTGCGGGTGTCGTGCGAGCGCATCGTTTCGGGACCGGGCCTGCCGCGGATACTCACTTTTCTCGCGCAGCACACCGGCCGCGCGCCGTGCGCGGAGCTCGCGCAGGCGATGGTGACCGGCAATCCTTCGCGTGCGGTCACCGAATTCGCGATGTCGGGGCGCGATCCGCTCGCCGCGCAGGCGCTGCACATCTTCGTCTCTGCATACGGCGGCTTCGCGGGAAACGTCGCGCTGCTCGCGCTGGCGCACGGCGGCGTCTACATCGCCGGCGGCATCGCGCCCAAGATCGCGGCCAAGCTGCGCGACGGCACCTTCGTCGCGGCGTTCAACGCGAAAGGGCGCTTCGGACCGCTGATGGCCACGATCCCGGTGCACGTCGTCATGAACGAGCACCTCGGCCTCATCGGCGCGGTGCACGCGGCCGAGAGGGTTGCAAGGGTCTGACCCCGGTTTCATCGGGGTCAGACCGTGGTTTCAGGGGCCCATGTCGCGCTTCACCCTCATCGTCACCGCGATCCTCGGCGCCGGCTACGCCTACGTGGCATCGCGCCTGGGCTCGGACGTGCTCGACCGCCTCGCGCTCGCGGTGCCTTTCTTCCTGGTGTGGATCGTGCCGATGTACTACTGGCGCCGCGATCGCGACGAGCAAGGCCGCTTCGACGCGATGGTCCACGTCGCGAGCTATCTCTCGATGGCGTGGCTGTCGTTCCTCGTCGTCGCCACGCTTCTGCGCGACGCGCTGCTCGCCGGGACGGCGCTCGTGCAGGCCGCGGAGGCGCACGCTTTCGTCCGGGCGCACGGCACGCCGCTCGTGTACGCGGCGTCGGTGCTCGCGCTCTTCATCGGCGCGCTCACCGCGCTGCGCGGACCGCGCCTCACGACGGTCGACGTGCCGGTCGAAGGCTTGCATCCCGATCTCGACGGCTTCCGGATCGTCCAGGTGAGCGACCTGCACGTCGGCCTGACGATACGCAAGGGCTACGTGAGGCGCGTGGTGGCGCTCGCCAATTCGGTGGACGCGGACATGGTCGCGCTCACCGGCGACATCGTCGACGGCAGCGTCGAAGCGCTCGAGCCGCATGTGGCAAAGCTCGCGGAGCTCGAAGCGCCGGCGTTTTTCATCCTCGGCAACCACGACTGCTATTCGGGCGCCGCGCAGTGGTGCGGGCGATTTCGCGCGATGGGCATGCGCGTGCTGCTGAACGCGGGCGAGGCGTTGACGAAAGGGCGGGCGACGGTATGGATCGGCGGCGTCGTCGATCCGGCGATACGCCTGTCCAATCCCGCGTTATCGCCCGATGCGCAGCTCGCGGCGCGCGGTGCCGACGGCGCCGACTTTCGCGTGCTGCTCGCGCACAATCCCAAGCTCGCAAAGCTCGGCGCGCACGCCGGCTTCGATCTGCAGCTCTCCGGCCACACCCACGGCGGACAGTTCTTTCCGTGGACGCTCGCCGTGCGCCTCGTCCACGCGCCGCACGTCGCCGGCCTCTCGCGCGAGGGCCGCATGTGGGTCTACGTAAGCGCGGGCACCGGGACGTGGGGACCGCCCGTGAGGTTCGGGACGACGCCGGAGCTGACGGTGGTGAGGCTGGTGCGAAAGCGTGACGAGAAAAGGTGACGGATGAAACAGTGACGGATAGAACGGTGACGCGCCTCACCCCGGGAGATTTCGTCACCGCATCACCCGTCACCGCCTTATCCGTCACCGCATCATCCGTCACTTCCCCTCGAACCCGTTCAACTCCTCCCGCGTATTGATATTGCTGAACGCCTCGGCCTCATCATCGAACGTGACCTCAGTCACCTTCAGCGCCGAGTACCACGCGTCGATCTTGCGGCCGCCGGAGGCGAGGAAGGCGGTGAGGCCGGCGAGCACGCTCTTGCGGCACAGGCAGAAGACCGGGTGCGGCTGGTCGCCGGTCTTCGCCACCGCGAGCTCGGCGCCTTGTGCTTCGAGCGCCGATCGCAGCCGCGATACCAGGTCTTCGGGCAGGAACGGCGAGTCGCAAGGTACCGTCGCGACGAGATCGAAGCGCGCCTCGGTCAGGCCGCGGTGCAGCCCCGCGAGGGGCCCCGCGAAACCGCCGATCTCGTCCGGCACCACGCGCGCGCCGAAACGCCCGTAGGTTTCTGCGTTCTGGTTCGCGTTGACGAGGAGCTCCTCGACCTGCGGCGCGAAGCGCTCGACCACCCATTGGACCATCGGCCTGCCGCGCAGCGGCTGCAGGCCTTTGTCGACGCCGCCCATGCGCCGGCCCAGGCCTCCGGCGAGGACGACGCCGGTCACGCCACGCGCGTGGGGGAATCTCGACAGGTTGCGGTTGTTCGGGGAGGTGGGCATGGCTGCGAAAGGCGCTATGGCGGATGAAGCGGTGTTTCTTAATGGATCGCGGCGGGGCCGGCTGCGGTCTAATTTCGCATTTCGTCAAACCGCACCGACGCAACAAGGAACCCATTTTAACGCCCGACCCATCGCTCGACCTGCGCCTTGCAGCGCGGGAAGCCGGTCCTCGGCGCGCGTGGCGCGATTCCCCAGCCAACGATGCCTTTTCGAACTTTACTGCCCCGCCGCCGGCAGAGTCGCGCCGGTGTATGGATCGCTCTCACCGTCGTGGCGGTCACGCTCGTCGCGTCGCGAGTCGCCGAGTCCGTGTCGGCCGACCGGGCACGCGAGCGCAGCTCGATCACCCTGACCACGCTCGCGCAACAGGTCGCGGTGAAGCTCGATCGCGGGATGTTCGCGTTGTATCGCGAATTCCAGCTCCTCTCGACCAAACCCACCCTTGGCGATCCGGCGATACCGGTCGAGGAGAAGCAGCGCCTGCTCGACCAGATGCAGCGCACGCACCCGGCCTACGCGTGGATAGGCGCCACCGACCGGCAGGGGAAGGTGATCGCGGCGGCACAGGGACTGCTCGTGGGCGCGGATGTCTCGCAGCGGCCGTGGTTCGCCAACGCGCTGCAGGAGCGCTACGTGGGCGACGTTCACGAGGCCGTGCTGCTCGCCTCCAGGCTTCCGAACCCGGACGGCGAGCCGCTGCGCTTCGTCGACATCGCTTTTCCGTATCACGATCCAGCGGGCAATATCGCCGGCATACTCGGCGCGCACCTGCTCTGGTCGTGGGCCGACGGTGTACACCGCGCGGTGCTCGCGAGGCACGCCGCGGGCCTCGAGGGCGTGCAGGTTTTCATCGCCGCCGGCGACGGCACGGTCGTTCTTGGTCCGAAAGGGACGGTCGGCGGCCTGTTGCGCGTGCGCGGCGGCGATGGCGACGGCAGCGTCGCGACGGTGGAGCGCTGGCCGGATGCGGGACGCTTCGTGGCGGGTTACAGCCGCACCCGCGGCTTTCAGAGCTATCCGGGGCTGGGCTGGTCGGTCGTCGTGCGGCTGCCCGCCGCTATCGCGCTCGCACCTTCGGTGTCGCTCGGCAGGCGGGTGATGTGGAGCGGCTTCGCGCTCGCCCTGCTGTGCCTCGCCTTCGGCTTCGCGCCGAGATCGCTGTCGCGCGGCTAGGCGAGCATCGTCGGCGTCACGGTCTTCACGAACCGCTCGCGGCCGGTGAACAGCAGGTAGTGCTTGTTCACCGCGCGTCCGATCATCGTGATGCCCACGCGCTTTGCGATCGCGTGACCCATCTGCGTGAGCCCCGAGCGCGACACCAGGAACGGTATGCCCATCTGCGCGGTCTTGATGACCATCTCGGAGGTGAGCCGCCCGGTGGTGTAGAAGATCTTGTCCGAGCCGTCGACGCCGTCCAGCCACAACTGGCCGGCGATGGCATCGACCGCGTTGTGGCGGCCGACGTCCTCGACGAAGTACAGGATGTCTCCGCCTGACGCCAGCGCGCAGCCGTGCACCGCGCCCGCGCTCTTGTAGATCGTCTCGTGCCGGCGCACCGCATCGAGGAGCTCGTACAGCGTCTCCTCTTCGAGCGTGACGTCGCTGCGCAGCCGGATCGTGTCGACCTCATCCATGAGGCTGCCGAACACCGTGCCCTGGCCGCAGCCGGTCGTGACCGTGCGCTTGCCCATCTTCGCGTCGAGATCGCCGAGCCCCGCGCGCGTGGTGACCGCGACCGCGTCGGTCTCCCAGTCGACCTGCACTTCGGCGATCTCATCGATCGAGCGCGCGAGCCGCTGGTTGCGCAGATAACCGAGCGCGAGCGCTTCGGGCGCCTGGCCGAGCGTCATCAGGGTCACGATCTCGCGCTTGTCGACGTACAGTGTCAGGGGATGCTCGCCGGCGATCGAGGTCGGCAGCAATTCGCCGCGTTCGTTGAGGGCGTCGACTTCGAAAGTGAGGGGGCGGGAGGCGTGGGAAAGCTTGGGTTTCATCTGCTTGGAGAGAGGAGAGAGGAGAGAAGAGAGAGGAGATAGGAGATAGGAGAGGAGTCATGCGAAGCTTTTCTTCTCTCTCCTGTCTCCTTTTTCCCCTCAGCCTCCGATATACGACATTTCGATTTTCTTGAGCGGCACCGTCTGCGACGTGCGGATCTCGGAATAACGGTCGGCGCGTCGGGTCCATACCGCACGTATCTTCTGCTCGATGTCTTCGTCGCCGGCGCCTTCGCGCAACAGCGTGCGCAGATCGGTGCCTTCGGTCGCGAAAAGGCACGTGTAGAGCTTGCCCTCGGTCGAGATGCGCGCGCGCGTGCAGTCGCGGCAGAAAGCCTGGGTGACCGAAGCGATGACGCCGATCTCGCCCGAGCCGTCCTTGTAACGCCAGCGCTCGGCGACTTCGCCGGTGTAGTTGGCGTCGGCGGGCTCGAGCGGCATCTCGGCGGCTATCGTCGAGACGATCTCGCGCGCGGTGACGACGTCGTCGAGCCGCCAGCCGTTGGTCGCGCCGACGTCCATGTATTCGATGAAGCGCAGGATGTGGCCGCGCTCCCTGAAGAAGCGCGCCATCGGCAGGATCTCGTGCTCGTTCATGCCGCGCTTCACCACCATGTTGACCTTGACCGGCGCAAGCCCTGCGGCCGCCGCCGCGTCGATGCCTTCGATCACGCGCGCGACCGGAAAGTCGACGTCGTTCATGCGTTTGAATATCGCATCGTCGAGCGCATCGAGGCTCACGGTCACGCGCTGCAGACCGGCGGCTTTCAACGCCGGCGCTTTCTTCGCGAGCGTCGAGCCGTTGGTGGTCAGCGTGAGGTCGAGGCCGAGCTCAGCGAGCATGCCGATGAGCTGCTCGAGATTGCGGCGCACGAGCGGCTCGCCGCCGGTCAGGCGGATCTTCTCGATGCCGAGGCGCTGGAAGATGCGCGCCAGGCGCGTGATCTCTTCGAACGAGAGCAGGGCCTTGCGCTCGAGGAACGCGTAGTCCTTGCCGAACACCTCCTTCGGCATGCAGTAGACGCAGCGGAAGTTGCAGCGGTCGGTGACCGAGATGCGCAGGTCGCGCAGCGGCCGCCCCAGCGCGTCGCGCAGGACGCCCGTCGGCGCCGCGAGTGTGGAAGAAGTCATGAAGGCCCGATTATCGCAGCCGCGCAGCAGCCTGCGCAAGGAATGACCACTTAGAAATCAGTGATTTGGACCGCGTTTTCGGTTGAATGTGCCGCGTCGCTGGCGCACAATCCACAATCATGGAGAACGAAGCCGACGACCACCGATCGCCTCCGCTCGCGGTCATCATGGAGCGCACCGCGCTCGAGAACCGCTGGGCGAGCGAGCGCTGGGAGGTCATCGGCGTGCTGCGCGATCCCGACCCGGCGCAGAGTACGACGCGCGTCATCGTGCAGAACGATCGCTGCACCCAGACGCTGTATCCCGGCTATCGACTCGTGCTCATGCGCGACGAGGCCGAAGGTTACTACCTCAATCTCACCTCGCCCGAGCCCAAGGTTTTCGTGCTCTGGCGCTGGATCGAGGAGGTCGCACAGCCCCAGCGCATCACCGTCAGCTACGGCGAAGGCGCGCGCTGGGCCGACAGCGGCGAGCAGGTCGACGGCGTGGCCATCCCGCCGGAGCTGCTGCCGTGGATCGCGGCGTTCGTCGAAAAACATTACGAGCCCGAGCCGCCGAAGAAAAAGCGCTATGCAAGCAGCAAGGACCGCGGCAGGATGGGGCAGGTGTGAAGTCTTGAATGTTGAGCGTTGAGTGATGAGTGAACGGCGGGAGGGCGAGGGGTTCCTGGGCCGGTGGTCGCGGATGAAGACCGAGGCGCGCACGGCCGAGCCCGAGCCGCCGTCGGACGTAGCGGCGCCTGCCTCCGCCGTCACTGCGGAAGAAGTGCCGCCGGAGCTGCCGCCGGTCGAATCGCTGACGATCGACTCCGATTTCCGCGGGTTTTTCCACCCCAAAGTCGACGAAGACCTGCGCCGCAGCGCGCTGCGCAAGCTCTTCAGCGATCCGCACTTCAACGTGATGGACGGTCTCGACGTCTACATCGACGATTACTCGGTCAGCGAGCCGATACCGCCTGCGATGCTTGCCGGATTGAAGCAGGCGCAGCGCATCCTGCGCTGGGCGGAAGGGCACGATGACGAGCGCGAAGAAGAGCGTAGCGAAGCCGTCGCCGAACCCGAGGCCTGCGCGCCGGATGCGCCCGCCGCCATCACCGCCGCGCCGAGCGACACCGTGGCGGCCGTTCCCGACCCGGCGCCGCAAGCCGTTGCCAAACCCGATTGAGAAGCCGCGCGCGAGCCGGGTCGGCCCGCGCTTCGGTCCATAGCGGCAGCGAGCGCCGCCGATCAGCCTAGAATCCGCCAGCCATGAGCCAGCCCCGCTGCAATCTCCTCCTCTGCAACTGCAACCGCACGTTCTCCATCGATGCCAAGGCGGTCGCTTCCGCGCTCGACGTCAAAGTCGTGCCGCAGGTCGCGAGCGAGCTGTGCCGCCGGCAGGTCGGACGCTTCGAGACCGCGGTGAAGACCGGCGACGATACGCTCGTCGCGTGCACTCAGGAGGCGCCGCTCTTCAGCGAGCTGCATCACGAGCTGCAGGCGAAGGGCGACATCCGCTTCGTCAACATCCGCGAGAACGCGGGCTGGTCGGCCGAAGGCGGTGAGGCCGCGGCGAAGATCGCCGCGCTGCTCGCGCTTGCCGACCTCCCGGCGCCCGAGCCGGTGCCGGTGGTGCAGTACACGTCCGCGGGTCAGCTTCTCATCATCGGTCCGGCGGCGGCCGCGCTCGACTGGGCCGAGCGCCTCGCGTCCGAGCTTGCGGTCACGGTGCTGCTGACCGAAAGCGCCGCCGACGCCGAGCTTCCGCTGGAGCGCCGCTATCCGGTCTATTCGGGCAGCTTTGTTACGCTCACCGGCCACCTCGGCGCGTTCGACGTCACGTGGCGGCAGGCAAACCCCATCGATCTCGACGTGTGCACGCGCTGCGGCGCCTGCGCCCGGGTCTGCCCGGAGGGGGCGATCGACGCGACGCTGCAAGTCGATCTCGATCGGTGCAAGAGCCACCGCAAGTGCGTCGCCGCCTGCGGCATCGCCGGCGCGATCGATTTCGACCGCGCGGCGACCGAGCGCGAGGACCGCTTCGACCTCGTGCTGGATCTTTCGCGCGAGCCGCTGATGAAGATGAGCCAGCCGCCGCAGGGCTATCTCGCGCCCGGCGCCGATCCGCTGGAGCAGTCGCTCGCCGCGGCCGCGCTCGCCAAGCTCGTCGGTGAGTTCGAGAAGCCGAAGTACTTCGCGTACAACGAGAAGATCTGCGCGCACAGCCGCTCGGAGATCGTCGGCTGCACGAAGTGCGTCGACGTGTGCTCGACCGCGGCGATCACCGCGGACACCGCGAACAACCGGGTGGTCGTCGATACGCATCTGTGCATGGGCTGCGGCGCGTGCGCGAGCGTGTGTCCGACCGGCGCGATGACTTACGCGTATCCGAAAGCCGCCGACATCGGCGAGCGCCTGCGCACGGTGCTGCGCGTGTACCGCGCTGCGGGCGGTCGGGATGCGACGCTGCTCTTTCATAACGCGACCGACGGCCGGACGCTGGTCCACCGGCTCGGCGCGCGGGGCCGCGGATTGCCGGCGCACGTCATCCCGCTGGAAGTGCATCACGCCGTTTCGATCGGACCGGATATCCTGCTGGGCGCGCTCGCGCTGGGGGCCGGTGAGGTCGCAGTGCTTTTCGCCGGCAGCGAAGCGCCGGAATATCCCGCAGCGCTGCAGCGCGAGATCGCGCTGTGCAACACCGTCGTCGGCGCTCTCGGCTACGCGGGCGAGCGCGCGCGCCTCGTCACCGCCGAAGACGTCAAGGCGCTCGACGCCGACGTGTGGTCGCGGCCGCGCGCGAGCGCTTTCGAGCCCGCCACCTTCAACCTGACGAACGAGAAGCGGCGCACGCTCGACGCGGTGATCGACCACCTCGCGCGCCATGCGCCCGCGGCCCCGGCGGCGATCGAGCTCAAAGCCGGGGCGCCGTTCGGCGCTCTCGAAGTGAATCGGCAGTCGTGCACGCTGTGCATGGCGTGCGTGGGCGCGTGTCCCGCCAACGCCTTGGTCGATTCGAAGGAGACGCCGCAGCTGAGGTTCGTCGAGCGCAACTGCGTGCAGTGCGGCCTCTGCGCCAAGACCTGCCCCGAGGATGCGATTACCCTCGTGCCGCGCCTTCTGCTCGGCGCCGAGGCGAAGAACGCGCGCGTGCTGAACGAGGCCGAGCCGTTCGACTGCGTGCGCTGCGGCAAACCGTTCGGCACGCGGCGGATGATCGACGGTATGCTCGCGCGGCTCACCGGCCACGCGATGTTCGCCACGCCCGAGGCGCTGCGGCGGCTTCAGATGTGCGCGGATTGCCGCGTGCTGGACATGATGGCGACGCAGGGCTCGGCCAGCATTTTCGAATATCCCTCAGCGGGTGCGAAGGAATGATCGTGGAAGAGATGGACAGGCCGCTCAGCGAGGAAGACAAGGCGCGCGCCGACTGTTATGCGCTCGTGTCCCGGCTGTTCTACGCGCCGGTCGATGCCGAGCTCCTCGCGGTGATCGGCGGGAGCCCGAAGCTCGAGCTGGCCGACGGCGAATCGCTGGAGCTCGTCACGTGGGAAATCGAGGCCGACGAGACGCCCTACAGCAAGGCGATGAAGACCCTCAAGGACGCGTGCGCGAGCGCCGAGCCGGATGCGCTGCGCCAGGAATACGACGACCTCTTCACCGGCGCGGGCAAGGCGCTGGTGACGCCGTATACGTCGGGCTACGCCGATCCGCACGCGCCCGACCGTTATCTCGTCGCGCTGCGCGAGCACCTCATCGCGTGGGGCCTTGCCCGGCGCGACGCGGTATTCGAGATCGAAGACCACGTCTCCGCGGTCTGCGACGTGATGCGCTGGCTGATCGAGCGCGAGCGTCCGCTCGAGGAGCAGCACGCGTTCTTCAACGATTTCGTCTACACGGGAGTGGGGACTTTCTGCGATGCAATAGAAGCGCGCGCCCAGACCGCGTTCTACAAAGCCGTCGCAGGGGTCGCCCGCACCTTCCTCACGATAGAAAAAGAAGCGTTCGACCTCCACGCGGCGCAGTGACGCGCCAACTTCGCGCGCAGGAATAAAAGCCGAGCGCAACCTGTGTATTCCTCAGGACATAGGAATATGTTGCTTCCGACATAGGTCAAGGGTAGATTGCGCACTATGTTGGAGCAAACAGAGGAGGAGTCATGAAGCCCACTCGAACAAAGCTCTCGCGCCGCAACTTCCTGCTCGCGGCTACGGCGGGCACCGCAGCAACCGCCGCGGCCGTCATCGGTAAACAACCCGTCGAACAATCGAGCGCCGGCGCCGCCGACCAGCCCAAGGACAAGGGCTACCAGGTCACCGAGCACGTCCAGAACTACTACCGCACCGCCCGTATCTAGGAGGTTCCATGCTCACGCGCAAGTCGACGGGAGTTTCCGCGGCGAGGAGCCGCCTTGTACGTCCGGTCACGAGCCTCCTGGGTCGCACGGTCGATCGCCGCAGCTTCCTGAAGAGCTCGGGCATCACGCTGGGCGCCGGTGCGGTGGCGAGCCAGTTGCCGTTCTCGATCGTGTCCGAAGCGCCGGCCGCCGATCAGCAGCCCGCCACGCAGGTCCAGACCAAGCGCACGGTGTGCACGCACTGCTCGGTCGGCTGCTCGGTCGACGCGGTCGTGCAGAACGGCGTCTGGGTGCGGCAGGAACCGGTGTTCGACTCGCCGATCAACCTCGGCGCGCACTGCGCGAAGGGCGCTTCGATCCGCGAGCACGGCATGACCCACGACTCGCATCGGCTGAAGTATCCGATGAAGCTCGTGGACGGCAAGTGGCAGCGTATCTCGTGGGACGTCGCGCTGAACGAAGTCTCGCAAAAGCTCGCAGCGATCAAGAAAGAGTCCGGACCCGACGCCACCTTCTGGATCGGCTCGTCGAAGCACAACAACGAGCAGTCGTACCTTCTGCGCAAGTTCGTGTCGATGTTCGGCACGAACAACATGGACCACCAGGCGCGCATCTGTCACTCGACCACGGTCGCCGGCGTCGCGAACACCTGGGGCTACGGCGCGATGACCAACTCGTACAACGACGAGCAGAACTCGAAGTGCATCATGTTCTTCGGGTCGAACGCTTCCGAAGCGCACCCCGTCTCGATGCTGCACACCCTGCACGCGAAAGAGACAGGCGCGAAGGTGATCGTCGTCGATCCGCGCTTCACGCGCACCGCGGCCAAGGCCGACAAGTACTACCGCATCCGTTCGGGAACCGACGTCGCGTTCCTGATGGGCCTGCTGCACATCATTTTCAAGAACGGCTGGGAAGACAAGGAATACATCCGCACGCGCGTCTACGGCATGGACAAGGTGCGCGTGGAAGCCGCGAAGTGGACGCCCGAGGAAACCGAGCGCGTCACGGGTATCCCGGCGGCCGGGATGCTCGACATCGCCGAGACATTCTCGAAGAACAGGCCGAGCTCGCTCGTGTGGGCGATGGGCCAGACGCAGCACACCAACGGCAATGCGATCGTGCGCGCTTCGTGCATCGTGCAGCTCGCGCTGGGCAACATCGGCGTGGCCGGCGGCGGCTGCAACATCTATCGCGGCCACGACAACGTGCAGGGCGCGACCGACATCGGCCCGAACCCCGACTCGCTGCCCGGCTACTACGGCGTCGCGACGGGCTCGTGGAAGCATTTCGCGGCGGTCTGGGGCGTCGATTACGAGTGGCTGAAAGCGCAGTTCCAGAACCAGACGATGATGGAGAAGCCCGGCATCACCGTCTCGCGCTGGATCGACGCGGTGCTGGAGAAGAACGAGGTCCTCGACCAGGACCCGAACGTGCGCGCGGTGGTGTACTGGGGCCACGCGCCCAACTCGCAGAACCGCGGCAAGGAGATGCTCGAGGCGATGAAGAAGCTCGACCTTCTCGTCGTCATCGATCCGTATCCGTCGGCGACTGCCGCAATGGGCGCGCTGGTGCGCAAGGAGAACATGTATCTCCTGCCCGCGGCGACCCAGCTCGAGTGCGAAGGCTCGGTGACCGCGTCCAACCGCTCGCTGCAGTGGCGCGAGAAGGTGATCGACCCGTTGTTCGAAGCGCGCACCGATCACATGATCATGTATCAGCTCGCGCAGAAGTTCGGCTTCGACAAGCAGTTCGTCGGGAACATCAAGCTGCAGAAGGGCAAGGGCGGCATGGACGAGCCGTCGATGGAAGACACGCTGCGCGAAGTCAACCGCGGCATGTGGACGATCGGCTACACGGGGCAATCGCCGGAACGCCTGCAGGCGCACATGCGCAACCAGCACGTCTTCGACGTGAAGACGCTGAAAGCCAAAGGCGGCAAGGACGCCAAGACCGGCTACGTGCTCGACGGCGATTACTACGGCCTGCCGTGGCCGTGCTACGGCACGCCGGAGCTCAAGCACCCGGGCTCGCCGAACCTGTATCAGACCAGCCGGCACATCATGGACGGCGGCGGCAACTTCCGCGCGAACTTCGGCGTCGAGCGCGACGGCGTGAACCTGCTCGCCGAGGACGGCTCGCACTCGCAGGGCGCGGACATCACGACCGGCTATCCCGAGTTCGATCACGTGCTCATGAAAAAGCTCGGCTGGTGGGACGAGCTCACGCCCGAAGAGCAGAAGCTCGCCGAAGGCAAGAACTGGAAGACCGATCTGTCCGGCGGCATCCAGCGCGTCGTGATGAAGAATCACGGCTGCCATCCCTGGGGCAACGCCAAGGCCCGAGCGGTGGTGTGGAACTTCCCCGACGGCGTTCCGCTGCACCGCGAGCCGCTGTTCAGCCCGCGTCCGGACCTCATCGAGAAGTATCCGACCCACGCCGACCAGAAGGTGCGCTGGCGCATGCCGGTGCTCTTCAAGACGGTGCAGGACGCGAACAAGAACGCCGTGCAGCAGTATCCGCTCATCCTCACCAGCGGGAGGCTGGTCGAGTACGAAGGCGGCGGCGACGAGACGCGCTCCAACCCGTGGCTCGCCGAGCTGCAGCAGGAAGCCTTCGTCGAGATCAACCCGAAGGACGCCAACGACCGGGGCGTGCGCAACAACGAGTACGTGTGGCTCGAGACGCCGAGCAA
The DNA here is from genome assembly GCA_036262035.1 of Burkholderiales bacterium. NCBI lineage: Bacteria > Pseudomonadati > Pseudomonadota > Betaproteobacteria > Burkholderiales > Burkholderiales bacterium. The sequence continues at coordinate 403 of DATAJS010000023.1, read as the reverse complement.
GGCGCGGCTCAAAGTCAAGACGCAGGTGACCGAGCGCGTCGGACCCGGAACGGTCTTCATGCCGTTCCACTTCGCCGGGTGGATGGAAGGCAAGGATCTGCTGCCGTATTACCCCGAGGGATCGGCGCCGATCGTGCGCGGCGAAGCGGTCAACACCGCGATGACCTACGGCTACGACATCGTGACGATGATGCAGGAAACCAAGGTCACGCTCTGTCAGGTCCAGAAGGCGTAATCGGCTAGGAGGAAACCAGAATGGCCAGAATGAAATTCCTGTGCGACGCCGAGCGCTGCATCGAGTGCAACGGCTGCGTCACCGCGTGCAAGCAGGAGCACGAGATTCCCTGGGGCGTGAACCGCCGCCGCGTGGTCACGCTGAACGACGGCCTGCCGGGCGAGAAGT
>DATAJS010000022.1 GCA_036262035.1 Burkholderiales bacterium | reverse complement strand
GTTCTTCACGTAGTCGGCGTGGCCCGGGCAGTCGACGTGGGCGTAGTGGCGGTTGGCCGTCTCGTATTCGACGTGCGACGTATTGATCGTGATCCCGCGCGCCTTCTCTTCCGGCGCCGCGTCGATCTGGTCATACGCCTTCGCCTCGCCCCCGAACTTCTTCGCCAGCACCAGCGTGATCGCCGCCGTCAGCGTCGTCTTTCCATGATCGACGTGACCTATCGTGCCCACGTTCACGTGCGGCTTGGTCCGCTCGAATTTGCCCTTGGCCATATCTGTGTGTCCTTGATCAGTTTTGTGAGTCTGTTTTGGCCGTTGCCGTTACTGCGTCATCATTGAAGCTGCTGGTGCCCATGGCGTGGATTGAACACGCGACCTCTCCCTTACCAAGGGAGTGCTCTGCCACTGAGCTACATGGGCCTGAATGTTTACATCCTGCTGCGCGTCGCTTGACCGCGTTCGTGTCGCCGAGTACTGGAGCGGGTGAAGGGAATCGAACCCTCGTCGTAAGCTTGGAAGGCTTCTGCTCTACCATTGAGCTACACCCGCCTTGGTACTCGGAAGCGCGACTCCTGCGCATTTATTTGCGTAATTCGCCCGCAAATCGGTTGGTGGAGGGGGAAGGATTCGAACCTTCGAAGGCAGAGCCGTCAGATTTACAGTCTGATCCCTTTGACCGCTCGGGAACCCCTCCGGACGAAACCGGGCATTATCTGGAAAATTCGTTTTGCTGTCAAACAACTTACGGGCACTGGCACGAAGCATGCCGAAAGCGCGGGCCGGGTCGTTGACGGCAGGCGCAAAGAGGGCTCGGGCCATGCCGGATTCGTGGGAAGCCGTCAGGATACCACCGTTTCAGGGCGAAATACGCACCATTCACGCCCTGCGCGACGATCCCGCGCGGACGCGACACTCCACCGGATGTCAAACCTGATCGAAACCCTGCGCGCCGCGCTCAATCCCCGGGCCGTCGCCGTCGTCGGCGCCTCCGCCGACCCCGCCAAGTTCGGTGGACGCGTGATGCGCTTCCTGCTCAAGCACGGCTACGAAGGCCGGATCGTGCCCGTCAACCCCTCGGGCGCCGAAATCCTCGGGATACCCAGCGTCAAAGATGTCCGAGAAGCCGGCGGCGCGATCGACGTCGCGCTGCTCGCGGCGCCGTCGCAGCAGCTGGCCGCCGCCGTCGAGCAATGCGGCGCCGCCGGGGTTCGGTGCTGCGTCGTCATCACCGCCGACTTCGCCGAGCTCGGCGAGGAAGGCGCGGCGAGAGAGCGCGAGCTCGTCGGCATCGCGCGCCGCCACGGCATGCGCCTCATCGGCCCGAACTGCCTCGGCTTCATCAACCCCGGAGCCAAGCTCGCGCTGACGTCTTCGGTCGCGCTGTCGCAGGGCGACATGCCGCGCGGCGCGATCGGCCTCATCAGCCAGTCGGGATCGATGATGGCGTCGATGATCTCCCATGCGGCCGACTGCGGCGCCGGCTTCTCCGCGTGTGTCACCGTCGGCAACCAGGCCGACCTCGAGATCTGCGACTTCATCGAATACTTCGTCGAGGACGATGCCACGCGCGCGATCTGCGTGTACGTCGAAGGGCTGAAGGATGCGCGGCGCTTCCTCGCGCTGGCGCAGCGCTGTCGCGAAGCGGGCAAGCCGCTGCTCGCGGTGAAAGCCGGCAGCAGCGACGCGGGCTCTCATATCGCGCGCTCTCACACCGCGAGTCTCGCGGGATCGCACGCCGCATGGAAAGCCGCGTGCGCGCAAACCGGCGTGATCACGGTCGACGATCCGGAAGCGATGATCGACTGCGCTCGCTTTCTCGTGAGCTTTCCGCGCATCGGCGGCAGCGCGGTCGCGGTGATCTCGCCTTCGGGCGGAACCATCGCGGTCACAGCCGATCGCGTCGCCGCCGCCGGGCTTACGCTCGCGCAGCCGACGCCCGCGACGTGCGAGGCGCTGCGTGCGCTCGTGCCGGAACCGCGGCCCTTCAATCCGCTCGACGTCGGCGGCCTGCCGCGCGAGCGCGGCGTCTCAGCCGCCGAAGACGCACAGGCGCTGCTGTCGGCCGATCCGAACGTCGGTGTGGTGCTCATCGTCGTCGCGACGACCCCGCAGCTCGAAGAGAAAGTGCGGCGCTGGGGCGCGGCCGCGCTCGCGAGCGGTAAGCCGACGGTCATCCTCTTCACCCCCGGACGACTGGTCGACGGCGCCCGCGCCGCGTTGCGCGAGATCGGCTGTCCCTACGCCGATCGCATGGACGACGCGCTGCGAGTGGTTCGCGCCGCGATCGACTATCGCGCAGCGGCCGCCGCACCGCCCGAGCGCCCGTCGGCGCCCGACTGGCTCGCGCATGTCGACAGGACGAAAATACGTGCGGGGCAGCTCACCGAAAGCGAAGCGAAAGCGCTCGTGCGCGTCGCCGGTATCGCGAGTCCCGAAGAGGCGCTCGCAGCGGATGCCGATGCCGCGGTGCAGGCGGCCGAGCGCATCGGGTATCCGGTCGTGCTGAAGGGCGTCAGCCGCGACGTCGTGCACAAGAGCGATGTGGGCGCGGTCAAGCTCGGGCTGCGCGATAGCGACGCCGTTCGCGCCGCTTACGCGCAGATCGAAGCGAGCGTGCGCCGACACGGAACGTTCGAAGGCTGCTCGGTGCAGCGGATGATCGCAGGCGGCGTCGAGATGATCGTCGGCGCACGGCACGACGCGCAGTTCGGTCCGGTCGTGCTCGTCGGCGCGGGCGGCGTGTTCGTCGAAGTTCTGAAAGACACCGCCGTCGCGCTCGCGCCGCTCACGCGCGATCGCGCACGCGAGCTCGTTCGGTCCCTGCGCATCTGGCCCCTGCTCGACGGCGCGCGAGGACGGCCGCGGCTCGCCGTCGATGCGCTCGCCGACGCGATCGTGAACGTGAGCTGGCTCGCGCATGCCCTCGGCCCTGCGCTCGTCGAGCTCGATCTCAATCCCCTGCTCGTGCAGGAAAACGGCGTGATCGCGCTGGATGCGCGTGCGACCGTAGTAAAGACGTGACGAGGAAACACCATGGCTGATACGCCGCTGACGTACGAATCGAAAGACGGTATCGCCGTCATTACCCTGAACCGACCCGAGAAGCGCAACGCGATCAACAACGACATGGCGCTCGCGCTGCGGGACGCGTGGTTCAGGCTCAACGAGAGCGACGATCGGGTCGGCGTCATCACGCACGCCGGCGCCCATTTCACCGGAGGCGCCGACATCAAAGGGCCGCCCGAGGATTTCCCCGCATGCGTCCCGAACGTCGGCGTGGAGCTCGAGAAACCGCTCATCGCGGCGGTCGGCGGATGGGTCGTCGGCGGCGGCGTGGTCGTCGTGCAGATGTGCGATCTGTGCGTCGCCGCGGACGATGCGCGCTTCATGTTTCCCGAGGCCAAAGTCGGATTCACCGGCGCGGTGGTCGCGGGCCTGGCCGCGAAGATTCCGCACAAGGTGGCGATGGAGCTCATGCTCCTCGGGGAGGAGATCGGCGCACGGCGCATGTACGAAGTAGGCTTCGTCAACAAGCTCGCGCGTCCCGGCGAGCAGCTCGAAGCCGCGCTCGCCTACGCGCGGCGTCTCGCGGAGAACGCGCCGCTCGTGCTCGGCGTGCTGCGCGAGTTCGTCTCGCACGTGATTCCGCGAGGACCTTCGGAGCTCGCGGCCTACGGCCGGCTCGCGATCGCGGGCGTGCGCAAGAGCGAAGATGCGAAGGAAGGGGTCGCGGCGTTCAAGGAAAAGCGCAAGCCGCGCTTCCGCGGCCGATGAGCTACGACCCGCTCACCGCGCGCACGCCCGGCACGGGGCTCGACTACGCGCCGTCGTACTGGGCCGCCACCGCGGGCGACGTCCCGCCCGACGACGGTGCGCTGGCGGGCTCACACGATGTCGAGGTCGCGATCATCGGCGGTGGCTACACCGGTTTATCGTGCGCCTATCACCTCGCGCGCGAACGCGGCATACGCGCGACGGTGCTCGAAGCGAACAAGCCCGGCTGGGGCTGCAGCGGCCGCAACGGCGGTTTCGCACGCGCGGCGATCGGCCGCCACTCGTGGGGCAAGGTGATCGAGAAATTTGGGCGGGACGCGGCGCGGGCGGTATTCGGCGAAGCGCTCGCCGCTGTCGACAACGTGCGCGCGATGATCGACCAAGGCGACATCGCATGCGATGCCCTGGAAGCGGGCCACCTCAAGATCGCGCACCGCGCCAGCCGCGCGCCGGGGTTGAAGCGCGAAGCGGAGCTGCTGCAGCGCGAGTTCGAGTACCCGGCGGAATTCGTCGAAGCCGACGAGCTGCGCGAGCGCCACTTCGCGGGCCCCGAAGCACACGGTGCGCTCCGATTCCCCGATGCGGTCGCCGTGCATCCGCTCAAGCTCGCGCTCGGCGTGCTGCGCATGGCGCGCGACGCGGGCGCGAAGGTGCACAGCGCGTCGCCGGTGATCTCGTGGACGCGCGAAGGCGCGACGCACGTGCTCGCGACGCCGAACGGGAGCGTGCGCGCGAAAACCGTCGTCGTCGCGACGAACGGCTACACGCCCGAGCATCTGCACCCGGCGCTGCGCGGCACGACGCTCCCCGTGCTGTCGCACATCGTGGTGACGCGTCCGATGACGCGGGAAGAAAAACAGCAAGGCGGCTTCGTGACGAGCCACGTGCTGACCGACACGCGCAATCTCCTGTACTACTGGCGGCGCCTGCCCGACGATCGCATCCTCTTCGGCGGGCGCGGCAAGATCGTGGAAACGACCGATGGCCAGGCTGCGCAGCGCGAAGCGCTGCTCGACGGGCTGAAGCAGAAGGTGCCCGCGCTGCGCGACATCACCGCGGACTACGACTGGTGGGGTTGGGTGTGTCTGACGCCCGACTTCCTGCCGCACGTCTCGCGCGCGGCGGACGATGCAAGCGTTCACTACGCGATCGGCTACCAGGGCAGCGGCGTGTCGTATGCGCTATACGCAGGCAAACGGCTCGCCGCGGCGATCGCGCACGAGCCGATGTCGACGCTGCCGGTGAGCGGCGAGCTGCCGCGATTTCCGCTGGCGTCGTTCAGACGTCTCGGCCAGCGCCTCGCGTATCAATGGTATCGATACGCCGATAACCGGGATTGATGGACGCGAGCATCACTCGCTCGCCTTGATCCCCGCCGCCTGGATCGCCTTGGCCGCGCGCGCCCTGTCGTTCTTCATGAACGCCGCGAACTCTTCGGGCGTTCCCGAGAACACGTCGAAACCGAGCGCGACCAGCCGGTCCTTGAGATCGGGGCTCGCCAGCGCCGCTACGATTTCCTTGTTCAGCTTATCGATGATCGCACGCGGCGTGCCGGCCCGCGTCACCACGCCGAACCACGTTCCGGCGGCGTAGCCTTTGAGGCCCGCTTCACCCGTCGACGGCAGATCGGGCCAGTTCGGATGGCGTTTGTCCGATCCGATCGCCAGCACCTTCAGCTTGCCCGCTTTCCAGTGCGAGACGAGCGTGCCGATGCCTGTGATCACGAACTGCACTTCGCCGGTCAGCACGGCGGTCGCGGCGGGACCCGAGCCTTTGTAGGGCACGTGCAGGAGCTTGATGCCCGCCATCGATTCGAGCAGCGCGCCCGCGACGTGGTTGCTCGAGGCGTTTCCGGGCGTCGAATACTTGATCGTTCCCGGTTTTGCTTTGGCGAGCGCGATCAGCTCGGAAATGTTGTTCGCGGGCACCGACGGGTGCGCCGCGATGACGAACGGCACGTAGACGGCGGAGCTGATCGGCGCGAAATCGCGCACCGCATCGTAAGGCAGCTTCGGATAGACCTGCGGATTGATCGACATCGTCGTCGCGGTCGTGAGCAGCAGCGTGTAACCGTCGGGCGCCGCTTTCGCCACGGCTTCCGCGCCGATGATCGTGCTCGCGCCGCCGCGGTTGTCGACGACGACCTGCTGTCCGAACCGTTCCGACAGCTTCGCGCCGATGCCGCGCGCGACGATGTCGGTGGTGCCCCCCGGCGGATACGGCACGACGAATCGTATCGGTCGGGTGGGATAAGCCTGCTCGGCCGCATCAGCACACGTTACGAAGCCGACCGCGGTAATACACGCAGCCACAAGCGCCTTTTTTTCCCTGTTCAACTCGGTCTCCTCTCTTTTTTACGCGACACCGCGGTGCGGCAAGCGTCATTATGGAGCGAATCGCGCATGACAAATGGGTTCCTGTCTGTTGTTTTGACGATACAGACCGCCTGAAACGGGAAAAAAGCTTGAAAGCCGATGTTGTACAAACACGACGAACGCGGTACAAGGCTCTGAAGGGACCAATTTGCCGCACATCTTCCTTCTGCCCGATACCGGAAGAGCGGTTAATCGTTGTATGACGCAAAGACGCATCGTGCGTTAGAGGGAGACGAACCGAAAAACGAGGTTCTTGACGTGCCGAAGCTCTAACGGCGCGCTTGTGCGCGGCAAAAGACACGTGTAGCTGCTTGTTTTTCCGAATGTCCGAAGCCGCGCAGGGGGGATGGATACGACCTGGTACGCTGTTTGAATACAGCAGGCGAGAGCATCTCAGCGCGGAGGGCAAGAATGTCGAACCGTTCGGAAGAATCAGAGCGCCATGGCGACTTTGTAAAGAGTCTGGTCGCCTTCACCCAGCAGCATCGAGCGGCCCACTGGTCCGGCACTTTCGCGGACTTTCTCGAACAGATCCTGCCGTCCAATTCCCGCTCGGTCACCCGGACCAGCCACCAGTACATGTGGGACATGATCCGCTGGCAGGGGGTCGAAGAGGGTGCCAACGGGAAATCGCGCTACAACCTCTTTTCCGACGATCTTTTCGGCATCGACGACGAGCTCGAGCGGCTCGCCGACTATTTCCGCGCTGCCAGTGCGGGTTCTGAGGTCGGGCGGCGCCTCCTGCTGCTGCTCGGACCGCCCGCGGGCGGCAAATCGAGCATAGTTATATTGCTCAAGCGCGCCCTCGAAGAGTACAGCCACACCGACGAAGGCGCTATTTACTCGATTCAGGGTTGCCCGGTGCACGAATCGCCCCTGCACCTCGTGCCTTACACGCTGCGGCCCAAGTTCCGTGAGACCTACGGGGTCGAGATCACCGGCGACCTCTGCCCGATGTGCCGCGCGCGCCTCGAAGGGCAGGAGGCCGCCGAGGAAGGCGAAAGCACCTCCGCCACCATCGGCGATTTCATGAAGATGCCGGTCGAGCGCATCTTCATTTCCGAAGCCGGGCGCATGGGTATCGGCACCTATGCCCCGCACGACCCGACGACGGCCGATATCGCCGACCTCGTAGGCTCGGTCGACCTGTCGAAAGTCGCCACCTTCGGCGACGAAGGCGACCCGCGGGCGTGGTCCTGGTCGGGCGCGGTGTATGCCGCGAGCCGCGGCATGCTCGAGATGATCGAGATCCTCAAGGTCAAGCGCGAGTTCCTGTATCTGCTCCTCACGCTCACCCAGGAAAAGAACGTCAAGGTGTCGCGCTTCCCGCTGATCCACCTCGACGAGACGATTCTCGCGCACACCAACCTGGCCGAGTTCCGCAAGTTCCTCCAGGAGAGCGAGAACGAAGCGCTGCTCGACCGGATGGTCATCATCCAGGTCCCGTACACCCTCAATTTCAACGACGAAGCACGCATTTACCAGAAGCTGATCTCGAACGCGCCCGCCTTTTCCGAGGTCCACCTGGATCCGCACGTGCTGCACACCGCGGCGGTGTTCGCCATCCTCACCCGCCTGCACGAAGGCGAGAACGAGTCCGACGCCTCGAAGAAAGTGCGCGTGCACGCCGGCGAAGAAGCCGAGGGTATCAGCCGCGCCGAAGCCGAGCGCATCCGCGCGCGCATGCCCGACGAAGCGCTGACCGGCATCTCGCCGCGGTTCGTCATCAACGCGCTGTCGAACGCGATCGTCCAGAGCTCGGCCAAGAGCCTGACGACGATGGACGTGCTGCTCGGATTGAAGGACGCGATCGAATCGGACGCGCGCATCGACCCGAAGAAAAAGCGCAAGTGGGTCGACTTCCTCGTCATCGCCCGTAAGGATTTCTACAACAAGTGGGTGAAGGAAGACGTCCACAAAGCCCTTTTCGTGTCTTTCGAGCAGGAAGCGCAGGACCTGCTCGACAAATACCTCGACGAAGTGGAGGCGACGCTCGACAACCGGCTGATCAAGGACCCGATCACCGGCGAGGAGCGCAAGCCCGACGAGCGTTTCCTGCGGTCGGTCGAAGAGAAGATCGACGTCTCGGATTCCGGGAAGCAGTCCTTCCGGCAGGAAATCGTCAGGAAGGCGATGGGCGCGTTCAAGCGCGGCGACAAATTTACGCTCAACAGCCACGCACTTTTGCACGACGCCATAGGTCAATACTTATTCGAGCAGCGCCGCGACGTGCTGCGGCTGGTGAGCTCGGCCGCGCGCCCCGACGAAGAGGCCAAGCAGAAGATTTCGGTGGTCGAAAAGCGGCTGGTGGAGGAATACGGCTACGACGCGCACAGCGCCCGCGAGGCACTGAACTACGTGACGACGCTGCTCGCGCAGGAATAGGAGATACCGCCATGTCGGTCTTACCGTCAGTCTCAGGCCTGACGCCCAGGCGTTGCGGTACGCATTTATGACTGTCTACCGAAGGCCCCCACCCTCACGCTGGCAGCAACCGCTGCGCATCTCGACTGAAGTCGGCTGGTACGATCTCTTTTCCCGCGGTGCGCGCGACTGGCTGCGCCACAACGAGAAGGTGCGGGAATCGGTCGAGAAGAGCCTTCCGAACCTTGTCGCCGGTCCCGACGTGCTGAGCGGCGGCGGCGGCGGCACCGTGCTCGTGCCGGTGAAGCTGGCGGAGCACGCACGCTTCCGCTTGCGCGATCCCGACAGCGAGACGGGTGTCGGCCAGGGCGCCGGCGAAGCGGGCCAGGTGCTCAAGCCCGGCCAGCCGCAGCAAGGCGAGCAGCAGGGCAGTGAGGCCGGCAGCGGCCAAGGCGATCTTCAGTTCGTCCTCGAGCTCAAGGTCGAGGACGTGCTCGACTGGCTGTGGGAGGAGCTCAAGCTCCCCGATCTCAAACCCAAGCCCTCGGCCCGCGAGCAGGACGAGGAGTATGTCCGAGAAGGTTGGGACAAGCGCGGCGTACGCTCGCGCCTGGACCGGCGCCGCACCGTCAAGCAGGCGATCCGCCGCCGGGCCATCCAGCAGGATCCCGCGCCTTTCACCGACGACGACTTGCGCTTCCGGCAATTGAAGCGCCGCGAGCGCCCGGCGACGAACGCCGCGGTCATCTTCGCGCTGGACGTGTCGGGCAGCATGGGCGAAACCGAGCGCCAGCTCGCCAAGACCTTCTTCTTCTTCGCGCTGCAGGGCATCCGCCGCCAGTACGCGAAAGTCGAAGTGGCGTTTCTCGCGCATTCGGCCGAAGCGTGGGAATTCAACGAGTCTCAGTTCTTCCAGACGAGCGGCACCGGCGGCACGGTGTCCTCGACCGTCTTCAAGCTCGCCAAGGACGTGATCAAGGAGCGCTACGACCCGGCGCAATACAACGTCTACGTCTTCTACGCCTCGGATGGCGAAAACCTCGTCGACGACCGCGAGCTCGCGAGCGAGGCGCTGCGCGAGTGCTGCCAGGGCATCAACTACGGCGGATTCATCGAGATCCGCCCGGCGTACGGCATCTCCCCCGAGACCGAGCTCGCCGGCATCTTCTCCCGCATGCAGCGCGAGAACCTGCCGCTCGGCATGGCGCGGGTGACGAGCCGCGAAGACGTGTGGAACGCGCTGCGTCAGTTCTTCCAGGAGCAGGTGCAGCGCGCGGAAGCCGCGACATGAGCCTCACGCAATCGGACATGAACGAGCGCCTGCAGGATTACGGCAAGCGCATCGAAACGCTCGCGAAGTCGCTGGGATTGTCGTACCACCCGGTCGACTTCGAGCTCGTCCCGAACAACTTCATGAACGAAGTGGCGATCTACGGCCTGCCCATCCGCATGCCGCACTGGTCGTTCGGGGTGCGTTACATCCACCAGCTCATCCGGCAGTCGATGGGCCACTCGCGGATCTTCGAAGTGATGTTCCCGGGCAATCCGTGCCACGGCTACCTGGTGAACACCAACACGCTCGCCGAGAACACGCTCGTCACCGCGCACGTCCTGGGCCATGCCGATTTCGCGAAGAACAACCACCTCTTCGCGCGCTTCGCCGAGATGTCGGGAACGAACATCGTCGAGCATGCTGCGGCGCAGGCGCACCGCATCGAGCAGGCGGTGAAGGCCTACGGCCACCAGCGCGTCGAAGCGATGCTCGATTGCGCCCTGGCGCTCGAGCCTCACGTCGATCTCAACCAGGAGCTGCACCGGCAGCCGTATCCCAAGGAGCGTAAGCCCGCTCCGACGTCGCGGCCGGGACCCGACGACCCGTTCTCCAACCGCTTCCGCAATCTGCCCGGCGAGACCGAGCGCGTGCAGGAATCGGGCGAGCATAAGACCACGCCCTTCCCGCCCCACCCGGAGCACGACCTGCTGTGGTTCATCGCGCAGTACGGACCCGAGCTCGAGGACTGGGAGCGCGACGTATTTCTCGCGGTGCGACACGAGTCGTTCTACTTCTACCCGGTCTTCGCGTGCAACATCATGAACGAAGGCTGGGCGACGTACTGGCACGCCCGCCTGCTGCGCGAAGCCGATTTCCTGCCGGAGGATCTCTACCTCGACGCGGTGACGTGTCACTCGAACGTCGTGCGGCCTTTCGCCGGGGAGCAGCAGGCGGCGCTCGCGATCAATCCCTACCACGTCGGCTTTTCGATGTGGGAATGCATCGTCGAGAAGCTCGGGCTCGAGCGCGCGCAGGAGATCCGGCGCGACGAGGACGATTTCGGCTTCATCCGCAACTTCCTGGATCCGGAGCTCGCTGAAAAGCTCGGGCTCTTCGTCTACGAAGCGAAGGTGGACGAAGGCATCAAGGTCGCCAATCGCGACATCAACAAGATCCGCGAAGCGATCCTTCAGCCCAAGTTCAACTATGGCGCGCCGCGGATCTCGGTCGGCGAGATGAAGCAGGACGGCACGCTGGTGCTGGTCCACGACTTTGAGGCCGACGGCCGCGGCCTCGACCTCGAGCGCGCCGCGCGGGTGGTGCAGTACGTCCACCGCGCCTGGCGCCGGCCGGTGCTGCTGCAGACCGTCGACAGCCGCGGCTCACCTCACGAGCTGCGTTCCAGCGCCCAGTAACGGTCGTCATTCCCGAACCGCGAGAGCGGGACTGTCGGGAATCCATTGTCGGTCAACGTCAAAATGGATTCCCGCCTTCGCGGGAATGACGAATCCTCCTAGAGCTTCGACGTTCTTCCGGGCGGCCAGAGCTTCGGGCTCGCGCGCTGGTACTGCGGCGGGTATTTCGCTTCCGCGCCGAGCGCGACCGCGGCGTGCTGCGGCCAGCGCGGATCGAAGAGCAGGCCTCGCGCAAGCGAGACGAAATCGGCTTTGCCGCTCGCCACGATCTCTTCGGCCTGTTTCGGGTCGGTGATGAGGCCGACCGCCCCTGTCGTCATGCCGGACTCGCGCCGCACGCGCTCGGCGTACGGCACCTGGTAGCCCGGCCCCGTCGGCACCTTGGCGTCGAGCACCACGCCGCCTCCGGAAACGGTCACGTAATCGAGGCCGACGCGTTTGAGCTCGCGCGCGTAGACCACCGCGTCGTCGCCGGTCCAGCCGTGTTCGGCGAAATCGGTCCCGGAGATCTTCGCGCCGAGCGCGCGGTCGCGCGGCCAAGCTTCGCGGACCGCCGCCGCGACTTCGAGCGGGAAGCGCATGCGATTCTCGAGATTGCCTCCGTACGTGTCTTCACGGCGGTTGGAGAGCGGCGACAGGAATTCGGACAGCAGGTAACCGTGCGTGGAGTGCAGCTCGACGAAATCGAGCCCGAGGCGCAGCGCGCGCCTGGCCGAATCGACGAACGCGTCGCGCACCGAGACCATCATGCCGCGGTCCATCGCCCGCGGCGCCGGCCAGCCTTGCGCGAGCGGGATCGCCGAAGGCGCGATCGTCAGCCATTCGTCCTCGCCTTCGAGCGGACCGCGGCCCTCCCACGGGCGCTCGGCCGAGGCCTTGCGGCCCGCATGGCCGAGCTGTATGCCGAGCCGGATGTCCGACACGCTGCGCACGAAGTCGATGACGCGCTTCATGGACGCTTCGTTGGCGTCGGAATACAGACCGGTGCAGCCGTGCGTGATGCGCCCCTCGGGGGTCACGCCGGTCGCTTCGATGACGAGCATGGCCGCCCCCGACAGCGCGAGGCCGCCGAGGTGCTGCAGATGCCAGTCGGTCATGGAGCCGTCGACGGCGCTGTACTGACACATCGGCGCGACGCTGATGCGGTTCGCAAGAGTCATCGGTCCCACCGCCAGCGGCTCGAACAGCTTGCTCATCCACCCTCCTTGTTTGGGTCAGACCCCGGCTTCATCGGGGTCTGACCCCGGTTTGAACCGAAACTACCCGAAATACCCGATGACGCGCCACCACAGGTAATCCAGCGGCAGCAGCACCAGGAAGCTCCCGAGCGTGAGCGGCACGGATATCCGCAGCACCTCACGCAGCCTCAACCCCGCGACCTGCGCCCCGACCATCATCGGCGGGACCTGATACGGAAAGATCGCGGTCGTGAAGCCGAGCACAGCGGTCATCAGCACCGCCTTGAGCGGCCAACCGGCGGCTTCCGCGAAAGAGCCCGCGAGCGGCGCGAGCAGCGCAGGCTGCGCGACGTTGGTCACGACCATCCCGGTCGCGGTCGACAGCAGCACCAGTACGCCGAAGTTCGTCGCATCGTGTCCGCGCTCGAGCGACAGGCCCTGCTGCAGCGCTTCGCCCAGCGCCCGGCTCAGACCGGTCTCCACCATGATCGCACCCAGGCCGAGTATCGACGCGATATAGAAGAAGGGCGTGAGCTTCACGCGCTCGGTGAAGCTCGCCACCGGCATCACGCCGATGCGCGGCATCATCGTCGCGACGCCCGCGCCCAGGCCGACCCAGCCGGGATGCACGCCGTGGACGAAGTCGGTCGCCCATAGCAGCACCGCGCACCCGAGTATGACCGCGAGCCGCTTCTCCTTCCCGCTCATCGGCACACGCACCTCGTCGGCGGGCGCCGCACGCGTTTCGTCCGGGAAAAGCTGCCAGACCACGGCCACGATCATGAGCGCCTTCAGCACACCCATCACCGGAAGCTGCACGAGCAGCCATTCGCCGTAGATGAACGTCGTCCTGTACAGCGTCTCGGCCGCGCCCGCGAGCACGAGGTTGGGCGCGTTCGCCGGCAGGAAAGCGGTGCCGACCTGGTAGTTCGTCATGATCACCGCGAGCGCCACGCCGGCATAGCCGCGGCTGCCCGGCTTCAGCCCCAGCCGCTGCGCGAGCGCGCCCATGATCGGGAGGAGCAGCAGGATGCGGCTGATCGTCGCCGGCATGACGATGCATAGAAGCGTGCTCACCAGCGCCACGGCCGCGATCAGCGTGCGATAGCTCATCGCACGGCCGCCCACGAGAAGCCGCGCGAAGCGCAGCCCCAGGCCGGTGACGTTCACCGCCTCGGCGACGATCAATCCGCCCAGCACCAGCCACAGCGTTCCGGACGCGAAGCCGGAGAACACGACGTGCGCCGGCGCGATCGCGAACACCATCGCGAGCAGGAAGAACAGCAGCGCGACGATATATTCGGGCAGCGCACCCAGCGCCCACAGGCCGACGACGAGCAGCGACAGCGCGCCGGCGTGCATCGTCTGCGCGGTGTAGCCGGCGGGCGGCGGAAGAAAAAAGATGACCGCGGCGGCGGCGACGAGCAGCGCCGCCGCGGGTGTGACGAAGGTCTTCAGGACGCCTCGGGCTCAGTGGATCTCGGGATCCGGCGTCGGCTCGCCCGCGTGCAGGAAATCGAAGTCGCAGCCCTTGTCCGCCTGCGTGATGTGCCTGGCGAAGAGCGCGCCGTAGCCGCGGGTGAAGCGCGGCTTGGGCGGCGTCCACGCCGCGCGCCGTCGTGCGAGCTCCGCCTCGCTCACCTTGAGCTCGAGCTTGCGCGCTTCGACGTCGAGCTCGATCACGTCGCCGTCCTGCACGAAGGCGAGCGGCCCGCCGACGTACGACTCGGGCGCGACGTGCAGCACGCAGGTGCCGTACGAGGTCCCGCTCATGCGCGCGTCCGAGATGCGCACCATGTCGCGCACGCCTTTCTTCAGCAGCTTCTTGGGTATGGGAAGCTGCCCCCACTCCGGCATGCCGGGACCGCCCAGCGGGCCGCCGTTCTTGAGCACCAGCACCGAGTTCTCGTCGACGTCGAGCGATTCGTCGTCGATGCGCGCGTTCATGTCGTTGTAGTCCGCGAACACGACCGCCTTGCCGGTGTGCTTCAGCAGATGCGGCTCGGCGGCGGTCGGCTTGATGATCGCGCCGTCGGGCGCGAGGTTGCCGCGCAGCACCGCGAGCCCGCCGGTCTCCGACAGCGGCTTGTCGCGCGTGCGGATCACGTCGTCGTTGTAGATCTGCGCGGCGGCGATGTTCTCGCCGAGCGTCTTGCCGTTCACCGTGCGTGCGTCGAGCTTGAGCTTGGCGCCGAGCTCCTTCTGCAGCGCGCGCAGCCCGCCGGCGTAATAGAAATCCTCCATGAGGTACTTGTCGCCCGCCGGACGGATGTTCGCGAGCACGGGCGTGGTCCGCGCGAGCTCGTCGAAGCGGTCGGCGGAAAGCTCGATGCCGGCGCGGCCCGCGATCGCGGTGAGATGGATGATCGCGTTGGTCGATCCGGAGAGCGCGTGGATCACCGTGATCGCGTTGTCGACCGAATCGCGCGTGACGACGTCGGAAGGCTTGAGGTCCTCCCACACCATCTCGACGATGCGCCGGCCGCTGTGCTCCGCCATGCGGGGGTGGTTCGCGTCCGCCGCAGGAATCGAAGCCGCGCCCGGCAACGTGAGGCCGAGCGTCTCCGCAACCGAGGTCATCGTCGAGGCCGTGCCCATCACCATGCAGTGGCCGAACGAGCGCGCGATGCCTTCCTCGACTTCCTCCCAGTCGCGCTCGGTGATGTTGCCGGCACGCAGCTCGGCCCAGTATTTCCACGTGTCGGTGCCCGAGCCGAGGGTCCGGCCTTTCCAGTTGCCGCGCAGCATCGGCCCCGCCGGCATGTAGATCGCCGGGAGGTTCATGCTGATCGCGCCCATCAGGAGGCCGGGCGTCGTCTTGTCGCAGCCGCCCATGAGCACCGCGCCGTCGACCGGATGCGCGCGCAGCAGCTCCTCGGTCTCCATCGCGAGGAAGTTGCGGTACATCATCGACGAGGGTTTCACGTAAGTCTCGGACACCGAGTGCGCCGGCAGCTCGACGGGGAAACCGCCGGCCTGCCACACGCCGCGCTTCACCTCCTCGACCCGCTGCGCGAAATGGGCGTGGCAGGGATTGAGATCGCTCCAGGTGTTGATGATCGCGATCACCGGCTTGCCGCTGAAGTCCTCGCGCGTGTAACCCATCTGCAGTGCACGCGAGCGATGGCCGAAAGAGCGCAGATCCTTAACGCCGAACGACTTGTAGCTGCGCAAATCCTCGCGGCGCTTGCGTTGCGTCATGGGCTTCCTCCTCTTTTGGGCGGATGATTCTGAAGGATCGGTTATTCTACTGCACACAACTAAGACAGCATCGGAGGAGGCTTCATGAGCAAGAGTCTGTACGCCGCTGCATTAGTCACCTGCGCTGCGATCGCCTGCCCGGCGCACGCGCAAGCGCCTTACCCTTCCAAACCGATACGCCTCATCGTGCCGTACGCGCCCGGCGGCTCGACCGACGTCATCCTGCGCATCCTCTCGCAGCGCATGACCGAGAACCTCGGCCAGCAGGTCGTCGTCGACAACCGGCCCGGCGCCGCGTCGACGATCGGCCTGGAGATCGTCGCGAAATCGCCGCCCGACGGCTACACCGTGGGCGCGAACAACATCGCGTTCGGCGCGAACCCGTCGATCTACAGGAAGATGCCGTTCGACACCGAGAAGGACCTGCTTCCGGTGAGTCTCATCTCGATCGTCACGCTGGTGGTGGCGGTGCATCCGTCGGTCCCCGCGCGCTCGATCAAGCAGCTCATCGCACTGGCGAAGTCGAAGCCGGGCGCGCTCACCTACGGCTCGGCCGGCAGCGGCAGCGCGAACCATCTCGCGACCGCGCGCTTCGAGCACATGGCGGGCGTGAAGATGACCCACGTCCCTTATAAAGGCGGCGGTCCCGCAGTCGTGGCGCTGGTCGGCGGCGAGACGAGCCTGCTCTTCGCGACCATCCCTTCGTCCATCCAGCACTTCAAGACCGGCCGGCTGATCCCGCTCGCGGTGAGCTCCGCCAAGCGCAACGGCGCCCTGCCCGACCTGCCGACGGTCGCCGAAGCCGGTGTCCCCGGTTACGAAGCGATCGAATGGATCGGTCTCGTCGTCCCCGCCGGCACGCCGCAGAACGTCATCCGTACGCTCTATCAGTCGAGCGCCAAAGCCGCGCAAGGCGCCGACGTCAAAGAGAAAGTTGCCGCGCTCGGCGCCGATCTGGTGAACAGCACGCCCGAAGAGTTCGACCAGTTCATCAAGCGCGAGCTCTCGGTCTGGTCCAAGGTGGTGAAAGAGGTCGGCATCAAGATCGACTGAAACGCATGACCACTGCGCGTGCCAGCGGACGGCCGGACGCTTCAACGTTTCCGGCTCCGCTCGCGCCCGAGCGCGCGCCCGAGCAGCCGCCGCTCCTCGACGCGTCGCCGCTGCCCATGACCGCCGCGGTCGCGAGCCTCGCGCTCGGCGGAGCGGAGCGCATCGTGCTCGACTGGGCCGAGCGCAGCGCCGCGCGCCATCGCGTGCGGCTCATCGTGCTGCGCGATGCACAGCCGGAATGGCTCGTGCCCGAGAACGTCGAAGTCGTCCGCTTGCACGGCGTCGACGTCGTTGCGCGTCTGGAAGCGCTCGGCGCCGAAGCGCTGCGCGACGGCAACCCGGTCATCGTCTGTCACCTCCTGCTCGCGGCCGAGCGTGCCGCGCTCGCGCGCGGGGGTGCGCAGTGCCTGACGGTGCTGCACAACGCCGCCGAAGGCTGGCTCGAGCCTGCATCGGCGCTCGCGCACCGCGCGCACGCGATCGCCGTCTCGCGTGCGGCGGCACGGGAGATACAACGCGAGCGCAGCGACCTCGCGTGCTCGGTGATCCATCACGTGCCGCGCTCCCCCGCGCTGCGAGCCGAAGCGCGCGCCTCCTTTCGCTCGCGCTGGGCGATACCCGCCGACGCGATCGCGATCGGCATGATCGGGGGCGTGAAGCCGCAGAAGGCGTATACGCGGGCGCTGCGCATCTTCGCCGCATTGCTCGCTCGCCGTGACGCGCATCTCGTCATCGTCGGCGGCCCGACCGGGCGCGACGGCGCGCTCGCGTGGCACGCGATGGTCGCGCAGGCCGCGCGCCTCGGGCTCGAAGCGCGTGTCCGGCTCGCGGGTCACGTACCGCACGCCGCGCGCTGTCTCGCGGCGTTCGATCTGCTGCTCAACACCAGCCGCTACGAAGGCTTGTCGATCGCGAGCCTCGAAGCGCTGGCCGCGGGGCTGCCGGTCGTCGCGAGCGCGGTCGGCGGACAGGGCGAGCTCGACGCGCCGGGCTTGAGCCGCATCGCGTTCGACGCGAGCGATTCGGAATGGGCCGCAGGCATCGACCGCGCGCTCGCGACACATCCCGCGTTGCCGGCGTGGCGCGGCTTTCCGAGCGACCGGCTGTGGACGCTGTTCCACATCGCGCGGCCGGTGCGCGACCGGCGCGGCGTGCTCTTCGTCACCGCGAACCTGAACGCAGGCGGCGCGCAGCGCTCGCTCGCGAACCTCACGACCGCGCTGAGCGCCGCACTCACCCTCGAAGTCGCGGTGTGCGGCAACTCGTCGAGCGCGGCGTTCGCGCGCGCGCTTGCAGCCGAAGGCGTGATCGTGCATCGAACCGCCGACTCGCGCGACTGCTTCGATCATGCGGAAGCGATCGTGCGGCGCGTGGTCGAGCGGCGCTTCGCGATCGTGTGCTGCTGGAACATGGATCCCAAGGTAAAGCTGCTGCTCGCGAAAGCGCTCGGTCCGGTCGGGATCAGGCTCGTCGACGTCTCCCCCGGCGGTTACAGCTTCGAGGAGATGCGCGCCACGCAAGCGTTTCAGGCGTGCATCGCCTTCGACGAGAACGAGTACGACGCAGCGCTCGATCGCCTCGTCGTCAAATACCATGACGCCGCGCGGCGCAGCGCGGTCGTGATCCCCAACGGCGTGGCGCTGCCGCCGCGGGCGCCGCGCGCTTCGAGCCGCGCCCCACGCGTCGTGGTGAGCGGCCGCATCGCGCCCAGCAAGTTCCTGCTCGAGATCGTCGCCGCGATGCGCCTTTTGTGGCGCGCGCATCCGCAGTCCGAGCTGCACGTGCTCGGCTGTGCCGAGCCGCGTCATGCGCAATATGCCGAAGCGGTCATCGAGGCGATCGGCGCCGATCTGGACGCGCGCGTGTTCCTGCACGGAGCCGGCGAGGACGCCCCGCGTCGCCTCGCCGACTTCGACATCGCGCTGGTGCTCGGCGAGCACCAGGGCTCGCCGAACGCGGTGCTCGAAGCGCTTGCGGCGGGGTTGCCGGCCGTCGCCAACGATTCCGGCGGTACGCGCGAGCTCGTGATCGACGGGCGCACCGGCGTGCTGCTGCGTGGGAGAGACCCGCAGGACATCGCAGCCGCGCTCGGGCGCCTCGTCGATGCACCCGAGCTTGCACGGCGGCTCGGGCATGCCGGCCGCCGTCACGTCGAGCGGCATTTCTCGATGCCGCGCATGGCGAAGTCCTATCTAAAACTTTTTGCTTCGCTGGGGGAACGATCATGATGAAACTGCGCCTGCAGGTCCCGCCCGACCGCGAAGGCACCGCCGCGGCGACGCTCAATGTCGGCACCCTGAAGATCGCGACGGGCGAAGCCGCCGCCACGGCGCATCCGCTCGTCGCGAAGAAGCTCGGCAACGCCGATTGCGATCCGCTGCGCGTTGGGGGGCATCCGCCGTTCGGCGCCTATCGCTTCGTCGCGACCCGAGCGCTGGAAGGCGAACAGCGCGCCGAGTACGGAAGCCATGCGCTCGTGTTCGAGCCGGTCTCGGGACAGGCGCTCGAAGCCGAGAGCTTCGGCCGCCTGGGGCTGCTGGTACACGGCGGAGGGCCCGGCAAGGACGGGCGCCTGCGCAAAACACAAGGCGGCGTGCGGCTCAGCGACGCCCTGCTCGAGCGCGTCATGACGACGTTCATACCGACCATGGATTTCGTGCTCGAGCTTGCCCCGGTGAAACCCGCGGCATGGTGGGCGTTCTGGAGAGCGTCGGTTCGCACTCACCCGCTCTCGCCCGAGCCGCCGGGCCTCATCAACGCGCCGCTCGACGAGCACACGCTGGTGCAGGCGATGCTCGCCAACGCCCCGCGACGGCCGCGGCGAACGGCGGACGACTACGACCGGCGCGACGACGACCGCTGGCGCGACCGCGACCGCGACAGCTCGAGCTCCGGCTCGTCGGGCGACACCTTCAGGGGCGGCGGCGGCGAGTCCGGCGGCGCCGGCGCGAGCGGACGCTGGGATGCGCCCTCCGGCGTCGACCAGGCCGGCCGGATCGCCGCGGGCGTCGCGGCAGGTGCGGCGATCGCCGGCATCGCCGCTGCAGCCGCCGCGCACGACGCGCGCTCCGATGCGGGGTCGATGACCGACACCGGCCAGGGCACGGCGTACTGATTCTTTTGTGTTTAAATGCGCCGCGATATCGAAAAGGAGTCCTCAGTGAAGCTCGCATTCCCCGCGTGGCAGATCCCGACACTGCCCATCGTCGGCAGCGATGAGCGCTTTCCGGTGCGCCGTGCGTTCTGCATGGGCCTGAACTATCTCGATCACAAGAAAGAGATGGGCATCACGGGCGACGTGCCGCCATTCGTGTTCACCAAGGCGGTCAATCACGTCGTGCCGTGTGAAGCCGGCGAGACGACCGCCATCGGCTATCCGACGAAGACCGGCAATTACCAATGGGAGTGCGAATACACGGTCGCGATCGGCAAGCGCGGCTCGCGCATCGCTGCGCAGAACGCGTATGAACACGTTTTCGGTTATGCGGTAGGCCTCGACCTCACGCGCCGGGACCTGCAGCTCTGGTGCAAGGACGCGGGGCTGCCGTGGGAGATCGGCAAGGACGTCGAGCAGTCCGGTCCGGTGGGGCCGATCACGCCGGCGTCGAAGATGGGCCATCCGACCAGCGCGCCGCTGTGGTTGAAGTGCAACGGGGAGAGCAAGCAGACGTCGAACATCGACCGGTTGATCCTCGGCGTGCCGGGGATCATCGCCTGGCTCTCGGAGTACTACACGCTCGAGCCCGGCGACATCGTCCTCACGGGAACGCCCGCGGGCATCGGCCCGACCAAACCGGGCGACATCATCGAAGCGGGCGTGGGCGATCTCACGCCGCTCAGGCTGCGCGTAACGGAATAGGAAGAACGATGTCGTACAACGGTCACTGGATCATGCAGTTCCCGGGCAACTTCAACTGGTCGAACGCCGCGCTCGTGACCAAAGGGATGGCGCCCTACGGCGCGGTCGCGCTGGGCGAGATCGACGACGTGTGCGAGCGCCTCGCCAGACGGCAGGGCGAGCCGGACGCGTGGGAGGAAGAATGGTGCCGCATGGCCGCGCGGCTCGAGCACGCGGGCGACGCGTGCGAAGCCAAAGGCCACCGCATGAGCGCGGGCAACTACTACCTGCGCGCGGGCATGTACTACTTCACCGGCGAGCGCTTCATCTATCCGGGCAAGCGCAAGCGCGAAGTCGGCGCGAAGTCGATCGACCTCCAGACCAAGGGACTGCTGCGCCGCTATCCGAACATCGAGCGCGTCGAAGTGCCGTTCGAGGGCGGGCGCAACCTGCCGGCGCTCTTCATGAAAGCGCCGGGCGCCGCGAAGGCGCCGACCGTCGTCGTGTTCGACGGCATGGACAACTGCAAGGAGATGAGCGTCCTCTTCAACGGCCTGGAGTTCGCGGCGCGCGGCTGGAACACGCTCGCGATCGACGGGCCCGGACAGGGCGAATCGCTGCGGCTGCGCGAGATGTATGCGCGCCACGACTACGAAGCCGCGGGCAGGGCCGCTTACGACTGGGTCGCGGAGCGTCCCGAAGTCGATCCTTCGAAAGTGGTCGTCATGGGCTACAGCTTCGGCGGCTACTACGCGGCCCGCGTCGCGGGATTCGAGCAGCGCTACGCCGCGGGCGTGGCTTTCGCGGCGCTGCATTGGGACCTGGCCGGGTGGCAGCGCGAGATCAAGCGGCGGCTGGAGACCGATCCGAAGAACACCGCCCAGTCGGCTTTCCATTTCCGCTGGATCATGGGACATATCGACGACGCCGACGCGGCGATCGCCAAAGCCGAGAAGTTCTCGCTCGCCGACGTGGCGCCGAAGATCGAGATGCCTTTCCTCATCGTGCACGCCGACGAAGACAAGGTCGTGCCGGTCGCCTCGGCGTACACGCTCTACGAGGCGCTGGGCTCGGAGCGCAAGCATCTCAAGATCCTGACCGCGGAAGACGGCAGCGTCTATCATGCGCAGGCCGATAACCGGCAGGTCGGGGTGGATTACATTGCGGACTGGATCGAAGATACGGTCGTGAAGCGGTGACCGATGAAGCGGTGGCGGGTGAAGCGGTGACGTGAAACGGTGAGAGGAACGAATGAGCGCTACAGCAGCAGCACGTAAAACGGACACCGCCGCGCGGAGCATGAAAGGCGCCGAGATCATGGTCGAATACATGATCCGCGAGAAAGTGCCTTATCTCTTCGGCGTGTGCGGCCACGGCAACGTCGGCTTCCTCGACGCCTGCGCGGCGGCGTCCGACCGCATCAAGACGATCTCGTGCCATCACGAGCAGTCCGCGGGCTACATGGCCGACGCGTACTACAAGGTGAAGCACGAGCCGGTCGCGACCTTCACCTCGTGCGGTCCCGGCTCGGTGAACCTCGTCATCTCGCTCGCCAACGCGATGATGGATTCGTCGGCCTTCCTCGCGATCACCGGCAACGTGCCGACCACCCAGTTCAACCGCCTGCCGTTCCAGGAGACCGGGCGCTACTTCCAGGGCGATTTCCCGTCGGTGATCCGGCCGTACGTGAAGCGCAGCTACCAGCCGACGCGCGCCGACATGGTGCCGCTCGCGATGAAGCAGGCATTCGGGCTGCTGCGTACTGGGCGTCCCGGACCGGTCAACATCGACGTGCCGCTCGACGTCTTCCAGGAAGAGACGACGGCGCCGGTGCCCGAGGTCGATCCGCCCGCCTACCAGCGCTCGCCGGGCGATCCCGAAGGGCTGCGCGCGACGCTCGAGCGCCTGCTGAACGCCCAGCGTCCGGTGATCCTCGCCGGCCAGGGCGCGCTGCTGTCCGAAGCGACCGAAGAGCTGATCGATTTCGTGAAGGTGATGCGCATTCCGGTCGTGACGAGCCCCAACGGCAAAGGCATCCTCGACGAGACCAACGAGACGTGCCTCGGCCCGATCGGCCGCAACGGCACGTACGCCGCGAACGAAGCGACCAGGAACGCCGACGTGATGCTCTCGCTCGGCTGCAGCTTCGACGACCGCACCACGAGCGCGTGGATCGAGGGCTACACGCTCCAGATCCCGCCGACCGCGCTGATCCAGGTCGACATCGACCCCACCGAGATCGGCAAGAACTATCCGGTCGCGATCGGCATCATCGCCGACGCGAAGGCGATGCTCGCCGAGATGACGCGGCTCGCTCGCGCGAAGTTGAACGGCGGCACCAAGAGCTATCCCGACTGGACCGCGCGGCTCTCCGAAGCGACCAGCCTGTGGGACGACTACCAGGGCAAGTTCGCGAACAGCGACGCGACGCCCGTCAGGCCCGAGCGGCTGATGACCGCGCTCTCGCGCGTCGTGCCCGAGAACGCGATCTTCGCCACCGACGTCGGCGTGCATCACAACTGGGTGGTGCAGCTCTGGAAGACCCGCCTCCCGCGCCACCTGCTGCAATCGTGGGGTTTCGCCGCGATGGGTTACGCGACCTCGGGCATCCTCGGCGCCAAGATCGCCAAGCCCGACGTGCCCGCGGTCGCGGTCGTCGGCGACGGCTCGTTCATGATGACCCCGCACGTGCTCGCCACCGCCGCCGAATACGAGATACCCGCGGTGTGGGTCGTCTGGAACAACTACGGCTACTGCTCGATCCGCGATCTGCAGCTCGGCAACTTCAAGACCGGCGAGCTCGCGACGAGCTTCGCCAACGAGCGCACCGGCCAGCTCCAGAGCACCGACTTCGCGGCGCTGGCGCGCTCGATGGGGGTGCAGGGCGTGCGCGTCGAGCGCGCGGGCGACATCGAGAGCGTCGTCGACACGGCGATCAAGGCGAACAAACCGTATCTCGTCGAGGTCGTGGTCGACCGCGAGATCCGGCCGGTCGGAACGGGTACCTGGGTGCTGCCGCCGCTGCCGCATCCCGAGCCGAACTTCCTCAAGCTCGCGCGCGGATCGTGATGAAGCTCGCGCTCTTCACCCTTCGGCGAGGCTGATCATGCTCAACCTCGCCGTATTCACCAAGAATCGCTCGAACCCCGCGTATGGCGCCGCGCGGCTGGGCGCCGAGCGCACCGCGCAGCGCCTGGGCGCGAGCGTCACGCAGTACGTGCCGGAAAAGCCCGACGACGTCGAGGAGCAGATCGCGCTGATCGACCAGGCGATCGCGACCAAGCCCGACGCGATCGTGCTGGTGCCGGTTCATCCGACGAAGATCAACGGCGCCCTCACCCGCATCGTCGACGCCGGCATCCCGCTCTTCGGCATGCTCAACGAGTTCAACGAGCCGAAGCCGTTCGTCTATGTCGGCGCCGACGACGTCGCGATCGGCGTCGACATCGCGAGCTATCTCTACCGGCACCTCGGCGGGCGCGGCGACGTGGTCATCCTCGAAGGCGCGTCGCATTCGGTGACGAGCCGGGCGCGCGTCGAGGGTTTTCGCAAGGCGTTGGAGACATTTCCGGGGATACGCATCGCCGCGACGATCTGCGGCGATTACCTGCGCGATCCCGCCGAGCGCGCGACGAAAGCGCTCCTGGCCACCGGCGCCACGTTCGACGCGGTGCTCACGGCGAACGACGACATGGCGCTCGGCGCGCTGCGGGCGCTCGATGCGGCCGGCCGCAAGTGCGCGGTCGTCGGCGTGAACGCGATTCCCGAAGCGGTCGCGGCGATCAGGGAAGGACGGCTCCTCGCGACCGCGGACTTCAACGCGCTCGCGATCAGCGAGCTCGCGACCGAGGCCGCGATCCGCCATCTCGAGGGCGAGAAGCTGCCGAAAGAGATCATCCTGCCGGTCGAAGTGATCGATCGGAACAACTGCGTAGCATGGGACCGTCCTTTCGAAGAGCGGCCGTCGCTGCGCTGGGACGAGGTCGTCGGGGCTTAAGGTGGGATCGCCGTCGGACGACGAGGTGATCGCGGCGACGCGCGCCTGGCTCGAGCGCGCGGTGATCGGGCTCGGCCTCTGCCCGTTCGCCAAGGCGGTGCACGTCAAGGACCAGATCCGTTACGTGGTGAGCCGCGCGCGCAACAGCGACGTGCTGCTCGAGCACCTCGAGCGCGAGCTCGACGCGCTGGCCGCGGCGCCGCCCGACGAGGTCGACACGACGCTGCTGATCCATCCCGACGTGCTCGAGGACTTCCTCGACTACAACGACTTCCTCGAGCTCGCCGACCGGGTCGTGGAAGAGCTCGGTTACGCCGGCGTCCTTCAGGTCGCGAGCTTTCACCCGCGCTACCAGTTCGAAGGCACCGACGCCGACGACATCACCAACTACACCAACCGCTCGCCGTATCCCATCCTGCACGTCCTGCGCGAAGCGAGCGTCGACCAGGCGGTCGCGGCTTTCCCGGAAGCCGAAAAGATCTTCGAAAAAAATATCGAGACGATGCGGCGGCTGGGGAAGGACGGGTGGGAAAAACTATTCCCTCCCCCTCAGGGGGAGGGTTAGGGAGGGGGTGGGTTCAGCCGTCAGGCGTGCTGCCGCTGAGGATAAGCAAGCAGCCGATCGGTCGCCGCGATCGCCAGCGCGGAAGCGAGGAAGGTGAGATGGATGATCACCTGCCACATGATGACGTGCGTCGAAAGGTCGTCGGCGTTGATGAACGTCTTCAGGAGGTGGATCGACGAGATGCCGATGATCGCGGTGGCGAGCTTGACCTTGAGCACCGACGCGTTGACGTGCGACAGCCACTCCGGCTGGTCGGGATGACCTTCGAGGTACAGCCTCGATACGAAAGTCTCGTAGCCGCCGACGATGACCATGATGAGCAGGTTCGCGATCATGACCACGTCGATGAGGCCGAGCACGATCAGCATGATCTCGGTCTCGTTGATGCGCCCTTCCTCCCAGATGATCGCCATCAGGTGCACCAGCTCCTGCCAGAACTGATAGACGTACACACCCTGGGCGACGATGAGGCCCAGGTAGAGCGGGAGCTGCAGCCAGCGGCTCGCGAAGATGAGCGCGGGGACCGGACGTAAGCCGCGGTTGACGGGGTGACTCAGGCTGTTCGGTTGTTCCATCGGCGGATTGCGTGACGAAAGGGAGCGGATTCTAGCATCGGGCGAACACCCATCGGCGCACGCGGTTCTGGCAAAATCGCGCGAACTGCGCCACGCGGTTCGCCTGCCCGGCGATCGCGAGCGAGCGCCTTACAAGGGGTCGAGGTGTCGGGGAACACGCTCGTGTCGAGGTCGGTGGTGTTTGCGTCCGCGCTGCTCTTCGGTTGCGCGGCGGCCGCGCAATCGGTCGCCTTCATCAATCCCGGCAAGTCCGACGAGATCTACTGGGTCACCGCGACGCAAAGCATGCGAACGGCCGCGGACAGCCTGGGCATGCGCTTCGAGGTGCAGTACGCGGAGCGCGAGCACCTCAAGACGCTCGACATCGCGCGCGAGATGGTCTCGCGGCCGCCGCGGGCGCGGCCCGAATACATCGTGATCACCAACGACTACGGCGTGGCCGGCGAGCTTCTGAAGATCGTCGACGGCGCGGGCATCAAGACCTTCCTCGCCTACAGCTCCATCCCGGCCGATCAGCGCGGGCCGCTCGGCTCGCCGCGCACGGTCTTCAAAGGCTGGCTCGGATCGCTCGAGCCGCGCGCCGAGGACGCGGGCTACCTCACCGCGCGCGCGCTGATCGCGCAGGGCATCAAGGCGAAAGCCTACGCACCCGACGGCAAGCTCCACATGATCGCGATCGCCGGCGACCGGTCGACGCCGTCTTCGATCAAGCGCAACGAAGGCATGCGCCGTGCGGTCGCCGAGAATGCGCGAGTCGTGCTCGAGCAGGAGGTGTACGCCGCCTGGACCCGCGACAAGGCGGCCGAGCAGAGCGCAGTGCTGTTCCAGCGCTATCCGCATGCCAGGCTGATCTGGGCGGGTAACGACCTCATGGCCTTCGGCGCGATGCAATCGTGGGAGAAGCGCGGCGGCACGCCCGGCGTCGACGCGTGGTTCAGCGGCATCAACACTTCGACCGAGGCGCTGGAGTCGATCCGCAGCGGCCGCATGACCGCGCTCGCGGGCGGCCATTTCGTCACCGGCGCGTGGGCGATGGTCATGATCTACGACTACCACCGCGGGCGGGACTTCACGGGCGAAGGCCTCGAGCTCGAGCGCTCGATGTTCGCGCAGTTCGATCCCGCGCTCGCCGAGCGCTATCTCCAGCGCTTCGGCAACGGCTTCTCCGGCGTCGACTTCCGCCGCTACAGCAAGGCGCTCAATCCCAAAGTGCAGCGCTACGACTTCGGTTTCGCGCAGCTTCTGGCGGAGCGGCCGACGAAGTGACGACGCCCGCGCCCGAGCCACGGCGCCCGTTCCGGCCGCTGTCGAGCACGCTCATCCGCTCGATCGTCGCCGCGGGAACGGTCTGCACGCTGTGCGTGGCCGCGCTGCAGGCGGCGCTGTCGTATCGCTACGAGCGCGCCCGGTTCGAAGCGGAAGTCCAGATGATCGTCGACACCAACGTGCCGCTCTTGTCGGTGAACGTCTGGGACATCGAGCCCGACGCCATACGGCGGCAGATGCGCCTCATCGCGCAGCGGCCCGAGATCGCGCACGCGAGGCTGGAGACCGCCACCGGACAGGAGTTCGAGAGCGGCACGCCGGTCCGCCGCGGCACGGCGGGCACGATCACCCTGGACGTGCCCTATCCCAACGGCAAGCCCGGCTGGCTGGGAACGCTCGCGGTCGCGCCCAACACGGCGCACCTGCACGGCAAGCTCGTCGACGACGTCCTGCGCGTCCTCGTCGGCTGCCTCGCGCTGACCGCGCTCGTGTGCGCGGTCGTGTTCGTGATCCTGCGCCGCCAGCTCACGCAGCCGATGCGCCAGATCGCCGAGTTCGCCTCCTCCCTGACGCCTTCCGATCTGACGCGGCCGTTGCAGCTCGACCGCTCGGGCAGGCGCTGGCGCGACGAGATCGACAAGCTCGCGGAAGGATTCGCTCTGCTCCAGGGCGACATCCGCCGGCACGTCGAGGAGCTCGACAACCAGGTCGCGGCGCGTACCGCGGAGCTGCGCCAGGCCAACGCGCAGCTCGAGACGCTCGCGCGGCGCGATCCGCTCACCGGGCTCGCCAACCGCAGGCGCTTCGAGCACGAAAAAGCACGGGCATGGGACGCCACGGTCGGACAGCACCGGCCGCTCAGCGTGATGATGGTCGACATCGACTCCTTCAAGAACTACAACGACCACTACGGTCATGCCGCAGGCGACGAGTGCCTCGCCGCGATCGGCCACGCGCTCGCGTCCGAGTTCCACGGCGCGGGCGAGCTCGCGGTGAGACTGGGCGGCGAGGAGTTCGTGGTGATGCTGGAGAACGTCGCCCCCGCTGCGGCGCTCGCGCGCGCCGAAACGCTGCGCAGCGCCATCGAAGCGCTGCAGTTGCCGCATGCCGGATCACCGCACCATCACGTCACCGTGAGCATTGGCGTCGCGGCGACGCAGGGCGACGCTGCAACGCCGCCGGTGCCGAGCGGCGCCGCCGGCGTCAATGCGCTGCTCAAACAGGCCGACGAAGCGCTCTACGCAGCCAAGGGACGCGGACGCAACGCCGTCGCCGCGCTCAAGTCCGATCCCGCGCTGTCGCCCGCGGCCTGACGCCTCACAACCCCGCTTTCTCCGCGATGTAGTTGCCCACCGACGCCCATTCGCGCTCGCCGTAGCCGCGCGCGATCGCGCCCAGGTGCTGCTCGCGCATGAGCTCGCCGAGGGGCAGCGGCACGCCGGTGTCGCCGGCGACCTGCAGAGCGAGCTCGACGTCCTTCAGGCCCAGCTTCACCGTGAAGGTCGCTTCCGCGGGCTTGTCGATGATGAGCCGGCCGTAGTTCCTGTAAGAGGGACAGCTCATCGCGGTGCTCGTGATGATGTCGTGGAAGCGCGCCGGTTCGACGCCCGATTTCTCCACGAGCGCGAACGCTTCCCCGAGGCTCTCGATGATCGAGGCGAGCACGAAGTTGCGCGCGATCTTGACCACGTTGGCGTGCGTCGGGTCGTCGCCGACGTCGAACCAGCGCCTGCCCAGCGCGTCGAAGAGCGGCCCGCAGCGCGCGATGGCCTCCCGCTTGCCGCCGGCCACGATGTCGAGCTCTCCGCTCGCCGCGGACGCGGGCCGTCCGAAGACAGGGGCCGCTACGTACGCGCCGGCCGCGTGCGCGTCACGCAGCTTCGTGGCGAGCCTCAGGCTCACCGACGACATGTTGAGGTGTACCGCACCCGCGGGCATCTTCGAGACGAGCCCGCTTTCCAGCCACACCGCCTCGACCGCGGCGTCGTCGGCGAGCATGGTGACGATCACGTCGGCGTCCAGCGTCTGCGCCGGCGCCGACGCGATACGCGCGCCGTGCTCGCGCAGGGCTTCGGCCGGCGCCGCGCTGCGATTCCACGCGACGACGTCGAAGCCCTTGTCGACCAGACGCGCGGCCATGCCCCTGCCCATCTGTCCCAGGCCGATGAACCCTGTCTTCATTGCGTCTCCATTTGCAGAAGCGTCTGAGGGCATGCCACCATGCGCGCGAGGAGGAGCGCCATGATGAGAAGCGTCATCGCAGCCGCCATCGCATGCCTGTCGTCCTTCGCGTTCGAAACAGCCGCTCAATCCTACCCGACGCGGCCGGTGCGCATCGTCATCCCGTGGCCCGCGGGCGGCATCACCGACGTCATCGGGCGCGCGGTCAGCGTGCACTACGCCGAAGCGCTGGGGCAGCCGATCGTCATCGACAACCGCCCCGGCGCCGCGGGAACGCTGGGCGCGGCGATCGTCGCCAAGGCCGCGCCGGACGGCCACACGCTCCTCATGCACGACGTCGCGAGCCACTGCATCGCCCACTCGCTGTACCGCACCCTGCCGTACGACACGCTGAAGGACTTCGAGCCGATCGGCCTGGTGGCGGGCTCGCCGATGGTGCTGATCGCGAATCCCTCGCTCAACGTGAAGACCGTGGCGCAGCTGATCGCGCTCGCGAAATCGAAACCGAAGGCGATCAACTACGCCTCCTCGGGGGCCGGCTCGATCACTCACCTCGGCGCGGTGAGGCTCGAGCGCATGGGCGGCATCGAGCTCACCCACGTGCCGTTCAAAGGCAGCGTGCCGGCCGCGGCGTCGGTGATCAGCGGCGAGACCTCGGTGTCGTTCTCGACGTTGCCCGCCGCGCTGCCTCACGCCAGGACCGGCCGGCTGGTGTTGCTCGCGGTGTCGTTCCCCAAGCGCTCCTCGCAGATACCCGAAGTGCCGGCCATCGCCGAGACGCTCAACGGCTACGACCTCGGCCTGTACTCGGGCCTGTGGGCGCCCAGAGGCACGCAGCGCGCGATCGTCAAGCGCCTGCACGACGAAACCCTCGTCGCGCTCGAGCAGCCGAAAGTGAAGGAGATGCTCGCCAACGTCTCGGCGACGCCCGGGACGATGACGTCCGAACAGTTCGGCGCGTTCCTCACGAAGGACACCAGGGACTGGGGCGAGGTAGTCAAAGCCTCGGGCGTGAAGGTCGAATAAAAGCAATCGACCGCCAAGGACGCAAAGGACGCAAAGGAAAACCAAAGGCATGCGGTACCGGCTGCCGCAAAGCATCGTGCTCGAGTGCACGCCAGCCGCCGTAAACCTTTGCGTCCTTTGCGTCCTTTGCGGTTCAAGCTTTTTCGCATTAAGGGAGCAGCGATGGATCTGGGCATAAAGGGAAGAGCAGCGATCGTCACCGGCGGTAGCCGAGGGATCGGACGTGAGACCGCGCGGCAGTTTCTCGAGGAAGGTGTCCGGGTGATGATCTGCGGCCGCAAGGAAGACACGCTGGCGCAGGCGCGCGACGAGCTGGCGAAACAGACCGGCGGCGAGATCCACGCGACCGTCGCCGACATGACCAGGCCCGCCGACATCGAGCGCCTCGTCGCCGCGGCGAAGGAACGCTTCGGCACCGTCGACATCCTGGTCAACAACGCGGGACAGATGTATTCCGGCCGCTTCGCGGTGATGACCGACGAAGGCCTCAAGGAACAGCTCGAGACCAAGCTCTTCGGCTTTCTGCGCGCGATCCGGCTGGTCTACCCGCAGATGCGCGCGCAGCGCTGGGGCCGCATCGTCAACATGATCGGCGGCGCGGGCAAGGAGCCCGACCCCTACATGTTCGGCAGCGGCATCACCAACAGCGGTCTCCTCAACATCACCAAGTCGCTCTCCACCGAGTTCGGCGAGGACAACGTGCTCGTCAACGCGGTCTGCCCGGGCTGGGTCGACACCAACCTGTGGCGGCGCAACGCGCAGGGGCTCGCGCAGGAGCTCGGCGCCCAGACCGAGGAGGAGGCGCGGCGCCAGGCGGCGCGCAAGAACTCGCTCAACCGCTTCGGCAAGCCCGAGGAGCTCGCGAACGCGATCGTGTTCCTGTGCTCGGAGCGCGCGAGCTATATCACGGGTATTTCGCTCAATCTGGATGGGGGGAGGCTGAAGTCGCTATGGTGACCCACAACGCGTCATTCCCGACGCACGATAGCGTGTGCGATCGGGAATCCATTTTCAGGGCCTCCAAGTCAAAATGGGTTCCCGCCTTCGCGGGAATGACGCGCTTCACCTTCGCGGGAATGACGCTGCGCGTCACCTTCGCGGGAATGACGCGGCGCGTCGCCGTCGCGGGAATGACGCTGGGCGTCACCTGCGCGGGGATGACGCTGGTGGCGTTATGTCACGCAGCGTACGGACAAACCTACCCCACCCGTCCCATCCGCCTCGTCGTCGCGCAGTCGGTCGGCGGCAACGCCGACTTCGTCTCGCGCAACTACGCGCAGCGCCTGTCCGAGCGCGTCGGCAAGCAGATCGTCGTCGACAATCGCCCCGGCGCCGGCGGCATCATCGCCACCGAGATCGTGGCGCATGCGCCGGCCGACGGCTACACGCTGCTCGTCGCGCCGACGCAGCACGCGATCAATCCCAGCCTGCACGCCAAGCTGCCGTTCGATCCGATCCGCGATTTCGCGCCGATCTCGCTCCTCGGCATGAGCGCGGCGGTGGTCGTGGTACCCCCGCAGCTCCCGGCGAAGACCATCGCCGAGCTCATCGCGCTCGCCAAGCAGCGGCCGGGCAAGCTCCACTTCGCCTCCTCGGGCACGGCCGCCGCGACGCACCTCGCGGGTGAGCTCTTCAAGGCCATGGCCGGCATCAACGTGATCCACGTCGCGTACAAGGGCGCGCCGGCCGCGCTGGTCGACCTCGCGGCGGGGCAGGTGGAGATGATGTTCGCCAGCCCGCCGTCGGCGATGCCGCTCGTGCGCAGCGGCCGCGTGCGCGCGATCGCGACCACCGGCGCCAAACGCGCGCCTTACCTGCCGGACGTCCCGACCGCGATGGAGTCGGGGCTTCCCGGTTACCAGACCGGAAGCTGGCAGGCGCTGCTCGCGCCGGTCAAGACCTCGCCCGCGATCGTCGATCGCGTCTACCGCGAGGTCGCGGAGATCGCCCGCAGCCAGGAGATGCGCGACCGCCTCTCCGCCGACGGCTCCGAGCCGATCGGCAGCACCCCGCAGGAACTGGCCGAGCACCTCCGCGCGGAGACCGCGCGCTACAACAAGGTGATCAGGGCGATCGGGCTGAAACTGGAATGAATCGGACTGCGCGAACCAGGGTCCGACCCCCTGGAAGCCGGGGTCGGACCCTATCGCCGCCTCCCCCTCTTGATCAGCGCATCGCGAACACGAACGTCGCCAGGCAGAACGCCGCGAGCAGGAACCACGCGAACGCCGACACGCGGCGGGATGTGAGCAGGTATTCGAGGTTCATCTTCGTTC
The DNA here is from genome assembly GCA_036262035.1 of Burkholderiales bacterium. Taxonomy (NCBI): domain Bacteria; kingdom Pseudomonadati; phylum Pseudomonadota; class Betaproteobacteria; order Burkholderiales; species Burkholderiales bacterium. Next base: position 34,325 of record DATAJS010000022.1, on the reverse strand, counting down.
GTGGCGGCGCGGCGGCGGCTGTTCTCGTGCGGGGGCGGAATGTAGCAACCGCCCCGAAGACGGGTCAAATCTATCAATTCGTGAGATTTGCGGCCGCACCAGCGAGGGGGTACGGCCATGCATTGCCCGATGCTTCGCAGCTCCCGTCCCTGTCGCCGTGCCTGGCCGTGCTCGCGCTCGGCGCGTGGCTCGGCCTGACATGATGGACGCATATCGCGCGGCGCTTTGACACCGGCGCGGCCGCACGCGCACAGTCTTTTGCGGGGAGCGCTCGGGATGCCGGCGCAACCCGCCGCTGGGCACTTCTCTCACGGAGGGGACCGGCAAACCACGTAATCGCGTCTCCTCCTGCCTTCAACGAATGAATCCAAAGGAAGGGGCCTTACGATGAAAGCGAAAACCTGGGTCTACGCGCTCGCGATGACCGCGTCTTTCCCCGCGTTCGCCGACAATGACAACGGCGGCGGCGCCTGCGACATACCGGGCAAGGTGGTGGCTCAACTGCAGAGCAAGCTCGCGCCGACGGTGGCCATGAACAACGGCGGCATCTTCGCGCCGAACCGCATGTGGTCGGCGATCGTCGACCGCAAGGATCGGCTGTGCTCGGTCATCGTGATCGGCGACGCCTGGCCGGGCAGCCGCTCGATCGCGATCGCCAAAGCGACCACCGCGAACGGCTTCAGCAACGACGCGCTGGCGTTGTCGACCGCGAACCTCTATTCGGCGGTGCAGCCCGGCGGCTCGCTGTTCGGGCTCAACAACTCCAACCCGTTCAATCCGGAGTTCCAGCCGCAGGGCAGCGGCATCAACAAGGTGCCGGGCGGGGTGATCACGTTTGGCGGCGGCGTGCCGCTCTACATGGGCGGCAAAGTGATCGGCGGCCTGGGGCTCAGCGGTGACAGCGCGTGCGCCGATCACGTGATCGCGTATCGCATGCGCCGCGCGGCGGGTCTCGACGCCATCCCCGCGGGCGTGGGCTTCGGCGGCACCGACAACATCGACTATCTCGCGCCGGCCGAGCCGCCGAACGGCTTCAAGCATCCGCACTGCTTCCCGCAGGACATCCCGCCCGGCTCGATCTGAAGGCGGCCTGAGCGCTCGGCGATCTTGCTTCACGATGCGGTCGAGCGCGCCGGGTCCGACCCCGAAGACGCCGGGGTCGGACCCGGAACCTCTGCGCTACACTAGCCTCCCGCACCGCACGCGGCAGAACCACAACTCTCACCGCCGGCGCGTGCTTCCCTGGGAGCGAGGAACATGACCATCAAAGGCAAGGCCTACATCGTCGGCGCGTACGAGCATCCGCTGCGCAAGGCGCCGAACCATTCCGTCGCGCAGTTGCACGCCGAAGTCGCCAAGGGCGCGCTCGAAGACGCCGGGCTCACCAAGAACGACATCGACGGCTACTTCTGCGCCGGCGACGCGCCGGGCGCGAACATCTGGAGCATGGCGAACTACATGAACCTGAAGCAGCTTCGCCATGTGGACTCGACCGACATGGGCGGCTGCTCGTATCTGGTGCACGTCGCGCACGCCGCCGAAGCGATCGCCGCGGGCAAGTGCAACGTCGCGCTCGTGACGCTCGCGGGCCGTCCGAACTCCGAAGGCAGCTCGGGCACGCAGGTGCGCGACCGCGGGGTGAACCTCCCCGACGCGCCCTTCGAGATGCCGTATTCGCCGGTGACGGTGAACCTCTACGCGATGTGCGCGATGCGCCACATGTACGAGTACGGCACGACGAGCGAGCAGCTCGCGTGGGTGAAGGTCGCGGCCTCGCACCACGCGCAGTACAACCCGAACGCGATGCTGAGGGACGTGGTCACGGTCGAGCAGGTCGTCAACTCGCCGATGATCTCCGACCCGCTGCACCGCCTCGACTGCTGCGTCGTGAGCGACGGCGGCGGCGCGGTGATCGTGGCCAAGCCCGAGATCGCCAGGAGCCTGAAGCGTCCGCTGGTGAAGCTGATCGGCGCAGGCGAAAGCACCAAGGGGCAGATGGGCGGCAACGTCGACCTCACGTATTCCGGTGCGGCGTGGACCGGCCCCCGCGCCTTCGAGGAAGCGGGCATCAAACCGTCCGACATCCAGTACGCGTCGATCTACGACAGCTTCACGATCACCGTGGTGATGCAGATCGAGGACCTCGGCTTCTGCAAGAAAGGCGAAGGCGGCAAGTTCGTCGCCGACGGCAACCTGATCTCCGGCACCGGCAAGCTGCCGTTCAACACCGACGGCGGCGGTCTCTGCAACAACCACCCCGCCAACCGCGGCGGCATGACCAAGATCATCGAAGCGGTGCGGCAGCTTCGCGGCGAGTCGCATCCGAAGGTGCAGGTCCCCAACTGCACGCTCGCGCTCGCGCACGGCACCGGCGGCGCGCTCGGACACCGTCACGGCAGCGCCACGCTCATCATGGAAAGGGAGTAAGCACATGGCCACCCCACATCAGGACCGCAAGATGCGCGACCCGGCGGTCAACCCCGGCGACGAGCGCTATTTCGAAGCCGCCGCGCAGGGCAAGCTGCTGCTCAAGAAGTGCAACGACTGCGGCCAGCATCACCACTACCCGCGCGCGCTGTGCCCGAACTGCTTCAGCGACAAGGTGGAATGGGTCGAGGCCAAAGGCACCGGCGAGATCTACACTTTCAGCGTGACCCGCCGCGGCGCGCCGACGCCGTATTGCATCGGCTACGTCACCCTCGACGAAGGGCCGCGCATGATGACCAACATCGTCGACTGCGACCTCGACGCTATCCGCTGCGGCCAGAAGGTGAAGGTGTCGTTCAAGAAGACCGAGAACGGGTCGTCGGTGCCGGTGTTCGTGCCCGTGTAATAGCCGTCATCGCGAGGAGCCGAAGGCGACGACGCGATCTCGTGGCGCACGTTTGGCGTTCGTAACGGGATTGGTTCGTCGCTATCGCTCCTCGCAATGACAGCGCCGGTCAGCCCCGGCGCTTCTCCCGCGTCAGCCACCCGCCCCCGGCCATCATCAGCCCCGACAGCCAGAACACCGGCGGCAGCCCGAACCCTGTAGCCACCAGCCCGAACAGCGCCGGCCCGCTCACCCGCAGCACGTTGTTCACCGTCTGACGCAGCCCGAGCGTCTCGCCCGAGCGCCCTTCGGCCGAGCGGCTGAAGATCAGCATGGTCGTGATCGGCTGCCCGCAGCCCATCCCGAGGCCGAACATGAACGACAGCGCGCACAGCGCGGCGACGTTGGAGAAGAACGGCATCAGCGCGAAACCGGCCGCGGCGAGATAGAACGAGATGCCGAGCACGCGCTGCTCGCCCAGCCTGGCGACGAGCTTCGGCATGAGGAAGCGCACCACGAACGACGCCGCGGCGAAGTTCGCGAGCACCCCGCCGATCGCCGACGCCGACAGGCCGATGCCGTGGCCGTACACCGGGATGTAGAACTGGTAGAGATCCTGGCCGAGCTGCACGAGGCTGCTGGTGGCGAGGATGCGCAGCATCGCGCGGTCGCCCAATGCCGCGCGGATCCCGCCGCTGACCGCATCCGGCGGACGCGTGCCCGACGGCAGCACCTTGCCGCGCAACAGGACCAGCAAGGCGACGACGATCGACAGGATGCCGAGCAGCAGACACGCCGTCGCATGACCGGTGTGATCGATCGCGAGGCCCGCCATCAGCGGTCCGGACAGCGCGCTGGTCGCCCCGATCAGGCTGGCGTTGCTGAAGTTGCGCGCGCGCTCCTCCGGGGCGCTGATGATGCCGACGACGTTCTGGAGCAGCACGTTGTAGATCGCGAACGACACCCCCAGGATCGTGCCCGAGGCGTACATCGCGCCGACGTCGCGAACGAAATACGGCAGCGACATCGCGATTATCCCGCACACCGCGCCCGCCAGGAGCAGCCAGCGCGAGCCGACGCGGTCGCCGTAGCGGCCGATCGGCCACGAGATGAGCAGCGGGAAGATATAGAGCGTGGCGACCACCATGCCGACCTTGGCCGGCGACGCGCCCAGGTCGAGCGCGTAGAGCGACAGCGCGACGCGCGCGGAGCTGATGCTGACGAAGCCGAACATCATCAGCGCGAAGGTGAGATACAGCGCCTGGCGCCGTGCGTTTGTGGTCATCTGCCGTACGGATATAGCATGGCGTGAAAGGATGCGGCTAGCGGGTCACGCGAAATGTGGGCCCGGCGCCCGGTTCCACGGCCACCACGGAGGAAACATGGACCTGCAGCTCAAAGGCAAGACCGCTCTCGTCACCGGCGCGTCCAAGGGCATCGGCCTGGGCTGTGCCGAGATCCTCGCGCAGGAAGGCTGCAACCTGCACCTCGCCGCGCGCAGCGAGGGCGCTCTGGAAGAGGCGCGCAGGAAGCTCGCCGGCTCGAGCGGCGTCAAGGTGACGTGTCATCCGCTCGACCTCGCGGTGTCGGAGAACATCGCCCGTCTCGCGAACGCCGTCGGCGACGTCGACATCCTGATCAACAACGCCGGCGCCATCCCGCAGGGCTCGATCACCGACCTCGACGAGAAGACGTGGCGGCAGGGCTGGGAGCTCAAGCTCTTCGGCTACATCAACCTCACGCGCGAGATCTACCGCCGCATGACCGAGCGCAGGAGCGGCGTCATCGTCAACGTGATCGGCAGCGCGGGCGAGCGCCCCAGCGCTTCCTACATCGCCGGGAGCATCGCCAACTCCGGCCTGATCACGATGTCGCGCGCACTCGGCGCCGACAGCCCGAAATACGGCGTGCGCGTCGTCGCCCTCAATCCCGGCTCGACCGCGACCGAGCGCGGCGTCGAGATCTGGAAGACCCGCGCGCAGAAGGAGCTCGGCGATGCCGCGCGCTGGCCGGAGCTCACCAAGGGTTTTCCGTTCGGCCGCGCGGCGACGGTCGAAGAAGTGGCGAACGTGATCGTCTTTCTCGCGTCGCCGAAATCGTCCTACGTGAGCGGCACCGTCATCAGCGTCGACGGCGGCAACGCGTGGCGTAAGTAGCGCGCAGCGCTACTTACGCCACGGCGCGGATAAGCGCCACGGAGGGAAACCCGGGTTTCCCTCCGTGAACCTCCCTTTCCTGACCGACCGAACTGCAAACAGCTCTACTAAAAAACGGAGGCATCTAATGATTACGCTCTATCAGATCTCGATTCCGGTCTTCATCAAGCACCTGAACGGTCTCGCCGGCTGCATGAAGAAAGCGCAGGCGCTGTACGCCGAGAAGAAATACGACGAGGCGACCCTGCTCGGTTATCGCTTCTATCCCGACATGTTCAACTTCGCGGGGCAGGTGCAGGTCGCGACCGACCACACGCGCAACTTCGCGGCGCTGCTCGGCGACCTGAAGGCGCCGAAGTACGAGAACCACGAGAAAAGCCTCGCCGAGCTGATCGGGCGCGTCGAGCAGACCGTCGGCTGGCTGAAGGAAGTCGATCCGAAGGCGATCGAAGGCACCGAAGACAAAGAGGTCACGGTGAAGCGCCCGACCGGCGACGTGCAGATGAAAGGCATCGAGCTGCTGCTCAACCGCACGATGCCGAACTTCCTGTTCCACTGCACCACCGCCTACGACATCCTGCGCCACAACGGCGTGGAGATCGGCAAGCGCGACTTCATGGGTTCCTGACCATGGATCTCATGCTCAAAGGCAAGGTGGCGATCGTCGGCGGCGCGAGCAAAGGCCTCGGCCGCGCGTGCGCGCAGGTGCTCGCCGAAGAAGGCGTGAACGTCGCGATCTGCAGCCGCTCGCAGGCCGATCTCGAAAAAGCCGCGCAGGAGATCCGTGCCGGGACCGGCGTCGAGGTGCTGGTATTCGCGGGCGACCTCGACAAGCCCGAGACCATCCGCGAGCTCGTCGCCGCGACGCTGAAACGCTTCGGCCGGCTCGACGTGCTGGTGAACAACTCGGGCGGACCGCCGCTCGCCGACGCCAGGGACGCGAGCGAGGAGCTGTGGGCGACCGCGGTCCAGCGCTCGCTGCTCTTCTTCGCGCGCATGTCGCGCGAGGCGATCCCGCACTTCAAGCGCGCGGGCGGCGGCCGCATCATCAACATCCTCGCGAGCACGGTATACCAGCCGATCCCGAAGCTCGCGCTGTCGGGCGCGACGCGCATGGGGGTGATCGCGTTCGCCAAGAGCCTCGCCGACGAAGTCGGCCGCGACGGGATCCTCGTCAACAACGTCTGTCCGGGGTCGATCCTTTCGGAGCGCATGATGTCCAACGTCAAGGCGCGCGCCGAATCGCTGGGCGTTCCGCTCGAAAAAGCGCTGGAGGAGCGCGCGGCGGAGACCGCGCTCGGCCGCATCGGCGAGCCGAAAGAGCTCGCGAACCTGGTCGCGTTTCTTGCATCCTCCAAGTCGAGCTACATCACCGGCACCACGATGCGCGTCGACGGGGGTCTCGTGCGCTCCGTGATGTAGACTCGCGGTCTAGTCACCGGAGGTAGTTATGGCTGAATCACAATGGAAATTTCACGGCGTTCGTGTCGTCAAGGGTGGCGACCTCGACGTGAACACCCCGCAGACGCCGGGAATGAACCGCGCCGCGGCGATCACCAATGCCCGCATGGGCGCCGAGAAGCTGTGGGCGGGCACGGTCGTCATCCACCCCAAGGCGAAGACCGGCGCGCACCACCACGGTCCCGTCGAGAGCGTGATCTACGTCGTCAGCGGCAAGGCGCGCATGCGCTGGGGCGACAAGCTCGAGTTCACGGCGGAAGCCGGCCCCGGCGATTTCATCTACGTGCCGCCGTACGTCCCGCACCAGGAGATCAACGCCAACGACAACGAGCCGCTGTCGTGCGTGCTGGTGAGGAGCGGGCAGGAGCCGGTGGTGGTGAACCTCGACATCCCCGTCGTCGAGAAGCCCGAGGAAGTGCACTGGGTCGATAACATCCACCCCGATCCGAACGCGAAGCCCGAGTGCGGCTGAGGCTTCAAAATGGATTCCCGCCTTCGCGGGAATGACGTTTCTCCGTCATTCCCGACCGCGCGGTAGCGCGTAGCGATCGGGAATCCATCTTGACCTTGCGCACTAATCCGGCTTCGCTCCCGTCTTCTTCACCACTCCCGCCCACTTCACCCGCTCGCTTTTGACGAGCTGCTCGATGTGCTCGACCGAGCCGCCGGGCAGCTCATAGCCCGCGCCCGCGAGCCGCTCCTTCGCGGCCTCTGATGCGAGCGCCTTGTTCACCTCGACGTTGAGCCGCGCGACGATCGCTTTCGGCACGCGCGAGGGCACGACCACCGAGCTCCACGTGATCACCTCGAAGCCGGGCACCGTTTCCGAGATGCTCGGCAGCTCGGGCGCGGCCGGCGTGCGCTTGGGCGCCGTCACGCCCAACCCCCGAACGCGGCCCGCACGCACGTGCGGCAGCATCGAAGCGAGGTTGTCGAAGGTGGCCTGAAGACGCCCGGCCATGACGTCGTTCGTCGCGAGCGCGATCGCCTTGTACGGCACGTGCACCATCTGCACGCCCGTCATCAGCTTGAAGAGCTCCATTCCGAGATGCTGGCTCGAGCCGCTGCCGGGCGACCCGAACGAGAGCTTGTTCGGGTTCGCCTTGGCGTGATCGATGAGCTCCTGCACCGATTTGACCGGCAACGTCGGCGAAACCGTGAGGATGTGCATCCCGTACACGAGCTGCACGACCGGCTGGATGTCCTTCTCGGGGTCGTACTGCACCTTGGTGAACACCGGATTGAGCACGACCGCCGACACCGGCCCGTAGCCGATCGTGTAGCCGTCGGGACTGGCCCGCGCGAGCAGGAACATACCGATGCCGCCGTTCGCGCCGGCGCGGTTGTCGACGACGACCTGCTGGCCCATCTGCTTCGCGAGCTCGGCGCCGATCACGCGCGAGATGACATCGGGCGTGCCGCCGGGCGCCGAGGGCACGAGGAAGCGGATCGGCCGCGAAGGATACTGCTCGGCCGCGATACAGAGCGTCGACGCGGCGAGCGCGAGAGCCGCCGCGGCACAGCGTGTACTCGAAAGCATGGACTCTCCTCCCCATCTCCTATCGTTTCGAAGCAGCATATATCATTGCGCTACAAACATGAGGAGGAGGATGGGAATGCGCATCGCACTCAGCGTCGCGGGCGCCGCGCTCGCGCTCGGCACCACCGCAGTCCACGCAGCTCAACCTGCGTATCCCGACAAACCGATACGCCTCATCATCGGCAGCGCGCCGGGATCCGGCCCCGACATCATCTCGCGCGCGCTGTCGGAGCGCCTCTACAAATCGTGGAACCAGCGCGTCGTGGTCGACTCCAGGCCGGGCGCGGCGGGCGTGATCAGCGCCGATCTCACGCTGCAGGCGGCGCCCGACGGCTACACGTGGATGATGCTCACGTCGCAGCTGCTCGTCGCCACGTCGGTCTTCCACGACGTCAAGTTCGACCTCGGCAAGGATTTCGCTTCGGTCGCGCTGATCGGCTCGACGCCGTTCGTGCTCTCGGTGAATCCGCAGCTTCCGGTGAAGTCGGTGTCCGAGCTCATCGATCTCGCCAAGAAGCAGCCCGGAAAGCTGCGCTACGGCTCGGCCGGCACCGGCGCGTCCGAGCATCTGTGCGGCCTGATGTTCACCCAGCTCACCGGCACGAAGATGCTGCACGTGCCTTACAAAGGCGTGGCGCAGGCGCTCACCGACGCTGCAGCGAACGAGGTGCAGCTCACGTACGGTGTCGTCTCCGCATCGCTGGCGTTCATCAACGGCGGACGCGTGCGCGCGATCGGCGTCACGAGCAAGAAGCGCTCGTCCCTGCTGCCCGACGTGCCGTCGATCTCCGAGACCGTGCCGGGCTACGACCTCTTCGGCTGGTACAGCATCGTCGCGCCCAAAGGCACGCCGGCGCCGATCCTGGAGAAGGTCAGCAGCGAAATCGTGAAAGCGGTCAAGGAGCCCGCGTTCGGCGAGCACCTCAAAGCGCTGGGCATCGAGATCATCGGCGCCCCGCGGCAGGAGCTCGACAAGTTCCGCGCGGAGCAGACCGCAAGAGTCAAAGGGCTGGTGAAGACCGCCGGGAGCGATCTGAAATAAACGTCGTTCGGTGTTGACCCACTGTATCCGAAAGGATACAGTGGGTCATGTACGACGTCCGGGCAGACCGACGTCTTCGCGCGGTGGCTGCAAAGCCTCCGCGACGCACGTGCGAAGGCGCGTATCCTCGCCCGCATCGCGTCGGCCCGGCTGGGCAATCTCGGCGATGCGAAGTCGGTCGGCTCGGGCGTCACTGAAATGCGAGTGCACGTCGGCGCCGGATACCGTGTCTATTTCGCGAGGCGCGGCATCGCCGTCATTCTCCTGCTGTGCGGCGGCGACAAGTCGACTCAGGCCAAGGACATCGCGCGCGCGCACAAGATGCTCGCCGAACTGGATCAGGAGTGAAGATGCCTCTGAAGGTCACCGAATTCGACGCGAGCGCGTATCTCGACAACGACGAAGTCATTGCCGAGTACCTGTCGGCGGCGCTCGAAGACGAGAACCCCGACGTCTTCCTCGCGGCGCTCGGTCACGTCGCAAAGGCGAAGGGCATGGCAGCGATCGCCGAGAAGAGCGGACTCGGGCGCGAGAGCCTCTACAAGGCGCTCGCGCCCGGAGCGAAGCCGCGATACGACACGGTGCTGAAGGTGCTGCATAGCCTCGGTGTCAAGGTCACGATCAGCGCATAGCAGACGCCGATCGGCCGTCGCGCGATTCGCTCCCCATCGGCTGACGGCCATCAGTAACACTCCCCCGGCCGCGGGCAGTTCTGGACGAGCTGCACCGAGCCGTCCCGCTGCGCCTTGAACAGCAGCCGCGAGTAATGCGTATGCGGGCCTGGCGTCGTGCTGTCGCCGGGCACCGCGAACTGCGCGGACACGACGTAGTCGGTCGGCGCGATCTGCGACACCAGCGCGGGCACCGAGTAGTTGCCGATCGCAAGCCCGGTGCGCAGATCGGAGATGCTCACCTGCAGCAGCGCGCTCGAAGGGGTCCACGCGAAGGTGCCGCGGAAACCGAGCGCGTGATCGCGCCAGGACACGTTCATCCGGCCCGACGCAGGCACCGACTGTGCCGACTCGGTCTGCGGTCGCGACGTCGTGGTCGGAGTCGACGCCTCGCGCCGCGCGCGCGCTTCGGCTGCCCGGCGCTCTTCGGCAGCACGCCGCTCCTCGGCAGCGCGGCGATCGTCCGCCGCTTTGCGATCGCTGGCCGCGCGGCGCTCGTCCTCCGCACGCCGCGCCCGATCGGCTTCGTCCCGTGCCGCGCGGTCGGCTTCCTGCTCGGCGCGCCGCCGCTCCGCGCGCTCGAGCTCGGCATTGCGCGAGTATTGCGAGTACAAGCCGCCGGCGAGCGCAGCGACCACGGCGATCACCCCGGCGCCGACCAGCGCGCCCCCGAGCTTGCGCGGCTTGCGGGAGCGAGGCAACGGCTCGCGACGGCGCGGCGCATCCGGCTGAGGTGCGCTGCCCAGCGTCGCCTCGACGTAGCCGAAGAACTCGTCGAGCGCCGGGTCGTTCGGCGTGCCGTCCCACTGCGAAAGGTCCGCCGCCTGCAGACGCCTGAACTCGAGCGGTATCCGCACCGGCTCGATCACCGCGGGTATCAGCGCCTTGCGGCTCATCGCTTCGGCCGCCTCGGCCTTGACCCAGCGCGACGCGATCGACGCCTGCGACCACAGCACGACCACGCAGCGCGACGCGTCGAGCGCCTCCTCGATGACCTCGTCGAACTCGCGGCCGGGCGGGATCACGCGGTCCCACCACACCGACCAGCCGCGCGCCCCCAGCGCCTGGGCGATGACCATCGCCCGTTCGCGGTCCGCGCTCGCATAGCTGATGAAGATGTCGCTCATTCCCGCCTCGCGGTCTCCAAGCGCAATCCCGACGGCATCCGGTGTTCGATTATGAGCGCCGGGGCGATATGATGCGAACGTCTCCCCGCCGCCCCTATGACCTATGACCTCGGAGCGTCTCAACCGCCTGATCGGGCGTCTTTACGCCGAAGGCATCAACCGCCGGGACGCGCAGGCCGCGGCGGCGTTCTACGCGCAGGACGCGAAGAATCACGGCCGCACCGTCGGGCGGGACGGCATGCGGAAGGTGTTCGAGGCCTTGTTCTCCACCTTTCCGGACTTCCACTACGAGATCCTCGAGGCGACCGCCGAGGGCGAGCGCATCGTGTGCAAGGTGAAGATGACCGGAACGCATCGCGGCGAGCCGGCGGCGCTGCCCGAAGCGTTCGGCGGCATGCTGACGGGCGTCGCGCCGACCGGCCGCACAATCGACGTGCTGCAGTTCCACAGCTTCGTCGTGCGCGGGGACGAGATCGCCGAGCACTCGGCGGTGCGCGACGACCTTTCGATGCTGAAACAGCTCGGGCTGGTGCGCGCGGCTTAGGGCTTTCCGGCGCGCTTCAGCATTTCCGAAACGACCTCGCGGGCCGCGGCCGCGGCGCCCGCGTGCGTGCTCTCGCGCGGTCCCGCGACGTTGAGCGTGGAAATCGAGTTGACGTCGACGAAAGCCGCCGCCTCGACCGCAGCGATCTCGACCGGCTTGGCCGCGAGGTCGAGCGTGAGCACCGGCTTGCCGAGCTCTTCGGCGATGAGCATGGTTTCGCGCGTGCCGCCGGTCGGCTCGCGCCAGAACAGGATGAGCGTGCCGTCGGCGTCGGCGACGTTGCGGCGCGTGCGGGGACGATACTCCGCCGTCGGCATCTCGGTCAGCGGATAGCGCGCGTCGATCGGCCCGTCTTCGGCCTTTCGGCCCTTGGGACACGAGCCGCCGCACGGGAAGCCCGCGGCCAGCGCGGCATCGAGCGCGCCGCGATCGACGCCGGTCTGGCCGCCGGAGATGATTTTGAGGAGCATGGCGAACGAGCGAGAACCACCCCCACCCTAACCCTCCCCCCGAGGGGAAGGGAAGGTGTGTTTACGAGAAGTACATCCCGCCGTTGACGAGATAGCACTGGCCGGTGATGAAACCGGCGTCCACGCTCGACAGATACAACAGCAGCGACACCACTTCCTGCGGCTTGCCGAGGCGGCGGATGGGCTGCATGGGCTTCAGGCCCTTGGCTTTCTGGAACGCGTCGCGCTCGACTTCGATCGTGCCGGGCCCGATGCAGTTGGCGGTGATCTCGTGCTCGCCGTACTCGCGCGCCATGCCGCGCGTGAGGCCGACGATGCCGAGCTTGGACATGCCCTTGGTCGTGCTCGTGCCGAGCATGGGCGAGATGCCCGAGAAGTTGATGATGCGGCCCCAGCGCTGCTTGATCATGTACGGCAGCACCGCCCGGCAGATGTTGCGCGGGCCGGTCAGGTTGACCGCGATGTTCTTCTCCCACGCGTCGTCGGCCTCTTCGAGGAACGGCGCTTCGGTGCCGCGATACACCGCATTGTTGAGCGCGACGTGGATGGAGCCGAGCTCGCTCGCCGCATTCTTCACGAACGCGTTCACCGCGTTCTTGTCCGCGACGTCGCACTGCTCGGCGTGCACCTTCGCGCCGAGCGCGCGCACTTCGTCCGCGACCGCCTTGAGCTCGTCCATCTTCGAGCTCGTGCAGATCGCGAGGTTGGCGCCTTCCTTCGCGTACGCGACCGCGGCGAGGCGGCCCATGTTGCGGCTGGCGCCGGTGATCAGTACGGTCTTGCCTTTGAGCCCGAGGTCCATCAAGTCTCCGAGTGTGCTTGAACCCACCCCCACCCCAACCCTCCGCCTGAGGCCCCTTCGGGGTCTTCGGGCGGTAAACGCCACGGAGGGAAACCAAGGTTTCCCTCCGTGACCTCCCTTCCTTTAGTGCGACTCGTTCCAACCCGTCGTTTTGGCGCCTTCGGTCGCGATGAGGATGAAGGCCATGATGCAGGGCTCGGTGCCTTTGCAGACCCAGTTGTGCATCGTGCCGCGCTGGATGATCACGTCGCCGGGCTTCAGCGTCACTTCGCCGTCTTCCAGCTCCATGACCATCTCGCCCGAGATGCAGATCGCGTAGTCGACCGAGTCGGTCTTGTGCCAGCGCGCGACGTTGCCGGGCATGTACTTGCCGAAGCGGAAGACCGAGCCGTTGGCGAGGCTGGTGCCCAGCTCCCACGTGTTCGGATCCTCTTCGGTGGTCTCGGCGGGCAGCTTTTTCGTGGCCCACATCGGGACGTTGTCGAAGCCGGGCCGCAGGTTGATGGGATCGATCTCGCTGTCCCACTTGACGCAGCTCTTCCCGTCTTTATTGAAACCGGTGACGATTCGCCTGCCTACTTTCATCAAACTCTCTCCGTTGAATGGGTGACCATGGCCGGGAAGGTGGCCTCCCCCGCTGGACCCGCAAGTTTACTGCGATAAGATATCCGCGACTGCCCACATAACGAGACGGAGACCGCCACCGTGACCTTCGCCCGCCCCGCCCTGATCTCGCTCCTGGCAGCGCTCCTCCTCTGCGGTGCCCCGGCTCGCGCCCAGACCGCAGAAGGCACCTTCAAGCCCATCGTCGGGCAGGAAGGCAAGGACGTCGTGTGGGTGCCGACGCCTCCGGTGCTGGTCGAGAAGATGCTCGACATGGCGAAGGTGACACCGCAGGACTTCGTGATGGACCTCGGCTCGGGCGACGGCCGGAACATCATCGCGGCGGCCAAGCGCGGCGCACGCGCGGTCGGTGTCGAGTACAACGCCAACATGGTCGAGCTCTCGACGCGCACCGCGCAGGAGGAAGGCGTCGGCGACCGCGCGAAGTTCATCCAGGGCGACATGTACGAAGCCGACATCTCGCAGGCGACGGTCCTCGCGCTGTTCCTGCTGCCCGAGAACCTGCGCAGGCTCACGCCCAAGTTTCTCGAGCTCAAGCCCGGCACGCGCATCGTCGCCAACCACTTCGGCATCGACGGCTGGGAGGCCGACGAGACCGGCCGCACCGAAGGCGAGTGCATGGCATGGTGCACCGCCCTGCTCTACATCGTCCCCGCCAAGGTCGCGGGCACCTGGAAGCTGCCGCAGGGCGACCTCGCGCTCGAGCAGAGATTCCAGGTCGTGTCGGGCAGCTATACGTCGAACGGCGCCACGGTGCCGGTGAAGAACGGCAAGCTCAAAGGCGACGAGATCGCGTTCGCGATCGGCGACACCGAATACAGCGGCCGCGTCAGCGGCGACGCGATGCAGGGGGCTGGCTGGACGGCGACGCGCGCGAAGTAACCCGAACGGTCATTGCGAGGAGCGAAGCGACGAAGCAATCTCGAGACGCTCGCAGCGTGCGTCACGGGATCGCCACGGCGCCTTCGGCGCCTCGCGATGACAAGCAGCAGCACCGTAGAATCAGGCAGCACCGGTACCCGCTTTCACCACTATAAGGAGAACAGCATGGGATCCACGGTCAGCCGTCTCGTCGCCGCCGCAGCGCTCGCGCTGCTCGCTTTCCCCGCGGCACACGCTCAGCAGAAGGTCCTCAAGTTCATCCCGCAGGCCGATCTGCGCATCCTCGATCCGATCACGACCACCGCGTACATCACGCGTAACCATGGTTACATGGTGTACGACACGCTGTTCGCGATGGACGAGAAGTTCCAGGTCAAGCCGCAGATGGTCGACAAGTACGAGGTCAGCAAGGACGGCCTGACGTACTCGTTCACGCTGCGCGACGGGCTCAAGTTCCACGACGGCCAGCCGGTGCGCTCCGCGGACTGCATCGCGTCGATCGACCGCTGGTCCAAGCGCGACGCGCTGGGGCAGAAGCTCGCCGAAGCGACCGCCTCGTGGGCCGCGGTGAACGACAAGACGTTCACGCTCAAGCTCAAGAAGCCTTTCCCGCTCGCGCTCGAAGCGCTCGCCAAGCCGTCGTCGAACGTGCCGTTCATCATGCCCGAGCGCATCGCGAAGACCGACGCGTTCAAGAACATCGAGGACGCCACCGGCTCGGGCCCGTTCCGCTTCGTGCGCAACGAATGGGTGCCCGGCAACAAGGTGGTCTATGTGAAGAACACCGACTACGTGCCGCGCAAGGAGCCGCCGTCGTGGGCCTCGGGCGGCAAGGTGGTGAAAGTCGATCGCGTCGAGTGGATCTACATCCCCGACTCGGCAACCGCCGCCGCGGCGCTCAACGCCGGCGAAGCGGACTGGTGGGAACAGCTCCCGCCCGATCTCATCCCGCTCCTCACCAAGAACAAGCAGATCACGGTCAAGAACATCGATCCGCTCGGCTCGATGGGCATGATCCGCTTCAATTTCCTGCACCCGCCGTTCAACAATCCGAAGATGCGCCAGGCGCTGCTGTATGCGGTGAACCAGCAGGACTACGTGATCGGCATCGCGGGCGACCCGAAGAACGGCCATCCCTGCTATTCGTACTTCACCTGCGGCACGCCACTCGCGAGCGAGGTCTCGGCCGATCCGCTGAAAGGCAAGCGCGACCTCGACAAGGCGAAAGCGCTCATCAAGGAAGCCGGCTACAAGGGCGAGAAGATCGTCATCATCGACGCGACCGACCAGCCGATCGTGCACTCGCAGTCGCTGCTCACGCTGGAGATGCTGAAGAAGCTCGGCCTCAACGCCGAGATCCAGGCCGGCGACTGGGGCACGCTGATCACGCGCCGCGCGGTGAAGGAGCCGCCGGAGAAAGGCGGCTGGAACATCTTCCACACCTGGCTCGTCGGTCCCGACATGGTGAACCCCGCGGTCAACTTCCCGATTCGCGGCACCGGCGACAAGGCGTGGTTCGGCTGGCCGACCGACCAGCGCCTCGAAGAGCTGCGCGAAGCGTGGTTCAACTCGAACGACGCCGCGGCCTCCAAGAAGGCCGCGACCGCGGTCCAGCAGCGCGCGTTCGAGTTCGTGCCGTTCATTCCCACGGGGCAGTTCATCCTGCCGACGGCGTACCGGTCGAACATCTCGGGAGTGATCATCGCGCCGGTGTCGTTCCTGTGGAACGTCGAGAAGAAGTGACGATCGTCATCGCGAGGAGCGCGTTAGCGCGACGTGGCGATCCCGTGGCGCACGTTTCCCGGACGCTCCGGGATTGCTTCGTCGCTACCGCTCCTCGCAATGACGCATTAGTAGCGCGTTGCTCGCCTACGTAATCCGCCGCCTGCTCGCGACCGTCGTCGTCATGACGGTGGTCGCGTTCGTGGTGTTCTCGCTGCTTTACCTCACGCCGGGCGATCCGGCGGCGGTGATCGCGGGTGACGCGGCGACCAACGAGGACATCGCCAAGATCCGCGCGAACCTCGGGCTCGACGAGCCGTTCCTGGTGCGCTTCGGCGCGTGGGCGTGGGCGCTGCTCCACGGCGACCTCGGCACCTCGATCTTCACGCGCCTGCCCGTGACCACGCTGATCGGCCAGCGCGTCGAGCCGACGGTCGCGCTCACGCTGTGCACCCTCTTCGTCGCGGTCGCGGTCGCAGTGCCGCTCGGCGTGATCGCCGCGGCGAAAGCGGGCACGTGGATCGATCGCATCGTGATGGGATTCTCGGTGCTGGGCTTCTCGCTGCCGGTGTTCGTGCTCGCCTACATCCTCATCCTCACGTTCTCCATCGAGCTCGACTGGCTGCCGGTGCAGGGCTACCGCAACCTCAGTGAAGGCGCGTGGGAATGGCTGCGCCACCTCGTCCTGCCCAGCCTCGCGCTGGGAACGGTGTACATGGCGCTGATCGCGCGCATCACGCGCGCCACCATGCTCGACGTGCTCGCGCAGGACTACGTGCGCACCGCGCAGGCGAAAGGGCTCGCGCCGGGCAAGGTGCTGGTCGGACACGCGTTGAAGAACGCGGCGGTGCCGATCATGACGATCGTCGGCATCGGCATTGCGCTCCTCATCAGCGGCGCGATCGTGACCGAGACGGTGTTCGCGATCCCCGGCATCGGACGGCTCACGGTCGACGCCATCCTGCGCCGCGATTACCCGGTGATCCAGGGGATCATCCTGATTTTCTCGGCCACATACGTGCTCATCAACCTCGCGGTCGACTTGTCCTACATGCTGTTCGATCCCAGGATCCGTTACTGATGTCGGCGATCGCCCTGCCCGTCGAACGTTCCGCGTCCCCGACATGGGTGCGGTTCAAATCCGCGCTGCGCCGCCATCCCACCGCGATCGCCGGCGCGGCGGTGCTCGCGCTAATGATCGTCGTCGCCCTCGCCGCACCGTGGCTCGGCACGGTCGACCCCGAGGCAGTGTCGCCGATCAAGCGCCTGAAGCAGCCGTCGGCGGAGTGGTGGTTCGGCACCGACATGCTGGGACGCGACGTCTACAGCCGCGTGATCTACGGGTCGCGCGTGTCGCTCGCGGTCGGTCTGGCGGTGGCGGCGCTGTCGACGCTCGTCGGGCTGGCGATCGGCCTCGTCACCGGCTACATCCGCTGGCTCGACGCGATCGTGATGCGCGTCATGGACGGCCTCATGTCGATCCCGTCGGTGCTGCTCGCGATCGCGCTGATGGCGTTGACCAAGGCGAGCATCGGCAACGTGATCGTCGCGATCACGCTCGCGGAGGTGCCCCGCGTGGTGCGGCTCGTACGCTCGCTGGTGCTCGGCTTGCGCGAGCAGCCGTACGTCGAAGCGGCGGTGGCGGCGGGGACGACGCTGCCGCGCATCCTCACGCGGCACATCCTGCCCAACACCGTCGCGCCGCTGCTCGTGCAGGCGACTTACGTGTGCGCCTCGGCGATGATCACCGAAGCGATCCTCTCGTTCATCGGCGCGGGCACTCCGCCCAACATCCCGAGCTGGGGCAACATCATGGCCGAGGCGCGCAGCCTGTTCCAGATCGCCGGCTATCTCATCTTCTTCCCCGGCGTCTTCCTGTCGCTGACGGTGCTCGCGGTGAACCTGCTGGGAGACGGGCTGCGCGATGCGCTCGATCCGCGCCTCGCGAGAAGGATGTGATGGCGCTGCTCGAAGTCGAAGATCTCCGCACCTGGTTCTACACCCGCGACGGCGTCGTGCGCGCGGTCGACGGCGTGTCGTTCTCGGTAGAAAGCGGAGAGACCCTCGCGGTCGTCGGCGAATCGGGCTGCGGCAAGAGCGTGACCTCGCTGTCGATCCTGCGGCTCATCGCCTCGCCGCCGGGGCGCATCGTCACGGGGCGGATCGGGTTCGCGGGGCGCGACCTGCTCGCGCTCTCCGAGCGCGAGATGCGCAGCGTGCGCGGCAACGAGATCTCGATGATCTTCCAGGAGCCGATGACTTCGCTCAACCCGGTGCTGACGATCGGCCGGCAGATCGCCGAGACGGTGCAGGTGCACCGCGGCATGTCCGCCCGCGACGCGTGGCCCAAGGCGGTCGAGATGCTGACGCTCGTCA
Organism: Burkholderiales bacterium; assembly: GCA_036262035.1. Classification (NCBI taxonomy): domain Bacteria; kingdom Pseudomonadati; phylum Pseudomonadota; class Betaproteobacteria; order Burkholderiales; species Burkholderiales bacterium. The sequence goes on along the minus strand of DATAJS010000022.1, from coordinate 16,096 downwards.
ACATTCCTGAGCCCCGGCGCCGCGTGAGCCAGTATCCGCACGAGCTCTCCGGCGGCATGCGCCAGCGCGTGATGATCGCGATGGCGCTCGCGTGCGGGCCGCGCCTCCTGATCGCCGACGAGCCGACCACCGCGCTCGACGTGACGATACAGGCGCAGATCCTCTCGCTCATGCGCGATCTCAAGGACAAGACCGGTGCGGCGATCGTGCTCATCACGCACGATCTCGGCGTGGTCGCGGAGATGGCGCAGCGCGTCGTCGTCATGTACGCGGGGCGTAAGGTCGAGCAGGCGCCGGTCGAGGCGCTGTTCGCGCGGCCGCGGCATCCGTACACGCTGGGCCTGCTGCAATCGGTGCCGCGGCTCGGCGAAAGCTCGGCCGGCGTGACGCGGCTCGCGGAGATCCCCGGCACGGTGCCTTCGCTGCGCGACGAGCCGGCCGGCTGCACCTTCGCGCCGCGCTGCGCGTACGCGACCGATGTCTGCCGCCGCGAATACCCGCCGCTCGAGATGAAAGCCGAAGGGCATTACGCCGCCTGCTGGAACTCTCATCTGCTCACAGCTAAACCGGGGTCAGACCCCGGTAAGGCCGGGGTCTGACCCCATGTCATTACTGGAAGTCCGCGACCTGACCAAGCACTTCCCGGTGCGCACCGGCGTGCTTTCGCGCCTGGGCGTGGTCCATGCGGTCGACGGCGTGAGCTTCGACATCGCCGAAGGCGAGACGCTCGGCCTCGTCGGGGAAAGCGGCTGCGGCAAGTCGACCACCGGCAAGCTCATCTTGAGGCTGATCGAGCCGACGCGCGGCAGCGTGAGATGGCGCGGCGAAGCGATCGATGCGCTCGGCGCCGCCGCGATGCGCCCGGTGCGGCGCGAGCTGCAAGCGGTCTTCCAGGACCCGTACTCGTCGCTCAACCCGCGCATGCGCGCGCTCGACATCGTGGCCGAGCCGATCCGCAACTTCGAAGCGGCATCGGACGACGACATCCGCGAGCGGGTCGCCGGGCTCTTCGAGAAAGTCGGCCTGCGCCGCGACCAGATGGTGAAGTATCCCTACGAGTTCTCCGGCGGCCAGCGCCAGAGGCTCGGCATCGCGCGCGCGCTCAGCTCGAACCCGCGGCTCATCGTGTGCGACGAGCCGGTGTCGGCGCTCGACGTCTCGGTGCAGGCGCAGGTCATCAACCTGCTGATGGACCTGCAGAGCGAGCTCAAGGTGTCGTATCTCTTCGTCGCGCACGACCTCGCGGTCGTCGAGCACATCAGCCATCGCGTCGCGGTGATGTATCTCGGCAGGATCGTCGAGCTCACCGACAAGCGCTCGCTGTTCTCGATGCCCCAGCATCCCTACACCGAAGCGCTGCTCTCGGCGGTGCCGGTGCCCGACCCGCGCGCGCACAGGAAGCGCGTGATCCTCGCGGGCGACGTCCCCAGCCCGGTCCATCCGCCGTCAGGCTGCCGCTTCCACACGCGCTGCCCGTATGCGTTCGACCGCTGCCGCGTCGACGAGCCGGCACTGACGGCGGTGAAGCCCGGCCACCTCGTCGCGTGCCACCTCAAAAATCCGGGTCAGAGTCAGATTTAGAAAGCGTAATGTGACTCTGACCCGGATTTCTATTCGGGCTGGATGCCGGCCGCCTTGAGGAGCTTGCCCATGCGCGGCGCTTCGGTCCTGACGAGCTCCGACACGCGCTCGGGCGTGCTGCTCAGCGGCGTGAGACCGAGGCTCGCGAACTTCTCCTGCACGTCGGGCGCTTTCATGAACTTCACGACCTCGGCGTTGAGCCGGGTGATGATCGGCCGCGGCGTGCCGCGCGGCGCCGCCATGCCCCACCACGTCTGCGGGAACCACTCCTTGATGCCGGCCTCGGCCATGGTGGGCACATCGGGCAGCGCGACCGAGCGCTGCTCCGCGCTGACCACGAGCGCGCGCAGCCGGCCTGCTTTGACGTGAGGCACCGCGGGCGCGCTGTCGGCGAACGTCATCGAGACTTCGCCGGCCACGGTCGCGGTCACCGCCAGGATGCTGCCTTTGTAAGGCACGTGCGTGAGCTTGATGCCGGTCGCGTTCTGGAAGACTTCGCCGACGATCTGCTGCGTGGTGCCGAGCCCGCCCGAGCCGACGTTGAACTTGCCCGGGCTCGGCCTGGCCAGCGCGACGAGCTCCTGTACCGATTTCGCAGGAATGCCGGGATTGATCACGAGCACCTGACCGGCGGTCGCAAGCTGCGAGATCGGCGCGAAATCCTTCTGCGGATCGAACGGCAGCTTCTTGAAGAGGAACTGGTTGGTGACGAGCCCGCCCATGCTGACCAGGAGCAGCGTATAGCCGTCGGCGGGCGACTTGGCGGCCATGTCGTAGCCGATCGTGCCGGATGCGCCGCCGCGGTTGTCGACGATCACCTGCTTGCCGAGCGCGTCGGTGAGCTTCTGCGCCGCCAGCCGCGCGACGATGTCGCTCGTGCCGCCCGGAGGAAAGGCCGCGATGAAGCGTATCGGTTTCGTCGGATAGTTCTGCTGCGCGAGCGCCGGTGCGGCGAAGGCGACGGCGACGGCGACTGCGGCGAATACGGCGAATACGGCGGACCTCATCCTTCCTCCTTCTTCGATTGTTGTGTCTGTAGTATAGGTCATCAAAGAAGGAGGTCCGATGCTTCGAATAGTCGCTGTCAGCACCCTGCTTGCGGTGCCGTGTCTTGCAAGCGCGCAAGCCTATCCGTCACGCCCCATCCGCATGATCGTCGCATCGACGCCCGGCAGCGGCGTCGACATCGTCTCGCGCATGATGGCCACGCGCATGAGCGAGACGCTCAAGAGCACGCTCGTGGTCGACAACCGCGCGGGCGCCGGAGGGACGATCGGCTGCCAGATCACTGCGAAGGCGCCGCCCGACGGTTACACCATCCTCATGGCCGCACCTTCGATGACGATCAACGCGCTGCTCGTCAAACCCGCGCCGTACGACGCGGTGCGCGACTTCGCCGCGATCGGCCAGGCGACGACGAGCCATTACGTCATCGTCGTCAATCCGTCGCTGCCGGTGAAGAACGTCAAAGAGCTGATCGCGCTCGCCAGGGCCAAACCCGGCCAGCTCAACTACGGCTCGGGCGGCAACGGCAATTCCACCCATCTCGCCGGGGAATACTTCAAGGGGCTCACCGGAACCGACATCGTCCACGTCGCTTACAAAGGCTCGGGACCCGCGATCGTCGATCTCATCGGCGGCCAGGTGCAGGTGATGTTCGCGAACGTGGTCGCGGTGCTCACCCACATGCGCAGCGGCAAGCTGCGCGCGCTGGCGACGACCGGACCGAAGCGCGCGGCGGCGACACCCGACCTGCCGACGGTCGCCGAATCGGGCGTGCCGGGCTACGTCGTGACGTCGTGGTTCGGGCTGGTCGCGCCGGCTCACACGCGCGACGCTCAAATTGCCAAGCTGAATGCAGCGCTGGTCTCGGCGTTGCAGGACCGTGAAACCATCGACCGCCTCGCCGCCGACGGCGCGGAGCCCGCGGCAGGTACGCCGGATGCCTTCTCGCGTCACATCGCCGCCGAGCTTGCGATCTGGGGCAAGGTCATGAAGGCCTCTGGCCTGTAAGCTCCCGCGGCATCCCGAACGAAAGACCCAATGGCCCTCAAGGCGACGATATTCAAGCTCGCGTTGCAGATTGCAGACATGGATCGCGGTTACTACGCCGAGCACGCGCTGACGATCGCGCGGCATCCGTCGGAGACCGACGAGCGGATGATGGTGCGCGTGCTCGCGTTCGCGTTGCACGCGGGAGAGCGGCTCGCCTTCGGCCGCGGCCTCTCCGACGACGACGAGCCCGACGTGTGGGAGAAAGATCTGACCGGCGCGATCGACACGTGGATCGACGTCGGCTTGCCCGACGAGAAGCGCATCCGCAAAGCCGCGGGACGCGCAGCGCGAGTTCACGTCTACAGCTACGGCGCGCCGCACGCCTCGGCGCTCTGGTGGGAACAGGTCGCCGGCCGCATCGACAAGGCGCGCAACGTGACGGTCGTGCGATTGCCCGCCGCGGAGACTCGCAGCCTCGCCGCGCTCGTCGACCGCACGATGCGTTTGCATTGCACCATACAAGATGGCCACGTCTGGCTCGCCGACGACGACACCAGCGTCGAGATTCACCTGGAAATGCTCAAGGCCGAAGAGAACGCGGCGCGTTGAAGGGTGTCTCGTAAGTCAACGTCCCGCTGCGCTCCGGCGTTCGAAGGAATGTCGAGCCTCGGCTGCGCGGGCCTTTCGTTTTTTGCAAACCGGAGGTAACCATGAAAGCTCTGCTCTCGATCACCTGCGCCGCTCTGGCGCTGTTCCTGGCGCCCGCAGCAGGCGCGGCCGACAAAGCCGCCGACAAGGCCCCGAGCAAAGTCGACCAGGCGGTCGCGAAGACCAACGAAGTGATCGACGACGCGGCGATCACCGGCAAGATCAAGGCCGAATACGCCAAGGACAAGACGGTGAGCGCGATGAAGATCCACGTCGACACCGACAAGGGCGTCGTCAAGCTCACGGGGAGCGCCAAGTCGAAGCAGGAATCGGCCAAGGCCGAGGAGATCGCGAAGCGCGTGCACGGCGTGACGTCGGTGAAGAACGAGATCACCGTCGGCGCGGCGAAGAAGTAGCCGTGTCGCCCACGATGCGAGCGGCTTTGCTGGGATTCGTGGCGCTGAGCGGCGCATGCGCCGCCGCGGATGCGCCGCAACTCCCGCCATCGCAGCCCGCCTCATCGCAGCCTTACGTCGCGTGCAGCAACCCGCGTCCGGAGATCTGCACGCGCGAGTACCGTCCGGTGTGCGCGCAGGTCGACACCGGCAAACGCTGCGTGACCGTCCCCTGCGACTCCAGCGTCAACGAAACGCGCGGCAACGCGTGCAGCGCATGCAGCGATCCCAAGGTCGTCGGCTATCGCGCCGGCGCATGCCCGGATCCCAAAGCCAAATGAGCGAGCGCGCGACGATCCTCTCGTGGACCGAGCACGGGGCGATCGACGACGCGCAAGCAGCGCTGTCCGCGGCGGGCGTGCTGCCGTCGGCGAGGCACTGGCGCACGTTCCTCGATCGGCTGCTGTTGTGGTCGGGCGCGGCCGCGCTCGGCGTCGCAGTCGTGTTCTTCATCGCCTACAACTGGAGCGCCCTGGGGCGCTACGCGAAGTTCGGCCTGCTCCAGATCGCGATCGTCGCGGCAGTCGTCGCGTACTGGCGGCTGGGACCCGAGAGGGCCTCCGCCAAAGCCGCTCTGCTCGTCGCGTGCATCGTGCTCGGCGCGCTGCTCGCGCTCGTCGGACAGACCTACCAGACCGGCGCCGACACCTTCGAGCTCTTCGCTGCCTGGGGCGCGCTCATCGTGCCGTGGGTGATCGTCGGCCGCTACGCCGCGTTGTGGGTGATGTGGCTCGCCCTGGCGAACCTCGCGGCGGCGCTGTACTTCAGCACGTTCGGGGGCTGGCTCGGTTTCGTTTTCACCGGCGAAAGCCCGCTCTGGCTGCTCTTCGCGCTGAATACGCTGGCGCTGGCCGTGTGGGAGCTCGCCGCGACGCGCATCGACTGGCTGGCCTCGCGCTGGGCGCCCCGCGTCATCGCGGTCGCGAGCGGCGTTGCGGTCGCGATGCTCGCGCTGCACGCAGTGCTCGACGGCGACGCCGGCGATGCGATCGCGGTGCTGGCCTATGCGACATGGCTCGCGTGCGGCGGCTACGTGTACGTGCGGTTGAGGCGCGACCTCTTCATGCTGGCGGGCGGTTGTCTGTCCGCGATCGTAGTCGTCACCGCGTTCCTCGGCAGGCATCTCTTCGCCCTGGGCGGCGGCGCCGGCGCGGCGCTGCTGATCGCGCTCGCGGTGATCGGCATGGCGGCCGCATCGGGGTGGTGGCTGCGACAGCTCGCCGCCGAGTCCGCCGAATGAGCGCGGCGCGCGACACGAGGCTGTGGGACGCGCTCTCGCGCGCCGGGCTCACGCACGGCGACATGCCGCGGCCGCGCGAATCGCAGACGCCGTGGTACGTGCGCGTGATGCTCGGCGCGGCCGGCATCGTCGCCGCGCTGTTCCTGATCGGGTTCTTCGCGCTCGCTTTCCAGTTCATCGTCAACAGCCCGGTCGCCGCCGCCGTCATCGGCGCGTCGCTGATCGGAGCGGCCTACGCGATATTCCGGCATGGCCCCGCCGGCGATTTCGCGCCGATGTTCGCGCTCGCGATCAGCATCGCCGGTCAGGCGTTCTTCGTCTTCGGCTTGGTCGATACCTTGCAAGCGCATTCGCTCGCGGGCATCGCCTCTGTGATCGCAGCGCTCGAAGCCGGCCTCGTGGTGGCGATGCCGAGCTACCTCCACCGCGTGGGCTCCTCGTATGCCGCTGCGACCGCGCTGGCGATAGCGCTGCGCGGAACCGGCATGGGCGTGGTCGCGCCGGGCGCGATCGCCGCGGCGTTCGCATGGCTGTGGCTGAACGAAGCACGGCTCGCACGCAGGCATTCACTGGTCACCCCGATCGCGTACGGCCTCACGCTCGCCTTCGTACAGATGGAGGCTGCGGCCGTGCTCGGCCGCGGTGCGTTCTTCGACGTGAGCTTCATCGCACCGCCCCCTACGCTCCTCGGCGCAGGCGAAGCGCTCGTTGCGGGAGTGTGGCTCGCTACGGTGGCGGCGCTCGTGAGGCGGGCCGGCTGGCGGCTGACCGACCGGCCCGCGCTCGCGGCGGTGCTCGCCGCCGCGCTCCTCGGCGCCGCGTCGCTGCACGCGCCCGGGTTCGCGGGAGGGCTCGCGATCGTGGTGCTCGGTTTTGCCGCGGGCAACGTCGTGCTGTGGGGTCTCGGGCTGGCGGGACTGCTCGGGTATATCGGCGGCTATTACTACAGCCTCGATCTCACGCTGCTCGGCAAGGCCGCCACGCTCGCCGCCGCCGGCGCGGTTCTGCTCGGTGCGCGCGCGCTCCTGCTCAAACGGGTGCTCCCCGATGCGTAGCGCGATCGCGCTCGTCGCGTGCGTCGGCGTCCTCGCGGTCGTCGACTGGAGCATCGTCCAGCGCGAGCACCATCTGGAGAGCGGCCGGATCGTCTACCTGGAGCTCGCGCCGGTCGACCCGCGCTCGCTCATGCAGGGCGATTACATGGCGCTGAGCTTCGCGATCGCGCGCGAGGCGCAGGCGGCGCTGAGGGAGGCGCGGCAGGCCGAGGACGGGCGGATCGTGGTCACCGTCGGGTCCGACGGGGTCGCGAAATACGCGCGCATGGACGACGGCCGGCCGCTCGCCGCGGACGAGCTGCGGCTGCGCTACCGTATCCGGGCGGGCGAGATGAAGTTCGCCACGAATGCGTGGTTCTTCGAGGAAGGCACCGCCGCGCGCTACGAGCCCGCACGCTACGGCGAGTTTCGCGTCGACCCCGACGGCGAGCTGCTGCTCACCCGCATGCGCGGCAAAGACCTCCAGCCGCTCTAGAGCGTGACCTTCCCGCCGTCGGTCGCCGGCGGCGTGCGCGGGATCGAGAACTCGAACGTGGTGTGCTGCGCCGGCTCGGCGCGCGCCGCGACGTCGCCCCCGTGCGCCTGCACGAACTGCTTGGCGATGTAGAGCCCGAGGCCGAGCCCGCCCTGCGAGCCGATCGACTGGAACGGCTCGAACAGGGTCGTCAGCCGCTCGGCCGGGATGGCGCCTTCGTTGCTGATGCGCACCGTGACCACGCGCGGGTCCTCCCCGTCGATCGTCACGTTCACCGGCGTCTCCGGCGCGCCGTGCTGGAGCGCGTTGCCGATGAGGTTGGAGAACACCTGCGACAGCCGGTCGGCGTCGAAGGTCGCGGCAGTGTCGCCTCTGCAGCTCACCGCGATGCGCCCCGGCGAGCGCGCGGCTTCGAGCTCCTCGCGTATCGTGCCGCACACGTCCGCGACGTTGCCCGGGTTCATCGCGAGCGACACGCCGCCGGCGCGGATGCGCGCGACGTCGAGGAGCTGCTCGATCATCTTCGCCATGCGCCGGGTGCTGGCGCGTATGCGCTCGCCGATCGATCGCACCTTGTCGTCGGACGCGACCTGCAGCAGCACTTCAGCGCCCATCGAGATCGCATTGAGCGGGTTGCGCAGGTCGTGTCCGAGCACCGCCGCGAACGTCTCGTTCAGGCGCAGCGCGCGCTGCAGCTCCTCGAGCTGCGCCTGCATGCGGCGGCGCTGCGAGTAGAGCTCGACGAAGATGTCGATCTTGCTCTTGAGGATCAACGGGTCGATCGGCTTGTGCAGGAAGTCGACCGCACCCGCCTCGTAACCCCTGAACGTGCGCAGCGGATCGTGCGACGCCGCGGTCATGAAGATGATCGGCACGTCGCGCGTGCGCTCGGCCCCGCGCATGAGCTCGGCGAGCTCGAAGCCGTCCATGCCCGGCATGCGCACGTCCATGAGCGCGAGCGCGACGTGGTGCACGAGCAGCAGCTCGAGCGCTTCCTCGCCGGAGCGCGCGCTGAGGAGCTCGAGGCCGGGACGTGCGAGCACGGCCTCGATCGCCGCCAGGTTCTGCGGCACGTCGTCGACGACGAGTATCTTGATCGGTTCGTTCATCAGTTCGTAGTTGCTGCGCCGTGAAGGGCACCGAGCGCCTGCGCGATCTCGGCGACGGTCGCGACGCGGTCGGCGCCCGCGCGCGCGATCGCCGCCGCCGGCATGGCCTGCGCGTAAGCGGTCTCGGGTTGCTGGACCCAGCCGGTGCCGCCGAGCTCGCGCACGATGCGCAGTCCCTCGGCGCCGTCGGCGTTGGCGCCGGTGAGCACGATGCCGAGCAGCCGCTCGCGGTAGGCGTGCGCCGCCGATTCGAACAGCACGTCGAGCGACGGGCGCGAGTAGTGCACCGGCTCGTCGAGCGACAGCGCGAACGTCTTCTCCGGCTCGATCAGGAGGTGGTAGCCCGGCGGCGCGACGTAGACGTTGCCCGCCTCGACCGGTTCCTTGTCGGCCGCCTCGCGCACCGGCAGCGTGCAGCGCGGCGCGAGGACGCGCGCGAGCAGGTTGTCGTTCCCCGGCGGGACGTGAATCACGACCACGACCGCGGCGCCGCACGACGACGGCAGCGCGTGGAGCAGCGCCGAGACGGCCTCGACGCCGCCGGCCGATGCGCCGATGACGATCGCGTCGAAGCTCAGCATTTGCGGTAGATCCGCGAAGTCGCCGAGAGCTCGGCGAACGCGTCGGCGTGCGACGTGAGCCGCAGGCTTTCCTTGGAGCCCAGCCCCAGGAAACCGCGGTGGACCAGCGCATCGCGGAACAGACCGATGGCGCGATCCTGCAGCGGCCGGTCGAAGTAGATCAGCACGTTGCGGCACGAGACCAGGTGCACCTCGGAGAACACGGTGTCGGTCGCGAGGCTGTGGTCGGCGAACAGCACTTTCGATCTGAGCGCGCGATCGAACACCGCGCCGCCGTAGGCTGCGTGATAGTAATCGGACAGCGAGCGCGTGCCTCCGGCGGCAAGATAGTTGGTGCTGAACTGCGCGACGCGGTCGAGCGCGTACACGCCGGCCTCGGCCGCCTGCAGCGATTCGGCATTGATGTCGGTGGCGTAGACGAGCGTGCGGTCGAGCAGGTCTTCCTCGGCGAGGAGGATCGCGAACGACCACACTTCCTCGCCCGTGCTGCACCCGGCGATCCACAGCTTGATCGAGGGATAAGTCTTCAGGACCGGCACGACCTCGGCGCGCAGCGTCCTGAAGTACTGCGGGTCGCGGAACATCTCCGAGACCTGCACCGTGAGGTACTGCAGCATCTGCCCGAACACCTCGGGCTCGTGCAGCACGCGGTCCTGGAGCTGCGACACGCTGCGGCAGCCGAAGCGCTGCATCGCGAGCGTCACCCGCCGGCGCAGCGACGAGAAGGCGTAATGCCTGAAGTCGTGCTGGTACTTGAAGTAGATCGCCTCGAGGAGGAGCTTGAGCTCCTCGTCGAAGGTGTCGCGATGCTCGACGTAGGTCATGCGGCAAGGCCTTGTTTGCCGGCGTTCATTTGGGCAGCCACACCCGGCACAGCGACAGCAGCTTGTCGACGTCGATCGGCTTGGACACGTAGTCGCTCGCCCCCGCGTCGAGGCACGCCTGGCGGTCCTCGGGCATCGCCTTGGCGGTGATCGCGATGATCGGCAGCTTGGACAGCTGCGGCGACTTGCGGATCTCGCGCATCGCGGCAAGCCCGTCCATCTCCGGCATCATCACGTCCATCAGCACGAGGTCGATGCGGTTGCCGTTCGCGAGCTTGTCCAGCGCTTCTCGGCCGTTGCGTGCGATCTCGAGCTTCGCCCCGAGCGGCTCGAGCACGCTCGACAGCGCGTAGATGTTGCGCACGTCGTCCTCGGCAAGCAGGATCGTGCGCCCTTCGAACGACGCCTCGCGCTGCCGCGCCTGGCGCAGGAGCTTCTGCTGGTCCGGCGGCAGCGTCGACTCGACGCGGTGCAGGAAGAGCGTCACCTCGTCGAGCAGGCGCTCGGGCGAGCGCGCGCCCTTGATGATGATGGAGCGCGAATAGCGGCGCAGGCGCTGCTCGTCGTCGGGCGAGAGCTGGCGGCCGGTGTACACGATCACCGGCGCCGACGTATAGCGAGCGCGTCTCAAAGGGTCGGAGTCGCCGGGCCGTCCCTGTTGCGCGATGCGCTCGAGGAGATCGAAACCGCTCGCGTCGGGCAATGCGAGGTCCATCACCACGCAGTCGAACGTGCCCGTCGACAGCCGCTCCAGCGCTTCGGCCGCGGAGCCCGCGAGCGCGATCTCGACGTCTTCCGCGCGCAGCAGCACCGCGATGCTCTCGCGCAGGGCCGCATCGTCCTCGACGACGAGCACGCTGTGCGTGCGGCCGTTGCCGCGCGAGCGCAGCGCGCCGATCGCCTCGACGAGCTGGTGGCGCGCCGCGGGCTTGAGCGTGTAGCCGACCGCCCCGAGCTCGAGCGCGGGCTGGGTATGGTCTTCCACCGACAGCATGTGCACCGGGATGTGGCGCGTGTCCGGATCGCGCTTGAGCCGCTCGAGCACCGACAAGCCGGAGTCGTCGGGGAGCCCCACGTCGAGCAGGATGCCGCTCGGGTTGTGCCGGCGCGCGAGCTCGACCGCGTCGGAGCCGTTGACCGTGTGGATGCAGTCGAGGTCGAGCTCGTGCGCGAGGCCGTAGAGGATCCTGGCGAAGTTGACGTCGTCGTCGACGATGAGGATCAGCCGCTCGTGCGCGCGGTGCTCGCGATCGTCGGGGATGTGCTCGGGCGTCGCCGGCCTCGCGCGACGCGGCTCGCGCTGCGGAACCGGCGCGGCGCGCGGCGCGGGCGCCGGCTCGGCCGCAGTGTCGCCTGCGGCGCTGTCGAGCGTCACGGGTATCGTCAGCGAGAACGTGCTGCCGACGCCGACCGTGCTCGTCACCGAGATGATTCCGCCGAGGAGCCGAGCCAGCTCGCGTGAGATCGAAAGCCCGAGGCCGGTGCCGCCGTACTTGCGGCTCGTCGTGCCGTCGGCCTGGTGGAATGCCTCGAAGATCGGCTCGAGCTGATCTTCGGGGATGCCGATGCCGGTGTCTTCGACCGCGAACGCGACGCGGCCGCCGCCCGCGCCGGAGACGCGCAGCGCGACGCGTCCCTTTGCGGTGAACTTGAGCGCGTTCGACAGGAGGTTGCGCAGGATCTGCTGGAGCCGGCGCACGTCGGTCGTGAGCGACTGCGGCGCGTCGGCGGCGACGTCGAACACCAGCTCCAGGCCTTTTTCGCTGGCGACCGCCTCAAAGCTCGCGCGCAGCGGCTCGAGCACCGAGTCGAGCGCGGCGGCCTCGGGCTCGACCTTGACGTGGCCGGCCTCGATCTTGGAGAGGTCGAGGATGTCGTTGATGAGCGCGAGCAGGTCGTTGTTCGAGGTGTGGATCACCTTCGCGTAATTCACCTGCTCCTCGGTCAGGTTGCCCGCGCCGTTGTCGGCGAGCACCTTGGCGAGGATGAGCGAGCTGTTGAGCGGCGTGCGCAGCTCGTGCGACATGTTGGCCAGGAACTCGGATTTGTAGCGGCTCGCGCGCTCGAGCTCCTGCGCCGAGCGCTTGAGCTCGCTCTGCACGTTGAGTAGATCGGCTTTCTGGCGCTCGAGATCGGTCGCCTGCGCTTCGAGCTGCGCATTGGTCTCCTCGAGCTCCGCCTGCTGGTTCTCCAGCCGCGCCTGCGACTCTTTCAGCGCCGAGCTCTGCTCGGTGAGCTCTTCGTTCGCGACGCGCAGCTCCTCCTGCTGCGCCTGCAGCTCCTCGCCCTGGCGCTGCGTTTCCGAGAGAAGCTCGAGCACGCGCTCGCGGTACAGCGCGCTCTGCACGGTCACGCCGACGTCGCCCGCGACGCGGTCGAGCAGCGCGAGCACCTCGTCGACGTTGGCGGGCCTCGCGGCGAAGCCGAGCTCGATCACGCCGTGCGGCGCGCCTTCCGCGGTGATGGGCGCAGCGATCAGCGCCTGGGGCGCCGCGGAGCCGGTTGCGGACGCGATGCGCAGGTAGTCCGGCGGCAAACCTTCGATCACCAGCGCCCGGGGCGATTTCGCCGCCTCGCCGGTGACGCCTTCGCCGAGACGCAGGGTCTGCGGCGCCTCGGACGCGGCGTACACGCCGTTGCGCTGCAGGACGCCGGACTCGCGGCGATAGAGCACCGCCGTCTGTGCGCCCACGTAACGCGCGACGCTGGCGACCAGCGCGTCGCCGACTTCGGCGGGCTTGAGATCGCCGAGCGCGCTTTGCGCGATCCGCACCTGACCTTCGGCGAGCCACGCCAGCGCGGCCGCGCGCGCCCGCGCGAGCAGAGTCTGGCGCACGATGAGGGCCGCGAACCAGATCGTCACCACGCCGATCGTGCGGTTGATCGCGGCAAGCTGCGCCGCCGCACCCTGCGGCGACACGAGAAAACCGAGGACGATCAGCATGGTCGCAACGAGCCCGGCGAACAGCGGGAGCCATGCGCGGCGCTGGAACAGGCACAGCCCGATGGGCACCACGTGCAATATCCACTCGGCCAGACCGAGCCGCGTGAAGTAATCGACGATGAACACGAGCGTGAACATCGCCGCGATGCCGAGATACACGGCGGCGTCGTGGTCGGATATGCGCCGTTCGAGATTCATTTGCGGGGGAGCGATCGGAGGAAGGACGGCACGGAGGCCGCCTGGCGCGATATCCTACCCGATCCGCAGCCACGCGCGAGACGAGGAGGAACCGTGAAGAAAGAGATCGCGATTGCAGGCATGGCGGCGCTCGCACTAAGCAGTGCTTGTGCCCACGCGCAGAGCTTCCCTACCAAACCGGTCCGCATACTCGTGCCGCTCGCCGCGGGCGGCGGCATGGACACGGTCACGCGCGGTCTTGCGCAAAAGCTCTCCGACGCGCTCGGGCAGAGCGTCGTCGTCGACAACCGTCCCGGCGCCGGCAGCCAGGTCGCGCTCGACATCCTGGCCGCGGCGGCGCCCGACGGGCACACCCTGATGATGGCGAGCACCACGCCCATCATCCATCCGCTGCTCTACAAGTCGCGCTACAACCTCGCGCGCGATTTCGCGGCGGTGACGCAGGTCACCGCGCAGGGTTACGTGCTGGCGATACACCCGTCGATACCGGCGAAGACCGCGCTCGAGTTCGTCCAGCACCTCAAAGGCAATCCCGGCAAATACACCTTCAGCTCTTCGGGCATCGGCAGCCCGATCCACATGACAGGCGAGCTCTTCCAGATCGCGACCGGGACGAAGATGGTCCACGTGCCGTACAAAGGCATGGGCGCGGCCTACGGCGATCTCATCGGCGGACGCGTGCCGGTGTCGTTCCCCACGATCATCTCGTCGATCCCGCACATCACGGCCGGCCGTCTGCGCGCGCTCGCGGTGACGCCGCCCAAGCGCGTGCAGGCACTCCCCAACATGCCGACCATGGCCGAAGCGGGCATCCCCGGCGTGGTCGTCGTGAACTGGTACGGGCTCGTCGCGCCTTTGAAGACGCCCAGGGCGATCGTCGACAAGATCGGCAGCGAAGCCGCGAAGGCCATGAAGTCGCCCGACATGGCGCAGCGCCTCGCCGCCGAAGGCTCGGAAGCGGTCGGCAGCACGCCGCAGGAATTTGCGGGGCACATCAAGTCCGAGCAGGCGATGTGGAGCCGCGTCATCAAGCAGGCCGGCATCAAGGGAGAGTAGCGCCATCCGGGTGAGGAACGCCCGCAAGTGGGCGATCGAGCCTTACATGGGCTACGGCACGGGCGAGCGCCTCGTGCTGCAAGGGCGTGTGCTCAAGTACGTCGTCGAGATCGAATCGCACCCCGACGACACGCGATGGCGCAACCTGGTGAACATGTGGAAGCGCTTCGCGACGCGCGACGTGCCGAACGCGCGCGTGCGGGCGCGCCACGGAGCGAGCGAAGCGCTCGCCGTCACCGACCACGAAGGGTATTTCTCGATCGACATGCCCGCGGGCGCGCCGCTCGCTGGCAGCGTCTGGCATGAGGTCGCGCTCGATCTTCCCGACGCGCCGGTCGTGCCGGGGGTGTCCGATGCGACGGCGCAGATCGTCGTCCCGCCGCCGCAGGCGCGCTACGGCGTCATCAGCGACATCGACGACACCGTCGTCACGACCAACGTCGGCAGCACGCTCTCGATGCTCGCGACCGTGCTGCTCTCCAACTCGCACGCCCGCACGCCGTTCGCGGGCATCGCCGCGCTCTATCGCGCGCTGCACGACGGCGCGTCGGGCGGCCAGGCGAATCCCATCTTCTACGTCTCCAACGGGCCGTGGAACCTCTACGGGCTGCTGGTCGAGTTCTACAAGTTGAACCGGATACCGCTCGGCCCGATCTTCCTGCGCGACTTCGGCCCGCGCATGATGCTGGGCGCTCGACGGCAGCCGAGCCGGAAGCTCGCCAACATCGAGCGCATCCTCGCGGCGTACCCGCAACTTCCGTTCGTGCTGATCGGCGACAGCGCCGAGCGCGATCCGGAGATCTACGCCGACGTGGTGAAGCGCTTCCCCGACCGCGTACTCGCGATCTACATCCGCTCGATCGACACGCGGCCCGAACGGCTGTCGGCGATCGCCGCGCTCACCGAAGCGATACGCGCGAGCCGGGCGCAATTCGTGCTCGCGCCCGACAGCGAGTTCGCGGCGGTGCACGCCGCGGGCGAAGGCCTGATCGACAGCTCGGCGCTCGCCGAGATACGACAAGAGAAATCCTGATGCCGACCATCCTCTCGCATCCCGCGGTGCCTTTGGCGATCGGATTCGGACTCGGTTCGCGTGCGATCTCCGGCCGGCTGCTGCTCGCCGGCGTCGCCGCCTCGATGGCGCCGGATCTCGACGTGTACATCAGCCATTACTGGTCCGCGATCGCGCATCGCGGCATCACGCACACGCCGCTCGCCGCGCTGTTTGGTGCGTTGTGCGCGGCGCTCATCGCACGCGCGCTGCGCACGACGCACGTCAAAGCGTTCCTGTTCGTCTTCGTCTGCCTCTTATCTCACCCGCTGCTCGACATGTGCACCAACGGCGGATCGGGCATCCCGCTGCTCTGGCCGCTGGACGACGAGCGCTACTTCTTCCCGTGGACGCCGATCGAAGTGTCGCCGCTGGGAATACGGCGGTTCTTTTCCGAGCGAGGGCTGGAAGTGCTGACCTCGGAGATCGTCTGGGTGTGGGTGCCGGCGCTCGTGCTTTACGCGACGCTGCGACGGTCTCGCCATTCCCGCGAAGGCGGGAATCCGTTTTGAATTGTCTCGAGAATGCCGCGCCTCTGATCGAATCCGTCATTCCCGACCCGCGTCAGCCTTACACCGTCATTCCCGACGCGCGCTGTTGCGCGATCGGGAACCCATTTTGACTTTGACCGGGCGCTCCTCGGACCCTTTACGGGCTCAAAGCCCGCGCCCGACCGTGGCTGCGAAGGTGGCACGCGATGGTTGCAGGTTGAGTGCCGCAAGCGACGCGCGCACCCCGGCGCTCCTGACGCGTTTGCTTTTTTTGTCAGACCTTACTATTTTGCAGCCAAGGCGCTGAACCTGTGCGACTATTTTGCCGTGGTTACAATTTATACAGGGTCAACGACGCTTTATATTGCGTCGTTTAGGCCACCTACTTCGAGT